>JAVBSS010000072.1:0-16500 GCA_031556525.1 Lachnospiraceae bacterium
GTTCGTTTCTGAATATTCTATTGAATTTTCAGGGTTGTTTGGTTGTTTAATTATCAATGTTTAATTTTCAATGTTCTTTTGTTTTGTTACCGTTACTGCGGCAACGAATTACATATTATCACACCCCCAATAGGTTGTCAACACTTTTTTCGAAAATATTTTACATAAATTTCACACAATTTTAAAACCCCATAAAAACCTAGTAAATACAAGCCTTTTTCAGTACATAATATTATATTTAAATTTAAAAAACCAAAACAAATTTATAAAATGTTTTGGTTTTTCTCACATTTATCTCAATATACTTTTATATCACTTCTTAATACATGCTCCTATGGCTAACCCTAAGCACATTCCCACGCTCATTCCCATAGCAAGTTCATCAAAAAACAATTGACCCATTGTCATTCCTAAGCATGTGCCAATCAACATTCCAAGTCCCATATAATTATCTTCATCTTCTTTATTGGATTCATTGTCATCACTTTCTTTAACTTCTTGCTCTATAGCTTCATTATCTTCAATATCTTGATTAATAATATTTTTTTCTTGTACTTCCTTATTATTTTTCTTCATATATATTCTCTCTTTGCATTTATAATTTTGTATTTGGATTTATGTAACGACCATTCTTCTCAGACTTCTTTCCATAATTAATCGCTGCAAAAGGACATCTATGTAAACATCCAAGACATAATTCACATTGCGGCTTACTCCAAACAGGTTTACCTTCTTCAATCTTTATTACACTACGTGGACATATCTTTTCACACAACCCGCATCCTATACATTTTTCATTTACAGTAAATTTCTTAGTTTTTCTTCCCTTTTCATACATCGGATAAAGCATTGCTGTTCCTAAACGCGAAAACGGTCCTTGAACTGGATTAAATGTTCCTTCATCTTTATTGTTAATATGCTCAATAATACTATTAATAGTATTATCTGCCTTGTCTAACTGTTCTTTTATATTCTCTTCACCTATATTCTTATACATAGGTACATAATTATCAACTGTTACAATTCCATATGTAGCTTTTACTGCTTTTTCTTGATTTATAAATTTTTCTGCGTTGCCAGTAGTTCCACCACAATTAAGTACTGCATACGAATAGTAATCTTCATTTGAGGTAATTTTTAGCTTTTGCAAGAATTCAGTTACTATCATAGGAATACCATAATAATATACTGGAACAATAAAACCAACTGCTTCTCCAGTATTAAGTTCAAACGAAATGTTATCTGTTTTAATACACTCTGCAAGGTTATATATTTTATCTTCTATATTGTTAGCTATTCTTTCTGCAATATATTTGCTATTACCTGTTGCTGTAAAATAAAAAATCATTATTCTCTCCTTATCAAGTTTTATTGTTATTTAAATTTACTTCTATAACTTATAATTATTTTTTATAATACATGCCTATATTGTTCAACTAATTCAAAAAACTTATTTTTATATATTTCTATCTTTGCTGCATCCTTTTGAGAATCTAAAAATGGTTTTCTCTTACCACATATTAATATGTCCTTTTCATCTCCACTTCGATTAAATTTAATATATGGAACTAATGCATATCCATGAAGATAAGGGCAGGTTGCTACAACCTCAGCAATCTCTTCTGTAGTATACATATTTGTCGGAAAATCTAAATACTTTAATTTTGACATTTGTTTATATATAGAAATATTATTATTTTCAATTGTCTTTCCACTGAATCTAAAACTAACTAATTGGGTATCAATTAATGGCATTAAATCTGTTAATGTACTTGTATACCATACTGCATCACCAAAACTTAAATATTTTAAACTTGGGGCTAATTGTACACCTTCCAAGGAATGTAATCTCGAAAAATCGCTTAAAACAAGAGCTTCTAAATTGTTATTATTAGACATGTCCCATAGCTTTGTTACTCTCTGATTATGAAAAAACCTAATTGCTTTCACTTCTGTTAATTTAGATAAGGAAGAAAAATCCTCAATCATTTTATTTTTATAAAAGTAAATGTACTTTATCTTGTTTGCATATTTCTCAATGAAGTATTCAAAGGTATCTTGTCTTAATCCTGATATCATTACTTTATCTATATTGTCATAATTATTTATTTTATCAATATCATCTATACTTATTTTTCCGCCACCAACATCCATGTTTTCTTGACGTATAAGAATATAATCATCATCTTTACTCCAAGATTCAAAATCTAAAAATTCTTCATATGTCATATCTCTTTCACCCCATTATTCATCTTCACTTAATGCATCCATTTTACCATTCCAAAAATCATTTAATTTTATCCACCATTTTTTTGATAATTCACCTAAATCATTAAACGGAATATCTGAAGCTATCAAATCTTGTGGCCATGTATTTTGAATACTTTCTAAATATCCTATAGTAGCCAATTCCCTTACCATCTCTGTTTCATCTTCATGAAGTTTCTCAATAAATTGTAATCCTTTAATATAAGTATCTTTATCACCTGATTCATATGCTTTTAAAATATACGCCGTGAACCACCCAGCAACAATATATGGTAATTCAAGATACTCTTCATCATCTTCATCAATTAAAAACTCTGGAAACTCTGATAAAAGTTTTTCATTTACATCTTCATATCTCAATTTTATTCCCCCCTATATAATCTCAATTCACATATATTTTATTATGATAAAAAACTGCCATAAAAACAATTATGCTTTTACGACAGTCCATAGCCTTCATTATAGTCTAGACGAAAAACTAGCCATAGCTCCTTTTAGTTCATCTACACATTCTGGTTTAATCAACTCAAAATATTTTGGCATAACTTCATCTAAATATTCTTTAGAAAATGTTCCCTCATCTTGTTTTGTAAAACCTAATTCAAGTAGTTCTTTTGCTTCGCCTTTCTTATCTTCTCTTGTTCTCTCAATAAAAAAGTTATAAAACATTTCTTGTCCTGAATTCATAATTATCATCTCCTTTGTTTAATTATTGTATAACTATCTCAGCCTCAAAATTAATTAATACTTGGTACAAATCACTTACTAACATTCTCTTAATCTCAGCTCCAAGGGTATAATGTCCATTTAGTGACTTTAAGACACTTCCTATATTACCGCCCTCTCCTTGTGATATACATGTTAATTGTAAATAATCATTGTTACCGTATATTTCTGAAATAATATAGTCCGTTGGATTTATAGGTAATGATGCCGCCTCCCCAATAGCCTTCTCTTTATTATAAAATCGAATCAATGCACCACTATAGATTTTATCATCATCTTTTAGATCTTCAATTTGTTTCCAACCGATATCAGGTTCTACTATATTAGTATCATTCTGCAGTCTTGTACAATATATATCAATTTCGTCATTGGCAATTATTTCGTTTAAGACCTTTTGAATGTTTTCCCTAGTTACCTTGTCAATAATAATCATATCTGTAGCACAAAAATATAAACCATTTAGATTTTCATCTGTTATTTTGTTTTTTTGACTTAAACTCAATATGTTTTGATAGGTATAAAAAGTAGCAACCCATTTTGTAGAATCATCTAATGTAAAAATAACATCTGTATTACAATCATTTTCATCATATGGTTCACTCCACTCGTCAAATTCAAACCATATTGATTCTATTGTTAAATAACTCATCTTATACCTCCTCTACTCATCTTTCTAAAATCCCAAATCTTCATTCACAAGAACAACTGTCATCTTATGACCAAATGGTTGTTTTCTATGGATAGTAATTATTCCACATATACATTCAGGTGATAGACAGTCCTCACATTTTCCTGTAACCACGCATGGTGTTTTACGATTATATCTTTTGGCATTTTCTACGGCAGCTATATTTCTAGCTCGGTCAATTGCATCTTCAAGTGATTCAGCAATTTTATTCTTTCCTATAACATAAATAACTTGCTCTGGTCCATAACAAGTAGCAGCAGTACGATTGCCTGTGCCATCAATATTTACAATTTGACCATCATATGAAATAGCATTAGCCGATGTTAAATATATATCTGATAACAAAGCCTTTTTTGTTTCATCCTCTGGAGCTCCAAAAGAGTGCTGATATACAGCAGATGCTCTTTCTATTAAAGTTTCTTTTATCTCTAATGCATCCAATGTTAATGAATTTCCCATTCCTATAATCATATCATTGTTTACAGGAAACTCATCTAAAATATAATTCCTAGCCTCTTGTATACTATTGCACACAACTGTATTAAATCCTCTTCTAATTAACTTCTCCTTAAGAATATTTAAATCATAATTCACTTTACCACCTCCTAAAATATATTTTTTCTCTTCCTTCATTATTATTCTCTAATAAAATCTTTCATTATCTATTTTAAGCTTAAATCTTCTTTAATAATAATTTTTTGCTTTGGTAACTCTATTTTAAATGATGTCCCTTTATTGGGTTCGCTAGATACATTTATTCTACCACCTGTTATCTCGACTATTCTTTTTACAATGGCAAGTCCTAAGCCATTACCTACATTTTCTCTTGATTTGTTTGCCATATAAAATGAGTCAAAGATATAGCTTTGATCTGACAGTGCAATACCTACACCGTTATCTTTAATTTCTACATAAAAACAATTATCTCTATTGTGTAAGAGAATGGTAATTATGCCCTCATCATATGAAAATTTAATTGCATTTTGTATTAGATTTATCCAAAGCTGTTTAAGTAAATCCTTATCACCACTGTATTCTATCTCATTCATATCAATATTAAATGTAATATTCTTTGCTGACCACTGTGGTTCTAAAAGCACAATAACTTTTCGTATTTGCTCATCCAACGAAAACTTTGTTACTTTATGAATAATCTTGCTATCAAGCTCTGATAGTCGTAACAAATCTCCTGAGAGTGTAATCAATCGATTGCTTTCATCAGTGATAATATTACAATATTGAAGTTTCTTTTCATCAGATATATCTTTTATATGAGTAACATCGTCACGTAAAAGTTCGGCATAACCTTTAATGGATGTAATTGGTGTGCGAAATTCATGAGATACATCAGATACGAATTGATTACGCATAGTATCAATGCTTTTAAGTTCTTCTGCCATTGTATTGAAATCATCAGCCAAGTGACTAAGTTCATCTCGTCCTGTAATTTCAACTTTAACATCCAATTCTCCACCAGCTACTTTTCGTGCTGCATTTGAAAGTGTCTTTACTGGTTTTATAATTCCACGCACAACCAATAGAATTATCACCGTGCCAATAAAAATACTTATCATAAATGCAACGATAGTATACAGCTTAAAGTTATAAAACTCTCCACCAACTTCCTTAACCACTGGATATAATCGTATAAGTCGTTCTGGTGTGATAACTGCCAACATAACACTCAATATAATTAAGTTAAGTCCCCACCATAGACTTAGAAAAACTGTAACAAGTTTTGCATATAATGACCTGAATCCAAATCTCTTCTTATTCATATACACCTCTCAGCTTTATAACCTAATCCTCGAATTGTAATAATCTTAAAATCTGATAAATGCTCAAACTTTTCTCTCAAACGCTTAATATGCACATCTACTGTTCGGTCATCACTTTCAGAATCCATACCCCATATTTCATCCATTAAATCACGACGAGTAAATATCTTTTGTGGATATGACAGTAACTTAAACAATAACAAAAATTCTTTTTGAGGTAGTAATGTTTCAGTCTCTTCAACCTTTACAGTTAAAGTTTCATAATCCAGCTCCACTTTACCAACTGTTATCTTTTTTTCACTATTTATATTTGCTCGACGTAGCAGCGCTTCTACCCGCAAGAGCATTTCTTCAAAATCAATAGGTTTTACCATATAATCATCGGTACCCACATGAAAACCACGCTTTTTATCTTCAATACGTTCTTTGGCAGTAATCATAAGAATGGGTAAGTCATATCTGGCACCACGCAATGTTGCTGTCAACTCATATCCATCCATGTTGGGCATCATAATATCAGCAATCATTAAATCAATATGTCTATAATCCATAACTTCTAGAGCTTCCTCACCATCAGAAGCAGAGAATACATTATAACCTTCTCCCTTGAGCCTCTCTATAATTAAATTCCGAATATTATTGTTATCATCTACAACTAAAATGCTGAACATGGTGTCACCTCCATTATTGTGCTAATTATATCATTATTCTGTACGTAAAGCCACAACAGGGTCTTTTTTTGCAGCTAACTTTGCCGGTATAAATCCTGCCATTAATGTCAATACCATGCTACCTAAGAGAAGCAGGCTAATTTGAGCTAAACCGATACTTGCAATGTTGGCAACTCCCGTGGTTTGTAAAATTGCAGCATTAATAGGTATTGTAAGCAGACTAGATATTGCTATTCCTATAATTCCTGCAATAAATCCAACAATAATTGTTTCTGCTTCAAAAACATGTGTAATATCATGTTTACTTGCACCAAGTGAACGCAATATACCAATTTCTTTTGTTCGCTCCACAACAGATACATAGGTAATAATTGCAATCATTAATCCTGATACAGCCAATGAGATACATGCAAATACAATAAGCGCATAATATACTGTTGATATCAACGAACCTGTAACATTGGTAAGGGTGGTTGCATTATTTGTATAGAAAACTTGTTCTTCTTCTGCTTTTGTTACATTCCATGAATCAAGATATGCCATTACGGCATCATTACTAGCAAAATCTACAGAATATATTTCTATTTCCGTAGGGCGTAAGTCTACTCCTAGCTGTTTCATTTGTTTAGCTTTAGTAGCGTCATCTTCAAAAGGTAGTCCTGTATGAATATCATAATCTACATTTGCCTGTGCTACTGCAACTTTTGAAGTCTTTGCCTGATCTAAAACTGATTCTATTAAGGAATTGGTACAGATGACACCTGAACCAAAATAGTTACTTGCTGCATTGGGCTTGGGACGTAACACCCCCACAACCATAAGATAAGTTCCATCTGTGCTTTGTAACAGTCTATCATAATCTTCTTTTCCTGCTGCAATGTATAACCCATCTTTTTCAGTATAAAATGTATCATTAGGAATTACCTTCGCAATATTTTTACCAATAAAGTCAGTCAATTTATATTCATTAATACCATTGTGAATTCCTAATTTATTAAAGAAGTCTACATCCATTTGATTGTATTCATCCACAACAAGTACAACTTCGTTTTCCTTTTCTGGTAATCGACTTTTCTCACCTATTAAATCGTACTGCTCCAATATAAAATCCGTACGCTTTGGCATAACCTGCAAATAAGTACTACCCATACCCATGACACCTATTTCTTCCTCAACGCCTGTAGTTATAAATTGATTACTAACAGCTTCTTTTTGAGGTACAAGGTTAATAAGGTTAAGTCGAACTCCTCGTGAGTATGCTATAGAATTAACTGAATTTGGCAATGCTGATTCAATGTTTGCAATGTAATCAAGATATTCATCTGTCAACACATTGGTATGTTGGGTCGTATATTCACTTTCATCATCACGATATAAAACATTAGCATCTGAATAACGAACATAAGTTGGTTTTACACCAGTAGGTGCATTTTCCATATCAGTGCTAATCGATATAGGATATCCTGATAATGCATCACTTTGCATACCTCCCATAAATGCTGATAAGCCACTTGATAGTCCCAATACTAACGCAACACCGATAATACCAATTCCTCCAGCCAGTGATGTGAAAAATGTTCGACTCTTTTTTGCCAATAGATTTTGAAGTGATAATGTAAATGCCATAATCGGAGATATATTGTTTCTCTTTTGCTTATACTTTTTCACTACTGCAACTTTATCAGTATTAACGGGCTGGCTATCAGATACAACTTCTCCATCCAATAATTCTATAATGCGAGTGCTATATTCTTCTGCCAACTCAACATTATGTGTAACCATAATCACCAATTTGGTTTTGGATATTTCTTTTAATATTTCCATTACACGAAGTCCTGTTCCACTATCCAACGCCCCTGTGGGTTCATCCGCAAGAATAATCTCAGGTTCATTCACTAAGGCTCTTGCAATAGAAACCCTCTGTGCTTGACCACCAGAAAGTTCCGTTGGCTTTTTATTCATAACACTTTCTAGTCCTACCCTTCGTAACACTTCCTGTGATTTACGTCTTTTTTCTTTTTTGCTTATACCTGAAAATGCCATGGACAGTTCCACATTTTGCATAACAGAAAGGTGAGGGATTAGATTATAATTTTGAAATACAAAACCTATTGAATGATTGCGATAAGCATCCCAATCTGTATCACTATAATCTTTTGTAGATTTGCCATCCACCAATAAATCACCTTCATCGTAATGATTGAGCCCACCAATTGTATTTAGCAACGTGGTCTTTCCACAACCTGATGGTCCTAGTATTGATACAAACTCACATGCTTCAAAAGATAAGTTAATATCTTTTAGTGCATGAACAGTTTCGTTGCTATGGTAGGTCTTATGTATATTTCTTAGATATAGTTTTGACATTTTATAGCCCTCCTTATTTTTATTCTAGGTTAAAACTATCACTATATCATGAACTATATATGAACTACTTCTAAAGCAGATAAATAAAAAACACCTATCGTAACCCAAACCAATAAGTTCAGATTCCAATAAGTGTTTCTTGATAACGGAGAAGGAGGGATTTGAACCCTCGCGCCGCGCAAACGACCTACACCCTTAGCAGGGGCGCCTCTTCAGCCACTTGAGTACTTCTCCATGTCTAAATAATAATACTATATTAAGTTGTGACGCTTAACTATAATAGCAAATAATATTATGAATGTCAACACGTTATTTTCCAAATTTCCATAAATACAGAAGATGCCCATAATGTTCTTCCTAACCTATGGACATCTATCATTATATTTGATTAATAACTATTTTAACAAGTTTAATTATCTAAAGAACTCAGAAGGTTTTCTACTTCATCTGTACTCAATCCCGTTGTTTCTACAATATCCTCAATTGAAAGATTTTTCTTTAATAATTTTTTTGCTATTTCTTTCATATTTTCCTCTGCATATTCTCTCGCAAAGTTTTCAACAGCTTCACACATAGTAACCTCTCCTTCCTCTGTTCCTTTATTCTCTTTCTACGATTGTATATATTTATATTCCTCCTCATTCATAAGTGCACAAATAAGCAAAATACAAAAATATAACACATTTTATTAAACATTCATAACATGATACGAGCCTATGCCTAACAAAAATCTACTTTTTTATAAAGGTATATAACGTTTTTAAAATCTATTCCCATAATACATACCTTTATTATATATAGTATATCATTAATATTATCAAAATCAATAGTCTATATTATGTAGTTTTAATCTTCTAATACAAAAAACAGACCAACACATTCTCCGTATATAACGGAAAACATATTGGTCTATTCAGTCTCTTCGTATGTCCATTCTTACTTATACCATAAATGGTGCGATTGAAGTCATTATATCATCTATATTGTCGTTTTTGTGTATAGTAAGTTTTAATGGTTGCCCCAATCCTAAGCTTAATATTCCTAGAATTGACTTTGCATCAATCATAACTCTTGATGATCCTAAATCAAAATCACACTCGTATGCTTTGATATTACTAACGAATTTCTCTACTTTTTCTATGCTGTCTAATACAATATCTACTTTAGCCATGTTGCACACCTCTCTTTCTTACAATATTCCATACAGTTATATTTTTTCCACTTCATGGGAGTATATACCACAAATTTTTCCTTTGCAAGAAAATTTGCGATTGTTTTTATTTTAGTACAATGTTTTTATTCATGTTGTATATTTTATATTTCTTTATTGTGAACATTGACTATAAAAACGCCTCATTTTACTATATGTTGCAATTTGTTGCGCATCATCACTATATATTGTATTTTTAAAATCAGATATTGTTACTCATATTTAATTAAATTATTTATACCATCGGCACTAGGCTCATAATATACCTTAATATTATCGCCTTTATTAATAAATATTAGGAATTCATTTTCTGCAAAATTCTGCTTATATACTTTTCCTGTAGTATCTGTTATATATACATGGGTATCTGTTCCTACAGTAATATATCTTATTTCTTCAACCGTTACATTTTTGCTATCGAATATATCTTCATCTACAGTATCCTTGTTAACTAAGCCGTTGCTTGATATTAATTTTTTATAAGTTGCTTTTGCTTCCGTACTAGTTGTGCCTGTTCCTACTATATTATATTGTTCTATATTTACATAGGCATACATCTTTACTAATCCGCCATTATCTTTAAGAACCATAACATATGTTGGTTGACCATTAACGTTAACTAACGAAGGGAAGGATGCTTTATATCCTAAATGCTGAACTTCACCTTCTGCCGCTCCCATTGCTGAATATTCTTCTGCTCCTGCAATCTTATAGTATCTTGCTTCACTTGTTCTTGTATTCATCAATACGAATCCTATGTTAGACTCATCACCATTTACAGATGTTACTCCTGTGTATATCCACAAATCATCATCCATAACTTTGTATCCAAAATCATCTGTTACCATCTTACAACCCTTGTTGCCAAAGATACTATTTAGATAGCCACCTGATAACATTCCATACCAATTATATTTCTTTGTTAATAAACTTCCATTATATGTTCTATCAACCCATTTAGGTACTTTATCAATACTATAATATTCTGTGTCACCATTTATAGGATTACAGATTACTACACCTTTTACATCCATTGCTCCAAATAATCCTACATTTGCCTTTAACACTGGACATACATAGTATGGATTACTTTCATCGTCTATTTCAAAATAATATCCTTCAAATATTGCTGATGGATAATTAAATCTTAAATGTCTTTGAAGGTTTTTGTTAAAATATGCTGATGTAGTATATTTCATACCTTGACTTAACTCTACATATTTTGCTTCATTAGTAATTGGATCAACTGTAACATACCCAGGTATTCCATCACTGCTATTGTTAACATATTTGAAGAAATCAGCATACTCAAGAGGTGCTACTTTCATAGGTCTTCCATTCACTACTATTTGACTATAGTCATTGCTAACTTCGAATTGACTTACTACTTCCGATAATTGACCTATCGTTCTATCTCCAACTATTCTTGCACTAGCCGTATCCATTAGGGCTATATCATCTATAACCTCCTTATCTACTATATCCTCAGTAAACTCCCTATCAGTAACTGTTATCATACCTGCAAATTTACTTGCTGAAAATATTTCACTTGATATAAGTCCACCAATTGCATATACCACAAGTCCTACGGCAAGCATTATAAAAAATACTTTAGATGCTTTTGTATTTACGAAATCTATTTTCTTACTATATGAATCCTTTTTACCAAACACATCATACTTGTTAAATGCTAATCCCAAAACACCTATTATAACTAATACAAATACCCATGTATTACTAGAATATACACTAATGGCTGGTATGTTTATATAATATATTATTCCAATTGCCACAATACAAATAAGAGCCATAATTATAATAAACTTTGTCTTGAATCCACTATCTAATCCTTTTTTATGTGATTTCATAATTGACCTCTTTCCTATACATTAAATGCTTTGCTTAATAGTCAAATAGCATATCACTATCTTCTATTTCATCTAAACTAGCTCGCAACTCTTTTCTAGCGTCCTTAATCTTTTCTGGATCTTGCTTATCTAATACTTCTTCAAATTTCCTTAAGATCAAATCTATCTCTTGTCTTAACTTTCCTGTTGCTTCTTCATATAGTCTCTCACCTCTAAATATAAGAAGTCTGTTTTCCTCTTGTTCTCTTGGTGGAATTTTTAGATAATTCAACTCCTCCATTCTTGCTTCTGCTTCTTCCTTGGTCATTCCACTATTTTCACTTTGAATTAATATCTTCTTAATCTCTTCTGTTGAGTTAACCTTTACTATTACTTCTAATAAGGAGTTAATATCATAGGTGTAAGTAACTGTAATTGATTCGTCCCCTGCTTTTCTTGGAGGTACATCTACAGATATTTCTCCTAACCATAAATTATTTACAGCAAATCTACTTTCACCTTGAAGTATCTTTACTCTTAAACATTTTTGATTATCATTTACTGTATATAATGTCTCTGTTCTACTTACTGGTATTACTGTATTTCTCTCTATAATAGGTAGAAAATGTCCGTCCTCATAGAACTTACCACTTCTCTGCACTACAATTTCTGTGCCTAGTGTAAATGGGCATACATCTGTAAGTATTGTTTCTTTGATGTAATCTTTACGTTCTTTCATTGCCGCTTGAACTGCGGCACCCATAGCTATCGCTTCATCTGGATTAATACTTGTATCTGGTATTCTTCCAAACAATTTACTTACAAATCTTCTTACCATTGAAAGTTTTGTTGCACCACCAACTAATACTATTTCATCTATATCTGATAATTTTATATTAGAATCTTTCAAACTTCTCTCTATTGGTTTTCTAAGTTTTGCAAATAATGGCTTACATGCATTATCATACTCTTTTATTGATATCTCATAAGAATGAATCTCACCATTTACATTGCACTTCATAGTTGATACTTTATTCTCTTCAAAATCCAACTTGCATTTCTCTGCTTGTTTTCTTATATGAGATACAGTCTTATCGTCTAGTACTTTTATATCTAAATCATATTGCTTTAAAAATAATTCTACTATTATATCTGTGAAATCTTCTCCACCTAAATAATTATCTCCAGCTACGCAATGAACTTCCATGATATTTTTATATAACTCTAATATTGATATATCAAAAGTTCCTCCACCTAAATCAAATACTAAAAATTTTGTAGATTCATTTTTGTTATATAATCCATAGGCTATAGCTGCTGCCGTAGGTTCATTTATTATTCTATCTACTTTTAGTCCAGCCATCTCTCCAGCCTTCTTAGTTGCCTTACGTTGAATATCGTTAAAATATGCTGGTACACTTATAATTGCTTCTTCTACTGGCTCACCTAAATATTCCTCTGCATCTTCTTTAAGTGATTTTAATATAAGTGCTGATAATTCTTCTGAACGGAATTTTCTATTACCCAATTTGTATTCTTTATCTGTACCCATGGTACGCTTGAATACTTCTGCTGTCTGTAATGGATAATTTGCTCTACGTTCCTTTGCTGTCTCTCCAATGTAGGTATTTCCTTCGTCGTCTATACTTATAATAGAAGGAGTTGTGTTCTTTCCTAATCTATTAGGAATTATCTTTGCCCCTTCTTCCGTACAATAGGCAACTAGACTATTGGTTGTACCTAAATCTATTCCTATTATCATATTTATTGCCTCCTAGTTGTTCATCTTTTTCTTAAGATCTTCTACTGCTTTTTTGTACTCATATTCATATGGTACTGTTTCCATTGCTTCTATATAATAATGTAATGCCTTATCATAATCATTCATTATCTCATAGTATCTGCCTAATCTAAAACTTGCTTCGTGACATTTTGCATAATCACAAGAATTACACATTCTATTATTATACGTCTTAGTTAAATATTCAAATGCTTTATCATAAGAGCCTTCTTCTAGGTATAGTGCTCCTTTTAGATAAAATATTCTTGTCTTTATTCCGTTATCTTCTAATCTAAGCTTATCAACTTCTTCAAAGCCCTGTTTTATGGCATTCATTGCTTTATCTTTTTTATCTAGTATGTTATAACAAGTTGCTAAATATATATGTCTCTGTAACGTACCTTCTGTTTTCTTCCAGTATTTTAATGCCTTTTTATAGTTATTTTCAAACATATATATAAATGCTAATCTCTCCATTGCGTTTGTATCTTTAAGGTCACTTGCCGCCTTTAGATATTTCTTTGCTTTCTTGAAATCCCCTGCTTCCATATAACACTCGCCAACATATCCTAAATACCTTGGAGTTCCATTAAATCCATTCCAGTTATTTAGAAAGTCCGCTGCTTTTGTATGCTTAATATTATTCTTAACTTCATCCCATTTCTTATATACTTCTATAGCTTGTTCAAATTCCCCTCCATATCTTAGGGTCATGGCTTTTTCTGTTAAATCATAAGGGTTGCTAAATTTCTCATAAACTATATCGTGATATTTTGCTGCTTCTAGATGTCGTCCCAATCTATTTAGTGTTGTTACCATATTTCTATATACAACTGGTGTTGGTTCATTCTCTACCCTCGATATTGCCTCTAAATAGTTTTCAACAGCCTTTTCTAAATTGCCTTCATATTGATATGTCACACCTATATTATTATATGAGTGTGGGTTGTCCGGATCACATTTCTTTCCTTCTTCATAATCAGCTCTAGCTTCATCAAATCTATCTAATGCCATGTATGCCAGTCCACGATTCAAGAAATAATACAGACTTTGCTCATTTTCTAATTGAGCTGTATGATATTCTAATGCTTTCTCATACTCATATTTATCATCATATATTTCTGCAATACGGCGATTAGCATCATAATGATTCGGATTAAGTTCTAATACTTTATTATACATTTCTAGAGCTTTATTGAACTCTTCCTCATCTCCATGTACTCTGCCTTTAAAATAGTATGCACCTATGTAATCTGCCTTTTCTTCTATTGCCTTATCTAAGAAATACTGCACTGTGCTAGTAGTCTTATTATCTTCTCTATTCCATGCTGCTTTCATATAATATATATAGTGCATTGAGAAGTTTCTCTCCGATTTATCTTTATCAGCATACTTATCAATTAACTTATCAAATATTTCCCTACCCTTTTTCTTGTCATCTTCACTTCTATCGTCTTTGGTAAGTAAATATTCACCGTATACCACTTCTATATCATCATATTCGGCCCCATTATCTTTTAGATATTCAAAAATCTTCTTTGACTCTTCATACTCATCATATACTAATAATACCTTTATCTTGTATATATATGCTTGAAGGAAAAATGGTGTATATGATATACATTGGTTACAATCGTCAAAACATTCTTGATAGTATCCCATTTCATAAAACGCTCTCAATCTTACACCATAGATTTCTCCATTCTCAGGATCCACCTTGACCGCCTCATCACATGTATCTACTACCTTTGTATACTCTTTCTCATCTAGATATAGACTTGCTTTTCCCAATCTAAACATTATCTCATTTGGGCTCATCTCAATAGCTTTATTAATATATTCCAGTGCTTTTTCAGTATCCTTTAATCCTGTATAACAACAACCTTGTCTAAATATCGTATAACTATGTCTTTTTAAATGCTTCTTAGTCTCTTCGGTTCCATCATCCTCTAGCTTTTCTAATTCTTCGCGCCATATAGTAAAGTACTCTAACGCACCTTCTATATCATCATCTATAGCCTTACAGTGAGCAAGTATATTATAGTACCTAAATACCTTATCGCCTAATGGTTTTGCTTTACTTATAGTCTCAAGTGCTTCTTTAATTCTCTTAGTTTGCATCTGACACCAAGCAAGTTCTACTATTGTATCGTTATTATTCTTATCCTTCTTTAATTCCTCTGTATATATCTTAACTAATTCTTCTGTTGCCTTGTTGTAATATTCTTCTGCATTCATGTTATGAGAATCTTCATCTAATATATCTGCATATATATCTCTTGCCTTCTCATACTCCTTCATTATATATAGACAGTATGCTTTTCCACCTAACGCTGCAGCATCTTTCTCATCAAATTCATTAAGTATTCTCTCATAGTAAGTAAGTGCTTCTTCAGCCTTACCATCTGATGAATAACATACTCCCATTAAATATAATACCTCTTTGTTATTAGGAAGTAATCTGTTAACCTGCTCCATAATTTCAAGAGCCTCTGCCTTCTTCTCATCGCGAAGTAATATTACTGCCTTTTCCATATCAAAATAAGGATAAGGTATACCTATCTTCTCCATCTCCGCTACTACTTTATCTATCTCTTCTCTATCATTGCCTCGCATTAATCTCTTTAACGATATATACAAGTTAATGTAGTTTTCGTAATCTAGACTATCGTCTATCTCATCAAAGGCGTCAAAGTCTATTGTATCTGGGTTCTCAATATTATATACAACTGCATAGTCAATAAAATCTTTAGGGAATATCTCATATAACTCTTCTCTAGATTCCATTAGATCAAATGCCTCGTCAAATACTAACCAAATCTTCTGTGGCAGTATGTAATGATCCATTAAAAACCCAAGCAATCTATTTCTTGCTTCTTCTTTGGTATCTAATCCAAAACACACTTCATTTTCTAAAAGCTCTGACCATGCCTCTTCACTAATTCTTCTTGAATATGCCTTATATATTACTTCTGCTTCCTTTATCCATCTACCCAGTGGCGAATCGTCATCCACTTCTTCTTCATCTGCATATTGTAGAGCTTCTTCATAAGCAGCACGAAGTCTCATAAATCCTTCACTATCTTCTTCTGGATTAACCACCGAAAGTTTTTCCCTATATGCATTTGTTATAATGTTTTTGTCTTTAGTTTCTTCAATTCCTAA
>JAVBSS010000073.1:0-7505 GCA_031556525.1 Lachnospiraceae bacterium
TACATTACTTTCTAAGAGTCTTCAGATTCTTCCAGAGAAGTATCATGGACTTAAGGATACAGACGTTAGATATAGACAAAGATATATTGATTTAATTGTAAATGAAGAATCAAGAAATACATTTATTAAGCGTTCAAGAATATTAAGCGAAATTCGTAAATATCTTGACGGACAAGGGTTCTTAGAAGTAGAGACTCCAGTTCTTACTGGAAATGCAGGTGGTGCAGCAGCAAGACCTTTCTTCACTCATCATAATGCCTTAGATCAAGATCTACATTTAAGAATATCTCTAGAGTTATACTTAAAGAGACTTATCGTTGGTGGTCTAGAGAAAGTATATGAAATAGGTAGAGTATTCCGTAATGAAGGATTATCAGTTAGACATAATCCTGAATTTACACTATTAGAGTTATATCAAGCATACACTGATTACTATGGAATGATGGACTTAGTAGAGAGTCTATTCAAATATCTTGCAGAGACAGTATGTGGAACAGCAGTAGTTACTTATGATGGAGTAGAGATAGATCTATCTAAGCCATTTGAGAGATTAACAATGGTTGATGCTGTTAAGAAGTATGCAAATGTTGATTTCAATGAGATTAAGACTGTTGAAGAAGCAAAGGCAATCGCTAAAGAAAAAGGGATAGCTTTTGAAGATAGACATAAATATGGTGATATTATTAACTTATTCTTTGAAGAGTACGTTGAAGAGAACTTAGTTCAACCTACATTTATTATGGATCACCCAGTTGATATATCTCCACTTGCTAAGAGAAAACCAACTGATCCAGAGTTTACAGAGAGATTCGAGTTATTTATTACTAAGAGAGAAATGGCAAATGCATTCTCAGAATTAAATGACCCAATCGATCAAAAGGGACGTTTTGAAGCACAAGAAGAACTAAGAGCAGCAGGCGATGAAGAAGCAAATCACATGGATGAAGATTTCATTACAGCACTTGAGTATGGAATGCCTCCAACAGGTGGTATTGGTATCGGAATCGATAGATTATGTATGTTATTAACTGATTCATATGCTATTAGGGATGTTTTGTTGTTCCCGACGATGAAGAGTTTGGATAAGTAAAAGGTAGGGAAATCAAGGGATTGAAGCATTTTTATATGAACCAATTAATGATTTTGAACCAATTTTGAACCAAAATAAATAAGTTTTTAAAGAAGTTTAAAGAGAATCCTTAGATTAGAAAATTCTAGTCTAGGGATTTTTTGATGAAGAATTATAATTAACAATGTAATTGAAAGCAATTATGGTATTGAAAATAGTAAGACATAACATTATACTAATTTGTCGGGAAAATTTAAAAAATAATGTAATAAAGGTGTATTTAAGATATCTAAACATAATAGTTTTAAAATGGGAAATGATTATAGATTTTATTAGAAATTTCCGAAAATAGGTAGAATATACTTGTATTTTATGATATACTGTTATCATTTATTGGAGAAAGTATGGTGACAAGTTATGCAAAAGTTGACAGAGTTTTTACTTAAAGAGACACCAGGACATGCAGATGAATTATTTACAGCCCTTAATGCAACTATTGAAGCAATTGGAAATACAAGAGCATTAGTTGATGGAAATACATTGAAACTATTACAAAGCGGTAGACATGATG
This sequence comes from Lachnospiraceae bacterium, assembly GCA_031556525.1. Classification (GTDB taxonomy): domain Bacteria; phylum Bacillota; class Clostridia; order Lachnospirales; family Lachnospiraceae; genus JAVBSN01. The sequence continues at coordinate 1,641 of JAVBSS010000073.1, forward strand.
AAACTGCTCCTTATATTGAGGTAAGTAAAGAATTAACTCAATTATCATCATATATTAGTGAAATTCTTGATGGTGTTGAAACTGATTATTCATATGATAATGATATAGAAGTTATAGGTGAAAGTGAAAATGCAAGCGGTAATATAGATAAATATGGTTCTTGCCAAGTAAATGAATTAGAAGCACATGGGTTATTTGAAAGTTTTACACATAAGCGACCAGTTTCATTTTCTTTAGAAGGACAAAGATTCTCTGCTAGGGATTGGAAGCAGATTTTAAGAATTGTGTGTGAAGTATTAAATCAAAGGAATCCACAATTATTCAAGTCTTTTGTAAATGATGCGCAGATGCAGGGAAATACGAGAACATATTTTTCGTTCAGTGATAGAAACATGTATAATCCAAGAAAAATATCTGGTAGTGATGTCTTCATTGAAACAAATCATAGTGCAAATACAATATGTTCTATTATTGGGAATATACTTGAGAAATATAACATTCCAATAGCATCATTAAAAATATATTTGAGGGCAGATTATTCTTCTTTACATGGAAATAGTGTAAAAAAAAACTGATTAGTGAAATAGATACAGAGGAACAAGCTGAAAAGAAAATAGGTCAATATGTAAGAGATTATTTTTATGATTATTTTTCAAATGAAGATAAACAGTATGATTTGAAAAACTTTTTGAATAGATATTGGTGCAATGATAATTTTGGAATATGTTATCCGCTTATTAAAGAAATTGATATGTCAAAACCAATTTCACAGCAAAAAAATTATAATAACGAATATGCTAGATATTGGACAAAACCAATATTGTATATAAATGGTAAGCATTATATTTTGTGTAGTCAGTGGTTTAGGGGCTTTCAAGATAAATTTGATGCATGGATTGAGAAAAATGAAAACATACAAGGGGATATAACTAAATTAATTGAATTAGATGATCCAGAAGAGATAATTCCAATTAAATTACGAAAAAAAGAAAATTGTAATTTCTATGATTTTAAAAAAAATAATTGTATGTGTACAGAATCTGTAGTATTTACGCAACCATGTAATAATTTAATATCATGTTCATATTATTCTGAGTTTAAAGTTTACGTAGTTCCAGCAATATATTGTAAAAAGCATTATTGTCCTTGTTGTAATGGTAATACTGAAAAAGATATGATTGTATGTACATATTCTCCTGGTGGAATTGAGAGACAGAATAAATTGATTACATACAGATGTGATGAATGTGAGAAAAATTATATAGCAGACAAGGTGTATAAGGGATATACTCAAAGTAAATCACTAGAAGACTTAAACATGACATTTGAGAAAATAAAATTAGAGTAAAGGAACGAGTATTGATATTATATGGGTATTTATGATAATAACGTATTATATAGACTTGAATTTACGAATGATTTTTTGTTGGATGATTTTTATTATAATTTCAATATGGCAAATAGGGTGTATTTCTGAAAATGAAAAATTTAAGCAAGTAAAAATTAGTGGGCATGAGGTTAAAATCTAGGTTGGTATGTATTGGAGGAAATGAAATGTGTATGGTTTTCGAATGGTTATATCAAAATGCGGTGGCTATATTTATTTCATCTATTATCTCATTATTGATTTCTCATAGGTATTATAATAAGGGAAATAGAGATGAAGTTTTTATAACAATGATTTTTCCAATAGTGAAATTATTAGAAAAACCATATATCAAGAGTAATTATGAAATATTAGTTGAACTAAAGTCAAGTTATGCAATTAGATATTTAAATTCTAAGGAGAGAAAAAAACTAATTTTATTAATAGATCAATATGAAAGTGTGTATAAGTATGATAAGTTTTCTATTGATACAGGTTGTATTATGTCATATTTTGAGTTTAAATTGAGAGAAGAGGAAATTGTTATCAAGCCATGTCCTATATATGATGATGAAAGAATTGTGGTTGCATATGATTATCCTCCGGAGTATAATTATTTGAATGAACAAATATATGATATGGTATCAACATTTGAATTTTTATGTTATCCTAGAGATTATGAAAAAGAAATTGCAAAGATATTAAATAATTATGCAAAAGAATTTTATAGGAATGAGGAAATGGAATTTTTTAATGATTACCCAATTGAAACAGTGATTAGTAAGGCACGACTTGCTAAGGAATGGGATGAAAAATTAAAAGAAATGGAGCAAAGGAAATTAGAATTTTTGAACTTGCATATATGTAAAAAAGTGAAGGAAATAATAAAGTAGCTTAATGCTAATTAATATAAGTATATTTGCCACAAATGAATAAATTAAAAGTTAATAAGGTGTTGAATGGTAGAACTTATATGAGAAATAGGCATCTATAAAACTTGTGAAGATTTCTGCGATAGTGAAAGTTTGACAAATAAAATTCAGTAAAGTCAGGGACTCAAGCGGTTTATATGAACTGATTGTTAATTTTGAACCAAAATAAATAAAGTTTTAAAGAATTTAAAGAGAATCCTTAGAATAGAAATATTCTAGGGATTTTTTGATAAAGAATTATAATTAACAATGTAATTGAAAGCAATAATAATATATGATATTGTTATAAATAATGCCTTTTAGAAGAATTAGATTCATGGAGAGGAGCAGTCTTATGATATTTGACAACGAATTAAAAGCTAATGGCTTAAAAACAATTGACATAGACAATCTTAGACTAGTACCAGAAGTGAATTATTAATTTCTAAATAGAGGTACATTGTATCAAATGCAATGACAATGCATTGTAAATTATATTCCAAAGGACATTTTAAAGAAGTATTACCAGAAGGATAAGAGTTTGAAGCACTACTATATTTACCAAGATATGCTTGGGTAAAAAAGCATGGACGAAACCAAGTTGAATATCCTCATATTTCTAACCCTAGTTACGAAACCGGAAGTAATAAAGGGTGGTGGAGTAGTTAGTTTGTTAGAAGTATCTACAACCCTGAGAACTAGCAATAGTTCTCTTTTTTTACCCCAATTTTCAATCTTTTTCCATAGCATCCAAGATGCTCGGGTGTTTTTAAAAAGCAGTTTTGATTAGTTGCGTGGAGAGGAGAAGAACAATGCGAATAAATGTAAACAGCCTAGAAACTCGCCTAAATAACATTAGTCGTGGTTTTGCTAGTGATGACTCTTTTTTAGTGGCAGCCATTGATAACTTTATGAATGTTCCTATTAGTGGTTATCTCTATTCGTTCCCTAAAGAAAGAGAACAATTAAGGCAAATTCTCGAAATAACAGAAGATGAAGAAGGGGAAATGACATACAAGATGGTAACAATGTTAGTTGAGTATTGTTGGGATATCCCAGAGATGAGAACCATGGCTGAACAGATAATAGATATTCTTATTGCTCCCATTCTTAAATGTTATGAGGAAAGGAAGATTGCTTATGGAGAAGCAGAATAGAATATCACTTAATAAGAGATTGAAAATGGTATCAAGAAATAGTCCTGTAGCTCTTGCTATATTTGAAATATATACAGATGACTATCTATTTACTACGGCTAGAATGTTTGGCTTAACTGGTATAGAAGGCAGATATGTAGACCAAGTAGGTGAACAATTAAGGAAGGGTAAGGTGCTAGCACAAACAATACATGATATTAGTAAAATGACCCAAAAAGAAAAATATGAATTACTATATGGAATCCTAATTGAGCCAATAGCAAGAATTAAAAATAGCGAAGAAGGAGAAGACGACGATGAATATTAACCCAAGCATTCCAGCCATTGTTAAAGAAACAAGTTCTGGATATATAAGATACAACATACAAGATGAAATGCTTAAGCATAGAGAAGTTGATTGTACAGGAGAGATAACAACAGAGTTAGTTAATGGACTTATATTACAACTTAGATATCTACAAAGAAAAGACCCAAACAAAGAAATAACAATGTACATTAATAGCAATGGAGGTAGTGTTACAAGTGGTCTAGCCCTATATGATGTAATGCAAGGAATAAGTTGCCCTATAAGGACGGTCTGTGTTGGAATAGCAGCAAGCATGGGAGCTTTACTATTTGCAAGTGGAGATAAGAGAGATATACTACCCCACTCAAAAGTTATGATACATGACCCTTTAATAAGTGGAGGACTTTCTGGTAGTGCATTAGACATTGAAGAGAGAAGTAAAGATTTAATGAAGACTAGAGAGATAACAGGAAAAATAATTGCAAAGCACACAGGAAAGAAACTATCCGAGGTATATAAAAAGACTTCAAAGGATAGTTTTTTTAGTGCAACGGAAGCTATAGAGTATGGACTTGCAGATAAGATTTTAGAAAAGATTTGAGGTGGTTGAAATGAATGAAGAAAGCATAACCACTAAGCCAGTAGACACATTTAGAATATTGTCACAAGGGCAACTAATAAACAACAATACGTGGATTACAGGATTAAATAATAACGATATTATTATAGGCCCTAGTGGTTCAGGTAAAACCAGAGGATATGTAAAACCTAATATATTGCAATGCAACGAAAGTATGATAATCGCAGATACAAAAGGTAGCATAAAAAAAGAAGTAGAAGGAGTGCTAATAGAAGAAGGATATGAAATAATAGGTATAGATTTTACAGATTGTTTCTCAGCAACACATGGCTATAATCCATTTGATTACATTAGATATGATGAAGTAAGAGAAAAGTATATTGAACAAGATATATTAACAGTTGCAGCCTGCCTAATACCATTAAAGAATAATCGAGATCCTTTCTGGGAACTGTCAGCTCGGATGTATATAGAAAGTATGATAAGCTATGTATTAGAGTGCCTACCAGATGAAGAACATACAATGGATAGTGTAATAAAGCTATTTAGTGAAATGACTACAGGAAGATTTGATAGACTATTTATGGAACTAAATGAAATCAATCCAGATAGTTTTGCAATAACAAGATATAACATGTACAAATCAACTAGAGCAGCAGAAAAGACATATGAGAGTATAAGAAGTATTATAGCAGAGAAGCTAGATGTATTAAGCTTTGATGGAGCGAAAAGCTTACTGACTAAAACTAAGAGAATTAATTTTGCCAAATTAGGAAAGAAAAAGACAGCAGTATTCTTAACAATAAGCGATACAGATAGGTCAATGGATAGGCTTATAAATATATTTTACACACAAGCCTTGCAAACCCTTTGCATAAGTGCAGATAAAGACTATGAAATGAATCGGTTAGATATACCAGTGAGAATAATACTAGATGATTTTGCATCAAATGTGTACATACCAGACTTTGATAAGATTATATCGGTTATTCGTTCAAGAGAAATATATGTAAGTATTATATTGCAAAGCATATCACAACTAGAATCCATATACGAACATGCAAATGCAATGACCATTTTAAATAACTGTGACAACTGTTTATATCTTGGTGGTCAAGACGTAGAAACAGCTAGATATATGAGCATAAAAGCAAATAAATCAGTTAATACAATTCTTGCAATGCCACTTAACAAAGGATGGTTATTTACAAGGGGAGAAAATCCACAGTTTGTTGATAAATATGATTTAAAATCACATCCACGATATAAGGATTTACCAGAATATAAGAAACAAGTAGCATAAGCCAATAAGTAACATCAAATAAAAATCACATTAAATCAAAGTATTCACAACTCCAGTTAAAGCGTACTGGAGCTTTTTTAATTGAAAGAAGAGGGAAAATATAATGACAGTAGAAAATAAAAACATAGATACAAAAGAGGTATTTGTAGAAGCAATAAAGAATTTATTATCTGAAATGTACAATGATTGTGAAGTAATAATAAATAAAGTCACCAAGAATAATGGGTTGGTTTTAACAGGTGTAACTATTATGAATAAAGAG
>JAVBSS010000044.1:0-30995 GCA_031556525.1 Lachnospiraceae bacterium
ACTTTCGAAGTAGCTGATAGACCAGCTAGAGAAGGAAGAAATCCTAAGACTGGCGAGCCAATGCCAATCGCAGCTTCAAAAGCTCCAAAATTTAAAGCTGGTAAAGCTTTAAAGGATACAGTTAACGCATAATTTCTGTATGAGATAAGGGTGCCTTCTAGGTGCCCTTTTTTTACTTATAAGGAAGGATATAATTCAGTATATATAAATAGAGAGGTAGAATAGAATTATGAGATTAGATAAGTATTTAAAAGTGTCTAGATTAATAAAGAGAAGAACAGTTGCAAACGAGGCGTGTGATGCAGGTAGAGTTATGATAAATGATAAGACAGCCAAGGCATCTACAGATGTTAAATTAGGTGATATAATAGAGATTGGATTTGGAAACAAATCAGTTAAAGTTGAGGTAACACAAATATTAGATACAACTAAAAAAGAAGATGCTAAAGAAATGTTTAAATATTTATAATATTAATATAAAAGTAATCATATTTGATTTATCCTTGTCATATATTCCAATAGACAAGGAGGTATTTTATGGATGACAGATTGCAAAATAGAGGGCACAAGATATCTTTATCAAATAGAGGTAATGGAAATATTACTGGGGTAAAGGATGTACTATCTTTTGATACAAAAGAGATACTGCTAGAAACAGAACAAGGAATGTTAATGATAAAAGGTGAGGAACTTCACGTTAGCAGATTAACTGTTGAAAAAGGGGAAATAGAGATAGATGGAAGAGTTGACAGCCTCACATATTCTAACAATAATTATGGAGCAAAAGAAAGTTCGGGCATTATAGGACGATTGTTTAAATAACATATGGCAGATTTAATAGTATTTGAGGTTGATCTATTTGGAATTAGTATATTGTTAGGAATGATAATTGGCTGTTTTTATGATATATTTGAAGCAATGAGAGAGTCTATTAAACATAAAACTGTATTTATAGCAATTGAGGATTTTGTTTTTTGGATTGTAACAACCTACATAGTATTCTATACGTTTTATAAATTTAACTATGGGCAATTGCGCTCATATGTATTTATGGGGATATTCATAGGGCTGGTCATATATAAATATACACTTAGTAAAATTGTGATTATGCTGATGAAGTTTATTTTCAAGATAATAGTAGCAGTATTTAAGATATTTGGTAGATGGATAATTATTCCATTAAGAAATTTATGTAAAAATACATCTAAAGCATTGAAAAATGCCAAGAAAACGATTAGAATAGCATTTAGAGGACAATAGTATTTAGAGGTGAGATTATTGAGTAAGAGAAGAATAAATAACAGAATACGAAAAAAAGGTAAAAAAGATAAGACTGCAGCAGTTTTGATAGGATTTGTTGTAATGCTTTTATTTTGTTTGGTAGGATATAATACAATTAGTCTTAAGAATAAGGTTAATGAAGGCTCAGAGAAAGAAGAAATATTAGAGAAACAGATTGGTGAAGCTGAGAAGACATCTGAGGAATTAGAAACTAAGGAGCAATATATGCAGACTAAGAAGTATGTTGAAGATGTTGCCAAAGATAAGATAGGATTGGTTTATCCAGATGAAATCATAATTAAACCAGAAGAATAGTGATAATGTTAAGTCGTAGGAGTTCGCTCCTATGACTTTTTTATTTAAAATGTTCTTGACAAATATATATCGCAGTGCTATATATGTATATATCGAGGTGCGATATACATGAAAAAAATTATTGACACTAAATGTAAAGTGAACTATACTATACTATTATCACTTAGTGACTGGCAGAGAACTTAGCGAGGTATTCTCGAGCTTGGTGTATATTGTATACTTAAGTAAAATAATGTAAAGAAGGGAAACTAATTATGATAGAAATAAATAATCTAACCAAGATTTATAAACTGTCTAAGAAACAGATGGCAGAGCAGAAGACAAAAAAGAATATGAAAATAGCAGTAGATAAAGTAACATTTTCAGCTACAGAAGGAGAGATATTTGGTTTGCTAGGACCTAATGGTGCAGGTAAGACAACAACTCTTAGATGTATTGCGACCCTACTTAATCCAACTGAAGGAGATATAACTGTTCAAGGATATAATACAGTTAAAGAGGGGGAAGCGGTTAGGAAGAGTATAGCATTCTTAACTAATGAAATTAAACTAGACCCACAATTTACACCTAAATATTTATTTAACTTCTTTGGCAAACTTCGAGGAATGGATCAGGAGAAAATTAATGAAAGAAGAGAAGAGTTATTTGGATATTTTGGAATACATGAATTTCAAGATAAGAAGATTCAAGAATTATCAACAGGTATGAAACAAAAAGCATCAATAGCAGTAAGTCTGGCTCATGACCCAGATGTTGTAATATTTGATGAACCAACTAATGGTCTTGATATTATTACAGCCAGAGCGGTAACAGATTATTTAAAAGTTCTTAAGGAACAAGGAAAAGTTGTAATAGTATCAACTCATATAATGTCAGAAGCAGAAAAGTTATGTGATAGAATAGCCATGATAATACAGGGTAAATGTGTATTTAACGGAACATTAGCTGAGGCACTAGAAAATAATAATTCAAAAGATTTAGAAGATGCATTTTTTGAAATATATAAAAATACTGTAGGAGGTGAGGAATAATGAGTTATACATTTACTATAATGAAAAAAGAGTTATACAGAGTCTTTTCGGACAAGAAGTTAATATTCTCGTTATTTATCTTGCCAGCTATATTGGTAATAGGAATATATGCATTGATGGGACAGATGGTTACAGCTATGCTTGATGATCAAGAAAACCATACTGCTACAGTAATGGTAGTTAATGCACCAGATGAGGTTAGAGCATATATAGAAGAGACTACAGCAGTATCGAAATATGATATTGAATATGATGCAGATACTAGTAGCATGGATTCATATAAAGATAGAATATATACAGGTGATTTAGACTTAATAGTGTACTTTGAAGAATCATTCTTAAATGATATTTCAGAAGCGGATGTTGTTCCAGACGTTAAGACTTATTATAATCCATCAGAAGATTATTCAAGTAATGCAAGGGAAGCTTTTGTATATGAATTTTTAAATGGATATAAAGAGCAAAAGTTAATTGATATAGTAGGAAGCAAAGAGGCATTAACAGTATTTACTATAGACGCTGATAATCAAGAATCTGTAATACAAGATGATAGCAAGGCAATAGGTAAAATGTTAGGAAGCATTATACCTTATATAATTACTATATTACTATTTGCAGGAGCAATGTCTTTAGGTGTAGATACCTTTGCAGGTGAGAAAGAGCGAGGAACAATGGCAAGTATGCTTATTGCGCCTATAAAGAGAAGTGACATTGTATATGGTAAATTATTAGCACTTATGATTTTATCGGGATTATCAGCATTAATATATGGAGTATCGATGATATTGGCAATGCCGCTTATGGCAAATATGACTATGTCGGGTAGTGCTACAGCGGACTTAAGTGGAATAGGGGCACTTATAAGCTTTAACCCTGTTCAAATATTAATGTTATTAGCAGTTATTATATCGCTAGTGTTTGTATATGTTTCGATTATTGCATTACCGGCAGTATTTGCTAAAGATGTAAAGACTGGAAGTACTTACGTAATGCCAGTCTATATGATAGTTATGATGAGTGGAATGTTAACAATGTTTTTAGGTGAGAATGCAAAACTTTATGAATATGCAATTCCTTTGTATGGTTCAGCTGTAGCACTTAAGAATATATTCAGTACAGATATAACAGGAGTGGCATTTGCTATAGCTGTGGGGGGCAACTTAATATTCGGTATTATAATGGCTTATATTATTACTAAGGCATTTAATAGTGAGAAGGTTATGTTTGATGCTTAATTATAAAATGTCTAAAAAGTTAATTCGATTGGTGTATAATTAGACAAAATATTTCTTGTACACTTATTATAATTGACCACACTTTGAAAAATATATGGAGGTGTGGTGTAATGAAATACAAGAAAGAAAATATAGGGATACATATATTAGCGTTTTTTGCTGCAAGGTGCGGTATTGCTGATATGTATCCCTTTGTGATTTCGTTGTTTTTGGCAGCTTACTTAGAAGATATGAGTGATATGTGGTTATATTTAATATTAGTATTGGGGGTAGCATCTACGCTAAGTTTAGGCGCATTTGCAAAGTATGCAATAACGCTAATTGCAATAGTTATATTTATGGGTTTGTTTAGTGAGAAGAGGGATAGACAAAATAAATTTTTTGTGGCAGCAGTTGGTGGTGCTTTAACTGCATTTTCCCATGCTGGATTGTTAGTACTAAGTGGAGCGCCTAAATATACTCCAGTTATGGCATTGTTAGAAGGTATCGTAGTATTTTCGTTTGTATTTATACTAGATAAAGCTATAGAAACAGTTAAAGAGAAACCCAATATTGCATATATTAAAAACGAACATGTAATAAGTATACTGTGCTTTATGTCAATTATATTGTTTGGAACGCCGCTGTATATAGGAAATACATTTACAATATTAGAAATGATTATGCTATATGGAGTTCTATATGTGGGATACAGATTTGGAACGAGTTATGGAACATGCGTAAGTGCTATTTGCGGAGGAATAATGGCTATACGGACAGGAATGCCAGAATATGTGGGAGTATTTGTTGCAATTGGACTTATAAGTGGTGTGCTAGGGGAGTTAGGTAGAATTCTATCAAGTGTGGCAGTGGTAATTGCTATTGTGTTCATGGGAACTACATTCTTTGAGACACTAATACAAGTTGATAGCTTAAGAAGTGTAATATCAGCAATCGCATTGTTTTTATTAACACCAAGTAACTTTATGATTAAGATGAGAGAGATAAAGAAAGATTATTCGATGGAAAATCTTCAGGAGGAGATTAATAACATAACAAAAATGCGGTTAAAAGAATTTGCAAATGGATTTAGGCGGATGGAAAAAATATTTCAACCTAACACTATTAAGATGAATCTTGTAAGTGAAAATGGACAAGTTGTAGATAGTTATAATATGCTTAATTCTCTTGAAAGTATGAACAATTCTATTGTGGAGAATAGGAAGGCATTTATGGGACAAATAAGCCAAATAGGCGATATTATAGATTCGTTTTCAATTAATATTGATGATAGAATAAAACTTAAGAAAAATGTAGAGGCATTAATTATAGAACGATTTATGAAACGTAATATTGCTGTAAAGAAAATAGTTTTGATAAATAATAAAGAGGGTAAGAGTCAGGTTTTTCTAACAGCTAAAACAATAAAAGGGAAAATTATGACCTCTAAAGAAGCGGCAAGAATTATAGGTGAAATATTAAATCAAAACTATAGAGTGTGCGAGTATAGTAAAAATATAATAGGAAAAGAATATGGGGTTATTACATTTGAAGAAGACACCAATTTCAGAGTGTTAACAGGTGCAAGAAAAATAGCAAAATATAAAGAAGAAGTATCGGGTGATAATTATACATTGCGAGAATTATCAAACGGAGAAATGATGATGTTATTATCAGATGGAATGGGAAGTGGTGCAGTAGCGGCGGCAGAGAGTGAAACGGTAGTAGAATCACTAGAGCAATTATTAGAAGCAGGATTTAAGAAAGAGTTAGCTATAAAGATGCTTAATTCTATAGTAAGTTTTAGGAGTGAAGGAAATGCTTTTACAACACTGGATCTATGTGTGTTGAATATGTATTCAGGTATGTGTGAATTTATAAAACTAGGGGCAGCAACAACTTTCATAAAAAGACATGAGTGGATTGAGACTATAAAATCAACATCATTACCTGTTGGGATATTAGAGAATGTAGAAACTGATACTACAACCAAGAAATTATTTGATGGAGATATGGTAGTAATGTTGAGCGATGGTGCACTTGATGGAATTATTTTTGATGATAAGGAACAGTATATGGCAGACTTGATACTTAGATTGGATACAAATGATCCACAAGAATTAGTAGATGGTATTGTCTATAATATATTGAAAATGAATGGAAATAAAATGACAGATGATGTTTCAGCAATAGCAATGGGAATACATGGTAAGTAAAAGTTGCAATTTTCATAATGAAATAGTAATATTCATAGTATAGAAATAGGTATGTTAGGCTGTAGTACTTTAGGAGAAAACCGATGTTAGATAAGATAAGAAACTATATAAATAAAAATAATATGATTAAACAAGATGAAAAAATCATTGTAGGCGTATCAGGAGGAGCTGATTCGGTATGTCTATTGTTTATATTGTGTCAATTATATGGAGTGGATAACATAGTTGGTGTGCATATTAATCACATGCTTAGAGGCGACGATGCAAACAAGGATGAAGAGTATGTAGTTAGTCTGTGCGGTAAGCTAGGAATAGAGATAATTACTTTTAGGAAGGATATATTAGATATGGCTAATAGTCTTGGCATATCTACTGAAGAAGCTGGAAGAAAGTATAGGTATGAGTGCTTTAATATAGTGGCAGCAGACAAAGATTGTGAAAAGATTGCTGTAGCTCATCATAAAAATGATTTAGCAGAGACTGTAATATTTAATATGATTAGAGGAAGCGGGTTACAGGGTGTTGCAGGAATACCATCAGCAAGAGGAAATATAATTCGCCCGTTGCTAGATGTAAGTAGAGAAGAAATAGAGAACTATTTGATTGAACAAAATATTTCTTATAGAATTGATGAAACAAATAACGAAAATGATTATACTCGGAATAAGATTAGAAATATTATTTTACCTCAAATGATAGATATTAACAGTAGTGCCATTGAACATATAAATCAGTTTGCAGATACAGCAAAGGAATATATAGAGTATGTTGATGATATAATTAATAGTATATACTCAGATATAGTTACTATTAAGGAAGGCAGATACTATGTTGACATTAATAAGATAAATGAGCATCCAGAATTAATCAAGAAGAAGGTTTTGTATAGGGTTATAGTATCAATTGCGAATAAGGCAAAGGACATTACAAATGCTCATGTGATAAGTGTGATGGAATTGTTAGATAACGAAGTGGGAAAACAAGTTAATCTAGCATATGGAATAGTTGGCAAGAGGCAGTATACGGATGTTGTATTATATATCAAGAGGGAAGAAGTAAGTCTGGCAGATATAGTATTGGACGAGGAAATTACGGAGTATTGTAATGGAGACGTACGGATAAAAGTAAGAAAATTTGAATATAGTTCAGATTATGAAATTCCTAAAAAACAGTATACGAAAGCCTTTGATTGTGATAAAATAAAATTTAATTTGCATTTTAGAAGTTTTAAAGATGAAGATTATATAATAATAAATAATTCTGGAAACAGAAAGAAGATAAACAGATTGTTTATTGATAATAAAATACCTGCAATAGAACGAGAAAATACATTGGTTATAGCGGATGGGGACAGTGTTTTATGGGCTTTGGGTATTAGAGCTAGCGAAGGATATAAAATAGACGAGACAACAAGAACTGTTATCGAGATAGAATATAGTACAAAGGAGAATGATTGATATGGCACAAAATATTGATGTTATGATTACTGAAGAAGAGATTAAAGCAAAGATATCTAGATTAGGAGCAAAGATTAGTAAAGAATACGCAGGAAAGTCAGTACATTTAATTGGTGTATTAAAGGGAAGTGTATTTTTTATGTGTGAGTTAGCTCAACATATTACTGTACCAGTAACAATGGACTTTATGTCTGTTTCAAGTTATGGTGCAGGAACAACATCTAGTGGTGAGGTTAAGATTCTTAAAGATTTAGATGAGCCATTAGAGGGTAAGAATGTTATATTAGTAGAAGATATAGTTGATAGTGGAAATACACTAAAGGTTTTAAGAGCTGTGTTGGAAGCTAGAAACCCAGAGAGTTTTCAAATAATTACGCTTCTTGACAAGCCAGATAGAAGAGAAGTAGAAGTACAGATAGAACAAAGTTGTTTTACTATAGCAGATGAATTTGTTGTTGGATATGGTTTGGATTTTGCACAAAAGTATAGGAACTTACCATATGTAGGTGTAGTTAGAAAGTAGTTGAAGGGAGTATATATTTATAATGGATAATAGTATTAAACGTGGATTGGTAATGTGGCTAGTGATCATTGCCATAGTAATTGGATGTGTGTGGGCAACGGATAGAAAATTGGCTAACGAGACAACTAATTATACTTATAAAGATTTACAAAGTGATCTTGAAGAACATGGAAAAGTAGTAAGTGTTGCAATACAACAGAATGAAGAAGTTCCAACAGGAACTGTAGGAGTTGAGTATAGTAATGGTACAATAATCAAATTTTACACTTCCGATGTTAAGGATATTGTTAATATATATAATGATATTGATACATCAGCACAGTTATATTTAACAGATGTTAAGAGACCTAGTGTCATGGTTCAACTTATGCCTTATATTATTATAGGTGTTGTTGGTATTCTTGTAATTATGATTATGCTTGGAAGAAATGCAGCAAGTAGTGGAAGTAATGCTAAGATGGCTAACTTTGGAAGAAGTAAAGCAAGAATGATGTTAGATGGTGATAACAAGACTAATTTTAAAGATGTAGCAGGATTGCAAGAAGAGAAAGAAGAATTAGCAGAGTTAGTAGATTTCTTAAAGACACCGTCTAAATATGTTGATTTAGGTGCTAGAATTCCGAAGGGCGTATTATTAGAGGGACCTCCAGGAACAGGTAAGACTTTGCTTGCTAAGGCTATAGCTGGAGAAGCAGGAGTACCATTTTTTAGCATATCTGGTTCTGAATTTGTAGAAATGTTTGTCGGTGTTGGAGCATCTCGTGTTAGAGATTTATTTGAAGATGCTAAGAAACATGCACCTTGTATTATATTTATAGATGAGATTGATGCAGTAGCAAGAAGAAGAGGTTCTGGACATGGTGGTGGACACGATGAAAGAGAGCAAACGCTTAATCAGTTACTTGTTGAGATGGATGGATTTGAAGTTAATTCTGGAATTATAGTGATGGCGGCTACTAATAGAGTTGATATATTGGATCCAGCTATATTAAGACCAGGAAGATTTGATAGAAAAGTATATGTTGGTAGACCAGATGTAAAAGGTAGACGTGAAATTCTTGGTGTTCATACTAGGAAGAAACCTCTTGGTGAAGATATAGACTTACAAGAAATAGCAAGAACAACAGCAGGATTTTCAGGTGCAGATTTAGAGAATCTTATGAATGAGTCAGCAATTAGCGCAGCAAAAGATAGCAGAAAGTTCATTGTAAAAGATGATGTTGAAAAAGCATTTATAAAGGTTGGAATTGGTACAGAGAAGAAGAGCCGTGTAGTACCAGAAAAGGATAAAGAAATAACAGCATATCATGAAGCAGGCCACGCAATATTATTCCATGTGTTAGATGGAGTAGGTCCTGTATATACAGTATCAATTATACCTACAGGAACAGATGCAGCAGGATATACAATGCCATTACCAGAGAATGATAATGTACATTACACTAGAGGAAATATGCTTCAAGACATAAAAGTTTCTCTTGGTGGACGTATAGCAGAAGAGATGGTTATGGATGATATTACATCAGGTGCGTCTCAAGACATTAAACAGGCAACAAAAACAGCTAGAGCTATGGTTGAAAGATTTGGTATGTCAAAAGAACTAGGAATAATTGATTACGCAACAGATAGAGAAACTGTTAGTGAGAAAGTATCACAAAAGATAGATAGTGAAGTTAAGAAAATTATTGACGAGTGTTATGTAGAGGCAAGAAAGATTTTAGAAGAAAATATTAACATTCTTCATAGCTGTGCTAAGCTTTTATTAGAGAAAGAGAGAATCGATAGAGCTGAATTTGAAGCATTATTCGATGATAATAGTCAGTCAGGATTGTTTGATTAGTTAAAAATTATAGTATTTTGACATAAAGTATGCAATTTAGATAAAAACAAATAGTATTGTGGCAAATAGTGAACGTTATGTTGCTTGAATATGTTTAAAATGTCCAAAAAAAAAGTTGTACTTTGGTAACACTTTTTTTAGACATCTGATATAATAATTATTGTAACCCCCCCAATACATTATATAGTTTTTTGCTACACCCCATAAGTAACAAAATACCTTCTCCAAAAAGGGCAGCTGATCGGAATGGCTGTCCTTTTTACTGTCCATAAATAATCTTTTTCATGTATTTCCCTTGTCTAATAAGTCAATATAAGGTAAAATTACTAAATGAAACAATATGCAGGGAGTATATAACGATGGGTTTATCATTTAGAAATTTTTCAGTGGTAGAGAAAATACAGAGCTACGTATTTAATACAAAACCAGCACTTAATACAGGTGCGTTATTTAGTGACGGTACCAAATATTATAGAATACCATCAGATCCTATGGTTGGTGATGATGTTAGAATTAGATTTAGAACAGGAATTGATAATGTCGATGAAGTATATCTTATTCATAGGGGTGCTAAGGATAAGATGAAAATAGTTGGTAGTGATAAGATGTTTGATTATTACGAGGCAACTATTCCTAAAATAGATAAAGATATTATAGAATATTATTTTGAGGTAGTATCAGGAAAAGTTACTTGTTACTTTAATAAAGTGGGAGTATCGGGAAATATTAACCCAGATTATAATTTTAAAATCACACCAGGTTTTACAACTCCGGAATGGGCAAAGGGTGCGGTGTTTTACCAAATATATGTGGATAGATTTTGCAATGGCGATAAGACAAATGATGTACTTGATAATGAATATAGTTATATTGGAGAAGGAACTAGAAGGATAACCGATTGGGGCAAATATCCTGATTCGATGGATGTGCGTTCTTTTTATGGTGGAGATCTTCAAGGTGTTATGGATAAGTTGGATTACTTACAAGACCTAGGAATAGATGTAATATATTTTAATCCATTATTCGTATCCCCATCTAATCATAAGTATGACATACAAGATTATGATTATATAGATCCTCATTTTGGACGTATTGTTGCAGATGAGGGTGTATGTTTACAAAATGGTGATATTACAAATAAAAATTCGACAAGATATATAGATAGAGTAACGAATAAGGCTAATCTAGAGGCTAGTAATCAATTGTTTATAGAATTGGTGGAAGAGGCTCATAAGAGAAACATAAGAGTTATATTAGATGGTGTATTTAATCATTGCGGTTCGTTTAATAAGTGGCTAGATAAAGAATGTATATATGAGAACCAAGAAGACTATGATAAGGGTGCATATCCATCAGCAGATAGTCCGTATAGAAGTTTCTTTCATTTTTATAGAGACTATGAATGGCCTTATAATAGTTCGTACGATGGTTGGTGGGGTCATGACACTTTGCCAAAACTTAATTATGAAGAATCACCAAGCTTATATGCATACATTTTAAATGTTGCTAAGAAGTGGGTATCACCACCATTTAATGCAGATGGTTGGAGATTAGATGTTGCAGCCGATTTAGGTCATTCAGCAGATTTTAATCATAGTTTCTGGCGTGATTTTAGAGATGTTGTAAAAGAAGCTAATCCAGAGGCTATTATATTAGCAGAGCATTATGGAGATCCTGAGAGTTGGTTACGTGGTGATCAATGGGATACAGTTATGAACTATGATGCATTTATGGAACCATTAACATGGTTTTTAACAGGTGTAGAGAAACATAGTGATGAATTCAGAGGAGATCTATTAGGTAATGCAGATTCATTTGTAGGTGCGATGAAACATCATATGTCAAGATTCCATCAACAGTCATTAGATGTAGCAATGAATGAACTATCTAATCACGATCATTCAAGGTTCTTAACGAGAACTAATAGACGTGTTGGTAGAACTCATACATTAGGTGCCCAGGCAGCTAACGAGAATATTAATAAGGGTGTATTTAGGGAAGCAGTAGTATTCCAGATGACATGGCCAGGAGCACCAACTATATATTATGGTGATGAAGCAGGATTATGTGGCTGGACTGACCCAGATAATAGAAGAACTTATCCTTGGGGAAATGAGGATATGGAATTAATAGAATTTCATAAGGATATGATTAAAATTCATAAATCATATGAAGCCTTAATGAGAGGTTCCGTACAATTTGTATACGGACAGCATAAAGTAATAGCCTATGGAAGATTTACAGATACAGAGAAATTCATAGTTATTCTTAATAACAATTATGAAGAAGTAAATCTACAATTAAGGGTTTCTAATATAGGAATACCAGACGGTACAATGTTAACACAACTCATGCTTACAACCGAGGAGGGGTATTTCTTAGAACCAAAAAAATATGAGGTATTTAATAATACTTTGAATATAAATGTATCAAAAATATCTGCAACAGTTTTAAGAGCAGAATTATAAAAAATAGCTTGCAATTAAGATTGAAATGAATTATAATTCTTAATTGTGAGCAATACATGGATGGGTTCCCGAGCGGCCAAAGGGGGCAGACTGTAAATCTGTTGTCTACGACTTCGAAGGTTCGAATCCTTCTCCATCCACTTAAATGCCGGCGTGGCGGAACTGGCAGACGCACAGGACTTAAAATCCTGCGGGACTAATCTCCCGTACCGGTTCGATTCCGGTCGCCGGCATTATACGGAACTCAATCCTTATGTAAGGATTGGGTTTTTTATTATATTGCCATTTTGTGAAGACTAAGGGGGAAAAGGGGAACTTATGGGTAAGAAGAGATTAATTTTATTTTGTATATTAATAGTGGCTATAATACCACTTATAGGATATTCATACAAAGTAAATGCAGAGGATGTTAGCGGATATGAAATAACAGGCTATGATGTTACGTTAACGGTAAATGAAGATAATTCTATTTATGTTACTGAGAAAATAGAGGTATATTTTAGTGATGATAGGCATGGGATAACACGAAAAATACCATTAAAAAATAATATATTTAGAGTAGATGGAACTACTTCCAAAAATAATGCTAAAATAACAGTTGTAAAAGTAAGTGATCAATATGAAATATATGAAGATACTTTGTACAAGGTAATTAAGATTGGAGATTCGGAAAAGACTATAACGGGTAAGAAAAGTTACGAGATACAGTATATATATGATATAGGTAAAGATCCTTGTGAAAATTATGATGAATTGTATTTTAACTTGATAGGCAATGCGTGGGATACAGAGATTAAGAATGTATCCTATAAGATTGTTATGCCTAAGAGTTTTGATGAGACTAAATTAGGATTTGCATGGGGATATATTGGTTCGAGGAAAAGTGATGGTTTTGATTATACCATAGAGGATAATACAATAACGGGAACTTATAATGGGACTCTTAGTTCAGGGGAAGGTATAACTGTTAGATTAAAATTACCAGAAGGTTATTTTGTACGAATGGGAAACTTTGATTTTGAATTAATTTTATTAATAGGTTTACCTATTGTATTGTTAGGTATCTCAATTTTATTATGGAATATGTTCGGAAAGAATGACAAACTGGTTGAACCAGTAGAATTATATCCACCTAAGAGTATGAATAGTGTGGAAGTTGGATTAATGTACAAGGGTAAAGTAGAAGATAGAGAGGTTATGTCATTATTAGTCTATTTAGCCAATAAGGGATATATACAGATAATAGATAGCAAAATGGATGGTCAATATAGAATAATTAAATTAAAAGAATACGATGGAAATAATGTATGCGAAGAGATGTTCTTTAATGGATTATTTACAAGAAAAATAGATGTAAATAATATTCCTCTAGATTTTCACGGAGATTTTAATCGAGATGAAGTAACACGATATGACTTGGAAGATAGTTTTTATGGTGCAGTATACTCAATTAAAAAATACCTAAATAGCAAAGAGAATCAAAATAAAATAATAGAACCGTCTTCTAAGATAGCTCAAATATTTATAGCAATTATAATATTGGTAACCATGTTTATAATAGAACTAAATCCTGTTAGAGATGGTGTTGGAGTAGAAGCAATACTGGAGTCTGTATTTGTACCATTTTTCTCACTAGGTGCTATATTTTATTGTGTATTTAATAAAGTTGATGTAATTCTTAAAATAATGTTTATGGGACCAGCAATACTTTTTACAGGATTTATATATATTAATTCCCTTGCCCCTGGTTTAGAACATAATTCTAGAAATCTTGTAGTGTTTATAGTAGGAATGATATGTGTTTTAATAATGATGTATTTTTGTATTACAATGAAGAAGAGAACAGCTTATGGAAGTATGATGTTGGGAAGAATAAAAGGATTTAAGAAATTTTTGGAGATGGTAGAGAAACCAAAATTAGAAGAATTGGTAATGGAAGACCCTGAATATTTCTATAACATATTGCCTTATACTTATGTGCTAGATGTATCGGATAAGTGGATTAAGAAATTTGAATCTATTTCTATGCGAGAGCCAAATTGGTATGCAGGATATTCGGAATATGATAACTTTGATATTTATGAGTTTAGTGAGTTTGTTCATTCGACTATGGAATTATCAATGAGTGCGCCATCATCTTCATCAGGAGATTATGGTTCATCGAGCGATAGCTCTGGAGGTAGTTCAGGTGGAGGATTTTCAGGAGGAGGCTCTGGTGGAGGCGGAGGCGGAAGCTGGTAGACACCTAATTAGTAAAATGGTAACTATATAATGAAAGTGGTACATACGAGGAGGATTATTATGATGTTATTTATTATTGGATTATTATTGGTAGTTGTTATATGTTTGGTATATTTATTTGTAGAGTACAATAATTTTATTAGATTAAAAAACGCAGTGAAAGAAGCTTTTGCAACAATGGATGTGTATCTTAAAAAACGTTGGGATCTAATACCTAACCTTGTGGAAGTAGTAAAAGGATATGCAAAGCATGAGAGTTCTACATTAGAGAATGTTGTTAGATTAAGAAGTTCAGCATATGATAATATGTCGGAATCAGAAAAGATGGAGAAGAACCAAGAACTGAGTGCTTGTATATCAGAGTTAATAGCTATTGCGGAGAATTATCCAGATCTAAAAGCAAGTGAGAGCTTTAATAATCTAAGTAATCAATTATTAAAAATAGAGGATGATATTGTTAATTCCAGAAAGTATTATAATGCAGTTATTAAAAATATGAATGATAAGGTTCTAATGTTTCCAAGCAATATAATTGCTAATATGTTTAACTTCAAAGAAATGGATATGTTTGAAGCGGAGGCAATGGAGAGAAAGAATGTAAAGGTTGAATTATAATAACGATATTTAGCCTACAGGCTTTATATAATATAGTTTAAAAAGAGTGAGAAGAATTATGGAACAAAAGACAAATGGTTTTGGTATTGCATCGATGGTAATTGGTCTTATAATAGCTGGTGCGTCTATGTTTGATGGTTTGAATAAGTATGTAGAGAAATCACAAGAATACTCATATATTATTAATTGTGTAGGACAATATCTATAATAAGTATAAGTTTATAATTTAACAAATAACATTCAAGGGTTCTGGTTTGAAATCAGGGCCTTTTTATTTTGAAAAAACTTTTATTCATTTAAGGTTTATTTAATAATTGCTCTGTTATATTATTTTTAAGCTAAGAAAAGGAGTATGAAAATGTATATAAATATTTTGAAAAAAGACCTTAAACGAAAAAAGACAATGAATATTATTTTGCTAATATTTATTATTATGGCATCGGCATTTATTTCAAGTAGTGTTAATAATCTATTGGCTATTACTAGTGCAGTAGATACGTATATTGAAAAAGCTGAGATGTCAGATTTACTAATATTATTTTATGAAAATGATGAAACTAAGAAAGCTATGGATAATTTTCTTGAAGACACAGATACAGTGTCTGATTATGATAGTAGTAAGATGTTATATACAACAGAAAAGAATATTATGATTAAAGGAGAGCCTTGCGATTTTTCAAATGCTATAGGAATTGTGACACTAGATTTACTAGGATTTAAGATTTTTGATTCTGATAATTCGGTTATTGAAAAGGTAAATGATGGAGAAATCTATATTTCAACTTATCACCTTAATGCGTGGAATCTGAAGGTGGGAGATAAGGTTAAAGTGTATGATACCACCTTTACAGTAGCAGGAGGAATGAAGAATATATTATATAATTCACCATTGATGGGAATGCAGACATTTGTAATTAGTGATAATGATTATAATAAGGTATGTAATGAATCAGATAATACATACCTGCTAAACTATGTAATAAATACAGATGATTTAGAAGGGTTTAATGTAGAATATAATAAGCAAGGATTATCACCATTAATGAATATAAATACAGCTATGATAAACCTACTATATATGATAGATATGGTTAAATCAGGGATAATGATAGTTGTAAGTATATGTTTGATTTTAATATCAATAGTTATTCTGAGATTCACCATTATGTTTACTCTTGATGAAGAGTTTAGAGAGATAGGTGTAATGAAAGCCATTGGTATTAAAAATAGTAGAATAAGATTGCTATACTGTATTAAATATTTTTCCATTGCTATAATAGGAGCAATTATAGGATTATTTTGTGGAATACCCTTTGGGAAAATGTTGCTGACAGAAGTATCAGAAAATATGGTAATGGATACTACAAGTAGTTATATAGTAAATGTTTTGTGTACTATATTGATAATAGGAATAATTATGGCATTTTGCTATTTTGCAACAAAGAGACTTAATAAGTTTACCCCTGTTGAAGCAATTAGAAATGGTTCAAATGGTGAACGATATAGTAGAAAAGGCATCTTGAAGTTAAGTAAGAGTTCTATGAAACCAATATTGTTTTTGGCGACTAATGATATATTAAGTAATCTAAAAAGATTTGGTGTATTAATAATCACATTTACTATAGGAATTATATTAATAATTATACCTGTAAATGCAGCAAATACAATAAAGAGTGAAAAATTATTGCCTTGGTTCTGTATAGCATATAGTGATGTTTTTGTGTCTATTGATCCTGAAATGAGCTTTACGGAAAAAGAAACCATAGTTGCAGGTCTTACTGAAACTAAAAATAAACTTGAGGAGATTGGCATAGAAGATGCAGAGGTATTTAGTGAGGTTATGCTTAGATATAGTATTTCACATAATGAAAAGAGTACTGATTCGGTATCACTTCAAGGTATAAATGTTACACCAGATAATTATACATATATAACAGGAATTCCACCTGAAAAAGACAATGAAGTTGCTATAACCCATGTCATTGCTGAACGAATTAATGCAGAAATTGGAGATACAGTTAATATATTAATAGGTAATGAAGAGAGGAGTTTTATTGTAACAGCCATATATCAATCAATGATGAATAGTGGAGAGGGAATTAGATTCAATAATACATTAGAACTTGATTATACAAATGCCATGGGAATTATGGGAACACAAATTAGATATACAGATAATCCTAGTGAAGAGGAGATATTAGACAGGTATGAAAGAATTAAGGAGTTATTTGAAGATAGGGAAGTTGATAATGCAACAGAATATGTACATAGATCGTTAGATATAAATATTGATGATATGATACATATAATTATTCTTGTTGTACTTTGTATAAATGGATTAGTTACAATACTTATGGTTAAGTCATTTATAACAAAGGAAAAAGGCGAGATAGGAATGTTAAAAGCTATAGGATTTGATAATAATACAATTGTCTTATGGCAGACAATACGTATAGGAATAATACTTGTAATATCTACTGTGTTAGGAGCAATTTTGTCAAACCCATTAGGTCAACTATCACTAGGTGCAATATTTAAAATATTTGGTGCAAGTTCAATTGAACTTGATGTTAGAGGATTAGAAGTATATGTATTATATCCGTTGTTAGTATTTGCAGTAACAATTACAGCTAGCTATATTACAGCATGGCAAGTAAGAAAGATTTCTGCATCAGAAACAAGTAATATAGAATAGGAGAGAATAATTATGAAAAATGTGCTTGAAGTAAAGAATTTGTGTAAAACATATATAGTAAATAAGAATCAAAATAATGTATTAAAGAATGTTAATTTTAATATTGATGAAGGTGAAATGGTAGCAGTTATGGGACCATCAGGTTCAGGTAAATCTACACTGTTATATACTGTTTCTGGAATGGATGGAATTACAGCAGGAGAAGTTAACTTTTGTGATAAGAATATAATGGAGCTTAATCAAAAGGAGCTAGCCAAGGTAAGACTTGATGAGATGGGATTTATATTTCAACAAATGTATATGCTTAAGAACCTTTCTGTATTTGATAATATTATTTTACCATCAATAGAGTCTAAGGCTAATAATGCACCTAAGAAAGATAAGGTTCAATATGGACAGGATCTAATGCGTAAGCTTGGAATAATTGATGTGGCAGATAATGATATAAATGAGGTTTCTGGAGGACAATTGCAACGTGCTTGTATATGCAGAAGTATGATTAATCATCCAAAGATGATATTTGCAGATGAGCCAACAGGTGCATTAAATAGAGCATCATCAGATGAAGTAATGACAGAGCTTTGTAAAATTAATAATGAGGGTACAACTATTATGCTTGTAACACATGATGTAAAGGTTGCTGCAAAATGTGGACGAGTAATGTATATAGTTGATGGAAATATAAAAGGAGAGTATAATTTAGAAAGATATTCAGAAGAATCAAATCTTAGAGATAGAGAGCGTTCTTTGAATAATTGGCTTATGGAGATGGGATGGTAATTCACTATGATAGATATATTAATAGTTGAAGATAATGTAGAACTTGCCAGTTTGTTACGTGATTTTCTTATAACAGAAAATTATACAGTAGAGGTTTGCCCCTCTGGGGAAGATGGGGTATCTTACTTTGAAAAACATGGAGCAAAATTAGTAGTATTAGATATTATGCTACCTAATATGGATGGATTTGCTGTATGCAAGAAGTTACGTGAAAATAGTAATGTGCCTATTATAGTAGTAAGTGCCAAGATGGAGAAAGAAGATAAGCTTAATGGACTTATGTTAGGCGCTGACGACTATATTGAGAAACCATATGACATAGATATACTTCTTGCTAAGATAAGTGGAATATTTAAGAGAAGATATGAAACAGATGTTATTACAGAGGGCAATCTAAGAATTGACAAAGTAAGCAGGCAGGTTTATAGAGATAACCAAGAACTTATTATGACAGCAAAAGAGTTTGATTTGCTTCTACTATTAATGGAGAATAAGGGTAAGGTATTGAATAAGGATATGCTGTTTAATAAGATATGGGGCTTTGATAGTTTTAGTGAGCCACAGACCTTAACAGTTCATATAAAATGGTTAAGAGAAAAGATAGAAGAAGATACTAAGAATCCTACAAGAATAATAACTGTATGGGGTGTTGGATACAGGTTTGAATAGGTGAGATATGAAAGCATTTAACAAAATAGTTGTTTTACTAATAGGTATTATAATTATTATATTTACAATAACAAATATATATATGTATAGAGCCTCTGACAATAGTGGGAGGCTTTATCGCGTTGAAATAAATCGTATTGCACTTGACATAGAAGATAATGGATATAATAACTTAGACTTATCAGATTATAATCAGATAGTAAATGTAGAGAAGTTTTTAGGAGATAATTCATTTTATGAAGGAAAGGATACAGACTATCTTATAAGGGAAATAGATGGGCAACTTTATAGATTTGATTATTTATCAGACCGTGATACTTATAAAAGCAGTATGATATGGTCAGTTAATATTACAATGACTATTATGACTATAGTGATTATGATTGTTATGGTTTTTATAAGATTTAGTATATTAAAACCATTTAATGTATTAAGTGATGTGCCATATGAGTTATCCAAAGGCAATCTAACAGTTCCTCTTAAAGAAAATAAAAGCAGATTTTTCGGGAAGTTTATTTGGGGAATGGATATTCTAAGGGAGAATATAGAAGAAAGTAAGAGCAAGGAACTTGAACTACAAAAAGAGAAGAAGACTCTTATATTATCTATATCACATGATATAAAAACCCCACTTTCAGCAATTAAGTTATACTCAAAAGCACTATCCAAAAACTTATATAGTAGTGAAGAAAAGCAACATGAAATAGCAGAGAATATAAATGCCAAAGCAGATGAGATAGAGCAATTTGTATCACAGATTATTAAGGCTTCTAGTGAGGACTTCTTAAATATTGAAGTTGAGAATAGTGAGTTTTATTTATCTGAAATGATGAATAAAATTAATGCATTTTATAGTGAAAAATTAGAACTACTTAAGATAGATTTTAACATAGAATCATATTCTGATTGTATACTTGTTGGAGATATAGAACGTAGTATAGAGGTGGTACAAAATTTAATTGAAAATGCAATAAAATATGGCAACGGACACAGTATTAAGATAAGCTTTGCAGATGAAGAAGATTGTAGATTAGTAACAGTATCTAATAGTGGATGTACACTTCCACAAAATGAAATGCCCCACATATTTGATAGCTTTTGGAGGGGTTCAAATGTAGGTAACAATGGAGGAAGTGGGTTAGGCTTATATATATGCCGCCAACTTATGAATAAGATGGCGGGGGATATATACGCTCACAGAGAAAATGAAACAATGATAGTTACAGCAGTATTTAAGAAAGCGTAGGAATACCGTTGTCAGACCATTCTTTTACTAATGTTGCTTTTGCTTTAGAAATTGAATCATTTATTCGCAGAAAAGCTATTATAGGTAATTCAACAATACAAAGAATAACTACAAATACTAATGTATCTAACACCGCACTTGTTAATGCAACAAGTATAATTATAACTAAGAAGAATAACATTAAGAATATCCAAATAATCTTACTGCATATAGTTTCTATTTTGACTTCTTTTTCAAGTCTTACCATATAGGTTTCAGGAGTAAGAAGTTCCTTGCCACGCTTTTCTAATTTTTTATTTAACGTATGATATCTATTAATCAGATTAGCTGGCATATTATTAATTACTATATTTTTGAACTTAGACTCTTTTTTAGATTCCCTACGATTGGAATTTATTAAGCTGCTTGTGATTTTAAAAATAACAATATATAATACGGTAGCTAATATAACAGGCCACATAAGAATCCCTATATCATAACCTATACTTGCCATGAAGAATGGTATACAACTAATAAGGAATATAATTGCAGATATACAATATGTTTTAAATGAGAAATGCTTCTTAATAAACATATATTTTTGAAAAATTAAACTAACTAATACCGATATAATTGATCCGCATAGAAATCCAACTATATAACCAGCCATATTAGTCTTTATTAATAAAAAGTCATTAAAATTTTGTGGCTTCTCAAAAAGTACACTAGTTAGTTCTACAATAAATATAAACCAACAAAGAGAATATAAGCGAGAGGCTGCTCCGAGTATTCGTTGCCCCAAGCTATAATTTTCAAAATATAGTTTGCAAAAGTTTTCTACATTAGAGCCAATAATTTTCTTGATGGGTTTATTCTCTTCCTGTGCGCTGTAGAAAGTATCTAATAGATCTGATAACATTTCAATTTTTGTGTCTACGTCGATATCTATAACTGTTGCATATAAATCAATTTTATTAAATGTCTCTAGATATTCACCTGTTAATCTCTCTTTATAAAGTATATAATTTGTATCCATAGTCTACTCTCCTAAAATATTATTTGCTAGATTTGTAATGTGTCTATAATTAATCTTAAATAATGCTAATTGCTCTATACCCTCAGTAGTAATTGAATAGTATTTTCTTATAGGACCTAAAGGAGATTTTGCTTTTCGACATGCGATATATCCCTTTTTATCAAGTCTTGTTAGAGCGGGATATAGAGTGCCTTCTAAGATATCTTCAAAACCATAACTTTCTAATTTTGAAAGAATCTCATAACCATAAGTTTCACCTTCGCCTATAATACTTAATATACAACCTTCTAATATTCCTTTTAATAATTGTGCATCATCCATATCTTCACCAACTTATCAGTCATCTACTTTGCAATACCAAGTAGTGTAAATAGAAGATATCATAGCTACTATGCTTTGTCAAGTAGTGAATTGAAATGAAATTTTTTAAGTATAAATACTAGTAAATATAATGTATTTTAATACTGTCATATAGATTAATATATAACTAAGATTATATTGCCGAAGGAGATTGATGTATGAAGCGATTCAAGGTTATTTATTTAATTGTTATGACAGTATTTTTAATTGGAGCATTAAGTGGATGTAGCACAGATAAGAAGAATGAGAATATATCTTCTATTGAGTTAACAAGACTTATGGGAAATGGTACTAACCTGGGAAACACTATGGAGGCATATGGACATGGGACTTTAGGTGTAGGTGCAGATACGTCTAGTTATGAAACTTACTGGGGTCAACCAGTTACGACCCAAGAGATTATTACTGGTATGAAAGAATCAGGATTTGATTCTATAAGAATTCCAGTTGCTTGGACTAATGCAATGGATTTTGAAAATGGAGATTATACAATTAATGAGGACTATCTTAATCGTGTTGAAGAGATTATTAATTATGCATTGAACGAAGATATGTATGTAATAATTAACGACCATTGGGATGGCGGTTGGTGGGGCATGTTTGGCTCTGCTAACGAAGAGACAAGGGAAAAAGCAATGGATATGTACATATCTATGTGGACTCAGATAAGTGAGGAATATGCAGATTATTCAAATAAACTTATATTTGAATCTGCAAATGAAGAGTTAGGGAATAGACTTAATGACCTTGATTTATGTCCTGATTCTGGAAGTTTATCAGAAGATGAATGTTATGAGATGACTAATAAGATTAATCAAGCATTCGTTGATACAGTAAGAAGCACAGGAGGAAATAATAAGGATAGATTCTTATTAATTGCTGGTTATAATACAGATATTAAATGTACTTGTGATGATCGTTTTATTATGCCAGAAGATTCTGCTGATGATAAGCTGTTAATATCAGTTCATTATTATGAACCGTTTGGATATTGTGGTAGTGAAAGTCTATCAACTTGGGGTACAAGTAAGGACTATGAAGACCAAAATGAGTTTCTAGAAATGATGACAAAATTTACAGAGCAAGGCTACGGAGTTGTAATAGGAGAATATTCAGTAGCACTTAATAAAGATAAGTCTGTTAAGGAAAATACTTGCGATTTCATAAATAATTTTCTTGATAACTGTGATTTATATGGTTATTGCCCAATGTTCTGGGATTGCAGTAGTCACTACATAAGAACAGATTTAGCTTTTTCTGATGAGGCAGTTGCGAAAACTTTTAAGAGCAGAAGTCTTAGTGAGCAATCGGATATGAATGAGGAAGATATTATAGCTAATGCTAAGTCATCAATAGAAGAATCGTTGGTATCAGCAAAAGCTATAGAGGAAGAAAATCGCCTAAGCGATGATGAATCTGTTGCATGGATTATGTTTAACAGTAATGATTGGAATACTATATACAGTGTTGGTGATGAATATAACCCTACTGCAAAGACAGGTGGAGTAGAGGCAGTTGATGTAGAGGTAACTGGTGAAGGAACATACACAGTAAGTCTTGATTTTACAGGCACTGGTGAGGGCTTTGCAGATAGTACTGTATTCTGTGCATTAGCAATTGCAAATGGAGAACAATTATATCCCGAATACTCAATTATTATAAAAGAAATGGTAATAAATGGTGAGGTTAAAACCCTAAAAGGAAAACCATATACAACTAGTGATGATGGTAAATGTACAAGAGTAAATATATATAACGAATGGGTAACATCTGTACCACCAGAAGCACGTACAGCAGACGGAAATACTAACTATGTTACACCTATACTTATTGACAATACTACACTAGGTCGTATCGAAACAATTGAAATAACATTTGATTATTGTCCGAAAAAATAATTTGAAATTGGGTATTGATAATAAAAAACAAGAGAGTATTATGAGACACATAAAAACGAAGGCGTTGGATATTTATCCAGCGCCTTTTGTTTTTGAAGAATATATATGAGCTCATTTCTTATGTGATATAGGATGGTTATTCTCAAGTTGGTAACATGAGGTAACCCTCTATTGTTGCGTGGAGGATGGTTGCTCTTAATAATAGAATATAAAAGTTTTGTTAATTAGAAAGTATTATTATTTTACTTAAATTAAGATGGTGTTATAATGATAATAATGGCTTTTCTATAGATTATGATTTAACGTTACAGATAGAATTTATATATGGTGATGAGGGAGAGCTTATTGCAGAGATAGAAGATATACACGTTATGTAATACTGTAGTTTAAATCTAACGTAAGATATGAATAACATTAGAAAATAATTTGTATGCAAGGTTATACAATTGATATCCGTGGAGGAACTTAATGAATATAGTAATAAGAAAATACAGTGAGCATGATATAGATAAGATGATAGATATATGGAATGAAGTAGTTGATGAAGGACAAGCATTTCCACAAATAGATAGATTAACTATAGATAGTGGCAGGAAATTCTTTTCGTCACAGTCATTTACGGGAGTTGCAGAGGATGTAGACACAGGAAAAATATTTGGATTATACATATTGCATCCCAATAATATAGGTAGATGCGGACATATATCAAATGCAAGTTATGCAGTAGCATCATCGTCAAGGGGACTTAATATAGGAGAACAATTAGTAAAACATTCGATGAGCATATCAGTAGAATTAGGATATAGAATATTACAGTTTAATGCAGTTGTTAAGACTAATTATAAAGCTATTAAATTGTACGAGAAATTAGGCTTTGTTAGACTTGGAACAATTCCAAAAGGATTCTTACTTAAAGATGGAACTTATGAGGATATAATTCCATTTTATTGTGAGTTGATATAATATGTTTAATAAATTGGATGATGGCGTTAGAAAACAAAGCTTTGGATATGGGAAATAACTATTATAAATATAAAGGGGTATATCAATGTTAGAAGAAGATTATATTATGAAGTTAATTAAAGAATTGGTTAGAGCAGTACTGAAAATAGTGTTTGGCATAGATACAGAATCTATAAGTTCTGAACTTATATCTAATGAAGAAGTTAGGGAAGAAATAGTTACTTTATTAAAGATGATAGATGAAGGAAAAATAAACGAAGCAGAAAACGAATTGCATACTAATATTGATGGAATAGATAATGAAGGATTAAAAGCAGCACTATTATTTTATGACTATTTGAATAATAAGGATGATAATTTTTTACAGGAAAATGGCTTTAGTAGAGATGAGATCAAAGAAGGCTTAAAAGATATTATGGCTAAATATAATTTGGACAGTATGTCAGAAATGTTTTTGGATTAGATGATATGACATGAACTTTATGGTAGGGGATAATGATTATAAGTAAAGGAAATCTAATAGTATGATAACTAGAATAGAAGATACAACTAAAGTAGCGGACATATTTGGTGACTGGCAGGAAACATTAATATGGTCTTGTCTTCAAGGTGTAATGGGAAATATATATGTAGATAATGAAGAAAATCCGGAATCGGCAATGGCCATTCTTGGAGACTTCTGTTATGTGGCAGGAAAAGTAAATAAAGAGTTGTGTTTATACAAACCAGTAGAGTGTGATAGGGATTTTATAATTATGGTGCCCCTTAGTAGGGACTGGGAAGAATTGATTTCAGAAACTTACGGCAAAAAATCTAGAAAAGTAACTAGGTATGCTACAAAAAAAGAACGTGGTATATTTGATAAGGAATATTTACAAGAGATTGTAGAGACATTGCATCCAGAATATTCATTACAATTAATAGATGAGAATGTATATAACTACTGTAAATCTAACGATTGGACTATTGACTTGGTACATCAATATCCAGAATATGAGATGTATGAGAAGTTAGGACTAGGTGTAGTTGTGATGAAGGACGGTGAGCCGATATCAGGTGCTTCATCTTATTCTACCTATGAAGACGGAATAGAGATTGAGATTCAGACAAAAGAAGAATATAGAAGACAAGGTTTTGCATCTGTATGTGGAGCTCGGCTTATACTAGAATGTATGAAGCGGAATATGTATGCAAGTTGGGATGCACAAAATAAATGGTCTTTATCGCTATCAGAAAAATTGGGATATCATTTTGATGGTGAATATGTTGCATTTGAGATTGAGGGGTATTAATATGAGCCTTAAAGAAAGAGCAAAGAAATTAAAAACAGATATACCAGCTATATTTATAGCATTAAAGGAAAAGGATACCCCTATTTTTGCCAAAATATTAGCTGGTATAACTATTGGATATGCACTATCACCTATTGATCTAATACCAGATTTTATACCAGTTCTAGGTTATCTAGATGATATAATAATATTGCCTATATTAGTTATGTGGACAATAGCATTAATTCCAGATGAAGTAATGGATAGATGTCGTGAACAATCAGAAAATCTATGGGAAAATGGTAAACCGAAAAAATGGTATTATGCAATTCCTATTGTACTCATATGGTTGTTAATAATATTTGTAATTGTAAAAGCTTTTCTATAAAATCTAAGAGTTAATCTTAGATTTTTTTCTTAGTATTATGAAACTAATTATTAAAACTATCCCATATGCGACGATAAATAGTTTGATTGCTGGAAAATATATTGGGTATGGGCTTAGAACACTTCTGGTAAGGATGGAAGACAATAATGAAATTGGCATAAATGCTAATATGGCTATGTTAATAAATTGAGTTAACCAAGATACACCTGATTTTAATAATACTTTACCAATATAGTAACCAACCATGCCAACAACTTGAATTATCATACCACCAATAATAGAATCTGCATCTTGATTTTCGTACCAACCAGCAAATGCAGCAAGTATTCCTATTATTAAAAATGCTGTAGATGCTATGAGTAAAATTTGTCCAGTAAGTAAGTTACTGTTATTTTTTACTTCTATATTTGTTGTATCATCCGATAGTTGTTCTTCTTTTAAAAGATAATCAGTGGTAACTTTAAAAATATTACTAAGCTGTACAATGTTTGTTATATCAGGAAGGGATTCGTTAAGCTCCCACTTTGAAATTGCTTGTCTTGATACATTAATTTGTGATGCTAATTGTTCTTGTGACATATTATTTTCTTTTCGCAATGCTTGCAGCTTTTCGCCTAAAGTCATAATACATACCTCCTTGTGTTATTGGGTATATATTAGCATTTTCAATGGTTGCGTTCAACCTAACATACCTTGAATTACCGCAACTGGCGGTTGCTAATAAATATTTATAAAAAGATTGCTTTATAAATTGACAAAAAACAATATTATTAATATAATAAGAAAGTTGTATTTACAACACTTAGCCCAGATAGCTCAGTCGGTAGAGCAGAGGACTGAAAATCCTCGTGTCGCTGGTTCGATTCCGGCTCTGGGCACTATTTTTATTATGCTACATTTTTTTCATTATTGTTAAATTTGGAATAAAGTAAATTATGTAGTATTTATAAGATACATATATACCATATTTATTTTTATAAGTTTCAATAGCTTCATTTAAGAATTCAACAGTAACTTCTAAAAAATCAGCCATTTCATAGATATTTTTACAACCATATTCATAAGCATCGATTATTCCATCTAAATTAATTAGTAAATCATATCCCCAAGTTCGTGCTCTAAGTTCTTGTTTTCTATTTTGTATGTTGTCTTGGTTAAGTATATTTCCAGTAGTAGTGTAGTAATGACCAAGTTCTTCAGCAAGTACACAAACCTTATCTATGTTGTTAAGGTCTTTTTTTATTGCTATTCGGTTTTCTTGTATTCTCCCTTTATTTGCTATAAGATCCTTATCTTTTACGATTATATCTAGCTTATCTGTAGTATACAATAATTCATCATAATTCATATTATCACCCTAAATTATATTAACATGCAATTATGTCAGACTATGGCAAAATTAAAAATTTTCATCATTCATAATATCATCATCATGCTTTTTATCTTCTTCCGAAGCGTTTTCAATGGCATGGGCAGCATTAAGTTGAAATAGTTTCGTATTTTCTTCTTTATTAAAACTGAATATATCAGACTTTTTAACAGAACGCTCCCACTCTTTTATTAATATAAAATCTACAATATCTTTACCATGCTCATCAAGTTCACGGTATTTTGTAATATATTCATATTCTGGTATTGAAACATCATTTCTATCAGAAGGCATTTTTATTTCATCTTGAAACAGATAATTTGCATCGCATCCCAATTTTTCTATTATTTTAAATAAAATAGGTTCTTTAGGAGAACTGACCCCGTTTTCATAGTTAGAAATAGCTCCGATGGTTACACCTAATAATTCAGCTAAATCAATCCTTGATAATCCGTTATATTCGCGCAATTCTTTGATCCTGCTTCCGATACTCATAATTAGTCCTCCAATTACTTACTTTTTATTATGTACTTATATTATCACATAAAACTTATTGCTTCAATAACAAAGAACAAGAAACTTATAAAAAGGTATTGACATAATAAGAAACTTATTATATATTATGTTTGTAACAAGAATCATGTTAAAAATGTATTGTTAACAAATTATTAGCTGATGAAAGTAAAACAAATGCTGAAAATCCGGATTTTCAACAAATTATTTAAAAATTCACTGGGAGGGATGGAGTAAAATGATTCACGTTACAAATAATTACATAATAAATGTAATAAATCAAACAATTGATATTTCAAATAAGAAAGGAAGAAAAAATTATGATAAGAAATACTAAGACACAAATACTAAGAGGTTTAAAAAGTGATTTACCTATGTTGGATGATGGTGAACTTGGATATGGTATGGATGCCAAGGAATTATATATAGGTACTGATTACGGTAATGTATTGGTAACGGGTAATTTAGACCCTGATAACCTTACTAAAGCAGTTCCTGTAGAAAAGGGTGGTACTGGTGCTACAACAGTAGCTGAAGCTATTGATAACTTAGGTGCGTTGGCACAAACAGGTGATGCATCTAATGTAGTGACCAACTTTACAGAATCAGATACTGTTGAGGAGTTAACTAGTGGCGAAAAGCTAGGTTTTTCTCTAGGAAAAATTCAGACGGCAATTCGTAGTCATAAACAACATATTGAAGATTTTTCAAATCCACATGATGTAACAAAAGTACAAATCGGATTAGGAGATGTAGATAATACACCAGACGAACAAAAACCTGTAAGTAGGTTACAACAGGATGAAATCGACTTAAAGTATCAGAAGGCTGTAGAATACACAGACGAAAATATTGCAAGTGTAATAGAGCAAAATGAAAAGGATGTACAAACGCTGAATGCTGCTATTGCAAAAAAGGCAGATGAAGTGGAACTAAGTGGACATATAAATAATTCTACTATACATGTTACTTCAAGTGATAAGAATAATTGGAATACACATATTCAAAATGTGTCTGGAAACCCGCACAAAGTAACTAAGGCGCAAGTTGGATTAGGTAATGTAGATAATACATCTGATGTAAATAAACCGATTAGCAGAATGCAACAAGAAGAATTGGATAAAAGATCACAGGAGATTTTAAATTTAGTAAAAGAACTTGAAGAACAACTTGTTGGATTAATAGAAAATGTAAGAAAAAGTCTTTCTTACGAAATAGAAAATGTAAGAAAAAATCTTTTTTACGAAATAGAAAGCATACGTGAAGAGCTTTCTAACAAAGTAAATGATACTCTTATATGGAGCGAGACATTATCTGCAGTGCCTGGTAGTGGTACAGGAGTCAGCATTAGTGATTCGAAAGGCAAGGTTTTGAACTTTAATAATAGTAGCCATGCAGGTCGATATCGAGTAGATCTAATAACTAATACAACTGCTGCAGATGCTAGTTCATCATACCTTGTAATGTTTAGAAGTGATGGAAGCATTGTAAATGTTATAATGCAAGGTGCGGCAACAAGAGCCCCTCGATTATATGTATCAGAGGCGGGATATCTAAAAGTTCGTACAAATGGACATACAGCTACAATGACTGTGGGAATAGCGATAACTAAACTAGGATAGTAAAGTATGTGAAAAGTAGAGGCTTAGCCACCTCTACTTTTTTATTTGTCAGAATAAACTCAACTTACTCATCAATGCTTCTTGTAATACTTTAGATACATTAATTTGTGCTTTCTCTGCTTCTTGATTTAGCCAGTTAGGCAAGGTTACATTTCGTCTAACTGTTTTGTTGTCCATTTTTCTTCTGTACGCTGAAAAGTCTATATCAACCATTGTAAGTATTCCTTGTGAATAATCAAATATTTCTGTATTATTCTTGGCTATTGCAGTAGCTTTTTCATAAGTAGAGGGTGTTGGTAGTTTATTACCATCATCTTCTAAATCTATGCCCTTTAATCCAATAGCATCTCTAGCCATATCAATAGCGTCACTTATGCTATTACCTTCGGTATAAATATTCATATCAGGCACAAACACTAAATAATCAGAGCATTGTTCTGCTATAAATATTGGATATACATTTTTCATGCTTCTTATTCCCTCCTATTTTACTATATATATGAAATCAGCTTAGGTTTTGGGGATTATTTTATGCCCCATTTTTTAAGTATTTGGTTTGCTGTAATTTCGTTTATTTCCTTATGTCTTGGAATTTGTTCTGTATCAGTTCCTCTTTTATACGTATCATGATTGCCACCATGTTCTTTAAAGTAAGAACCAGCTTTTTCAAGCTTTTTAACTAAATCGCGTTGCTTCATTTATTCTCCTTAGTTGTATTTATTATACACACTGTGATGTGTATTGTCAATAGTGGTGCGCGTCTTGTGATAATTTTTATTTGACACATATACAATATAGATATATAATATACTTAACAAGGAAACCGATAGCTAGATAAAGTCTAGCCACCCTTGTGTGTTTGTTAAAAAATAACGCTACACTTTGCGGGTGAGAGCGTTATTTTTTATGTTTATCGTTGTTATTACGCAAATTAATAACTAGAGTTATTATTGCAACAAGCATTATTACAAAAGTAAATAAATCACTATATGTAACCATAAGCAT
>JAVBSS010000005.1:0-35257 GCA_031556525.1 Lachnospiraceae bacterium
ATAGCTACAATCTTTCTTATATTTTTCATATTGTTTTCTCCTCTACTGTTTAATATTACTAGCCCCAACTAAATGTTTTTTAAGCTGTAATAAATCTGCCGAACTTACTCCACCATTTTTATCTATATCAGCAGCATTCAAGTAAGCCCCTGATAAAGAAGTTGCTCCTGCAAGTTGTTTCTTTAACTGTAATAAATCTGCAGAGCTTATGGCTCCATCGCCATTAATATCTCCATATATAGTAACTGTGTATGACGTAGTTGTTTTTCCATTTGTAACCTTAACTATATTTCCTGTTCCAACATTTCCTGTTTGTTCTGTAACACCATCAGCCATATATACTTTGGCCGTTGATCCATTTATACCTAAATTAGCTACTAAGTTAGCTGCTCCTGTTTCTACAGCAACTCCTGTTATTGCTGAATTACCTACATTATAGCTGGTATTAAATGTTACATTTCCATCTGTTGTATTATTGCCCCCTGTAGTACCATCTGCTTTAATTCTTACTACTGTTAGATTATATGTTCTTACATTGCCATTCTGTGCAGTAACTTTTATTGTAATATTATTATTACCTTCATTAAGGTCATATGTTCCAATACCTGTTGTCTTTGCATTTGCATTAACTGTTGTTCCAGATATCTGAATTGATGTAGTTGTATAAGGTACTATCAATGAGTAATCATTTACTGCATTCACTCCAAACGATGGAGTAAGAGAATATCCTGTTACATTTAATGTCTTTAACCAGTTATTTGGATTACCTGAATCTGCTGGTTTTGCACATGCAGTGCTTGGCATATTATTATATACTGGAATACTAAATGATAATTTATTACTAGTTAATCCATTGCTTTTATATGCCGTTGCCAATTTGGCTGCTTCTGTTGATGGTGCTTGCACATTTGACATATATTGATGTGAATATAATGAGTTCTTATATGTAACATTAAACTTTTGAGTATATAATGTATTTTGTCCTACTAATATGTATTTTTCTCCAATATACATGGCTCCACCTGTAATTGATTTATACGGTGTGTTCCATGGTCTTAAATAAGTGTTTCCTGTTGCTGCCCATTTTAACCCATTTAATACTGCTCCACCACCAGAGGTATCATTTGCACCTATATTATAGAAATTATATATGTTTGGATATGTAGTATTAGTACCTGTAACTGAAGCAGATACTGCTGTTCCTATTTCCTGTTTAATTCTCGATGCTATATGATAAGGGCTAACATTACTATCCTTTCCAGCCTGCATCATTATTTTTGAATATGAATCTGTACCTCCTGCTGCATTTGCTTTAGCCATAAATGAACCTGCTAATATTGCTTCTACACCATCTTGTGTCTGAACTCCATCCATATATGTAAGACTTTCAAAGCAATATATATATGTATCTGATAAATATGTTCTTGGATCCATATAATATTTTAGTAAATCATCGGATACAGCAAACCATGAAGTTCCATCATATGGATACCATGTATCAGTTGCCCACGTATAACCAGCTGCTGTAGAACGCCAATTATAATGTGGTGCGCTAGAAGTTCCTTGTACCAAGTTTTTAACTTGTCCTGATTTACTTCTTTCATTTTCAATTACTGTATTCCAATCAAGACCTGTTTTTATAGCATTAAATTCCCAATTAGGATATTTCTCATGTAATTGTCTCAGATACACCTTATAGCTTTCTGGAAATCCTTGAGCTGTAAGCTTTGCCTCAAAGTCAGCATCTGAGCTCGGTGTCCCCCCTGTAGTAGTTCCTGTACTATTAATAGTTATATATGATGATGCTATATAACCTGTATACGTTGCATTACTATATGTAAAAGATATTTTATACCATGTTGGATAAGACGCATTGGTTGAACTTTCTGTTCCTAATATTGTTACGGCTGCACCAGTGCTTAATTTAATTCCTGTACTCCCAGCCATTACTACACCATATGTTGTATTAGGGCCTGAACGTATATTTACATTATTACCAATTACCGTTCCAGTTTTGTTAGCTGCTGATTGACCAGATTCTATATCATCTAAAACTTCAATTTCGTCATTACTACCAATATCACTAGTTACATCACTTTCTTCCGATGAAATAGATGTCATTGGATATACTTTTGTTAGACTTTCTTGAGTTGGATTAACATTTATAATCCCCAATGAACAAACAGCTATACCTATTACTATTCTATTGTATATATCCCTTCTTCTCATATTAATTCTCTCCGCTCGCATTTATGTAAACCACTAAATATCTACAATTAGTTAAAACATACCACAATTACTTGTATTTTTCAACATTTATCGTTATGTTTTTACATATTTTTTTACATTATTAAAGTTCAACAAAAAAACAACCTAATATGTTGAATCTCATCAAACATATCAGGTTGTTTTTATCATCTAAAATATTATACTAATTATTGTTCGTCTATAGCTTTGCCAATATCATTTCTCATATACTTATTATCAAAATCTATCCATCTAACAGCTTCGTATGCGTTTGCTCTAGCTTTTACTAAATCTTCGCCTTTAGCTGTTACACCAAGAACTCTACCTCCATTTGTAACTACTTCATCGTTATCAAATTTTGTTCCTGCATGGAATACATAGTATCCTTCTTTGTCCTTAAATGTATCTAGTCCTTTGATTGGGAATCCTTTATCATAAGCTACTGGGTAACCATCTGATGCTAGCACTACACAAACTGCTGCATTATCTTCAAATTCAAGATTAACTTGATCAAGTTTTCCTTCTATACAAGCTTCAAATACATCTACTATATCATTCTTCATTCTTGGAAGAACTACTTGAGCTTCCGGATCACCAAATCTAGCATTGTACTCTAATACCTTTGTTCCATTTGGTGTAATCATTAATCCTGTAAATAGTATACCTACAAAATCTCTTCCTTCTGCCTTCATTGCTGCCATAGTTTTCTTATATACTTCTTCTTGGCAGAATTCATCTATCTCTTCAGTATAGAATGGACTAGGTGAAAATGTTCCCATACCACCAGTGTTCAAACCTTGATCTCCATCCATGGCTCTCTTATGATCTTGAGCTGATGTCATTGTCTTAACAGTCGTTCCATCGCAAAATGCTAATACAGAAACTTCTCTTCCTGTCATAAACTCTTCTATAACCATCTTATTTCCAGCGTTACCAAATTGCTTATCTAGCATAATTGATTTAACGCCTTCTTTTGCTTCCTCTAATGTATTACAGATTAACACACCTTTGCCTAATGCTAATCCATCTGCCTTAAGTACAATAGGAAAATCTGCTGTTTCTAAATATGCTAACGCTTCATCAGAATTATCAAAGTTCTCATATCCTGCTGTTGGTATATCATATTTCTTCATTAAGTCTTTTGAAAATGCTTTTGAACCTTCTATTATAGCTGCATTCTTTCTTGGTCCGAAAACCTTTAATCCTGCTTGTTCAAATGCATCAACACAGCCAGCAACTAAAGGATCATCTGGTCCTACTATTGTCATATCGATTTCTTTTTCTGTTGCAAATTCAACTAACTTGTCAAATTCCATTACACCAATATCAACACACTCTGCTAACTCTGCAATACCTGCATTTCCTGGCGCACAATATATTTTAGAAACTCTTTTACTTTTAGCTACACTTGATGCGATAGCATGTTCTCTTCCACCACTACCTATAATTAATATCTTCATTAAATATCCTCCTAAAGTAAATTCCTCTATAAATCACTGTACATTTTACTCTTTTATAATTGTTTTCCCATCTACTACTTCAACTTTGCCATTGGCAATCAAATCTATAGTTTTAGGAAGCAACATCCATTCAGCCTCTTCCATAACTCTTTGTTGAAGTTCTTTGGCCGTATCATGTTCTCTAACATTTACTGCTTTTTGCATAATAATTGGCCCTGTATCTGTTCCTTTATCTACAAAGTGAACTGTTGCACCAACTACCTTTACGCCTCTTTCTAAAGCTTTCTCATGTACTATAAGTCCATAATAACCAGTTCCACAAAATGCCGGAATAAGTGATGGATGAATATTTATTATTCTATTTTCATATTTATCAATCATAACTTCTGGTATAACTACTAAATATCCTGCTAATACAATTAAGTCTACATTTAATGAGTCAACTGTATCTACTAATGCAACATTAAATTCTTCTCTTGTAGCATAGTCTTTAGGGGATACACATATTCCATTAATCCCTACTTTTTCTGCTCTCTCTAGCGCAAAAGCGTTCTTATTATTACTAATAACAGCTGTAATCTCAGTGTTAGTTATCGTTCCATTATTAACTGCATCTATTATTGCTTGAAGATTAGTACCACCACCTGATACCATTACTGCAATTTTTAGCATAATGTAACTCCTTTTTCACCATCTTCAATCTTACCAATTACATATGCATCTTCTCCAACAGCTTTTAGGGCTTCTAATGTCTTATCTACATCAGCTGGATCTAATGCTAACATCATACCAATACCCATGTTATAAGTGTTGTACATCATCTCTTCTTCAATATTGCCAGTCTTAGCCATAAGCTTAAATATAGCTGGAACATCATATGAATCTTTATTGATAACTGCCTTTACGCCTTCTGGTAACATTCTTGGAACGTTCTCATAGAAACCACCACCTGTAATATGGCTACATCCCTTAATTGTTACACCAGCTTCTTTAACTGAACGTAAAGCTTTTACATATATCTTTGTTGGCTCTATTAAAGCTTCTCCTAATGTTTTTCCTAATTCATCATAATATGTATCTAATGACTCTTTTGTCATATCAAATACTTTTCTTACCAATGAGAATCCATTACTATGAACACCAGTTGATGCAATACCTACAATAACATCTCCTGCTTTGATTGTCTTACCAGTAATTAAATCCTTCTCATCAACAATACCAACTGCAAATCCAGCTAAATCATATTCGTCTTCTGGATAGAATCCTGGCATCTCTGCTGTCTCTCCACCAATTAATGCTGCATTTGATTGTTCACATCCATTAGCAACACCACTAACAATTGTTGCAATCTTCTCTGGAAAGTTCTTACCACAAGCTATATAATCTAAGAAAAATAATGGTTCACCACCAGCACAAGCAATATCATTAACACACATAGCAACACAATCAATACCAATTGTGTCGTGCTTATCCATAATAAATGCTAACTTTAACTTAGTTCCAACTCCATCTGTACCAGATACTAATGTAGGTTTTTCCATGCCTGCAAACTTCTCTAATGAGAATGCTCCTGAAAATCCTCCTATGTTAGTAAGAACTTCGTCACGCATAGTTTTCTTGACATGCTCTTTCATAAGTTCAACTGACTTATAACCAGCTTCAATATCGACTCCTGCTTTCTTGTAATCCATTATAATAATCCTCCTAAAATTTCATTTATATATATAATAAATCTAAAATCATAGACATACAGTGACATTATAATTCATGAAGCTATATTTTACAAGATAAATAAAGACGGAATTTCTGCTATTTTCGTTATTTAATTTGTATATTCTTGTCTAATATAGTATAATCTTTATAACTAATTAACAAAGATATTCCTTGCCTAAGGGGTG
Source organism: Lachnospiraceae bacterium (assembly GCA_031556525.1). GTDB lineage: Bacteria > Bacillota > Clostridia > Lachnospirales > Lachnospiraceae > JAVBSN01. The sequence goes on from JAVBSS010000005.1 coordinate 5,606, forward strand.
ATTATTATGGTCAAAAAGCGATTAAACATTGGGTTTTTTACATGCCATCTTGATAACGATTATGCATATGATATATGCAAAGGGGTGGACTATGCTTGTAAAGAGTTAGATGCCAATCTAATTATCTTTCCTGGCATGTACATTAATTCTACATACAACTATGCTCAAAAGGCACACTATGATTATCAGTACAATTCTATATTCTATTACGCTTCTAAGAAAAATTTAGATGCCCTAATTGTATCAATAGGCACTATTGGAAGTTTTTTGGCTGAAAAAGACCTTCAATCATTTTTAAATAACTTTAAAGATATTCCTCTTATTACAATCGAGGTTCCTGTACAAGGATATAACCATCTATACATAGAAAGTAATACTGGTTTAGAAAAAGCTATCGAACATTTAATTCTTGAACACAACAAAAAATGTATTGGCTTTGTTGGTGGTAGACAATCCAATGCTGATTCTATTGATAGATTTAATACTTATAAGAATACATTAGCAAAACATAATTTACCTATTGAAGACAATTTAATCGTCCACGGTGATTACTCAGAATTTTGCGAGGACTTAGTAGAGCAATTACTTGATAATAACCCTGATATGGATGCCATAGTATTTGCAAATGATCAGATGGCATTAGGTGGCTATAATGTATTTAATCGTAGGGGTATAGTTATCGGTAGAGATATTTGCGTTGTTGGATATGATGATGCTCCTATCGCTCTCGCACTTGATCCTCCTTTAACTACTGTTAAAGCCAATCCTTCTGATATGGGATATTATGCCGTTCACGAAGTTGTTACTTTAGCACAGACAGGCTCTACTACTAGATCCATTTTGAATTCAGATTTAATAATCCGTGAATCTTGTGGTTGTGGCAGTAGAAATGATTATATAGTTAAATATCTAAATAGCCTTAAAGTATCTGCTGAGAATTCAGATGAGATTATTGATAACATTATTAATACGTTATTAAACGACTTGGCAAATACTTATATTCGTGAGGAACTTAATAATTCAATTAGAGATATATTTAGTATTATTTTAAAAATAGCACTAGATGAGTCTATAAACGATTTTCCTATAGATAGCATTAATGACTCTATTAACAAGCTGCTTAATTCCTCTATTGTAATGCACTATAACATCAACAGATTAATATATTTATTTAATGCATTTAACAAAATTGTTATACCACTAATTCATAGTAGCACTAAGCAAATTAGTTACAGCATTACAATCAATGCTATTTTCAGTAAACTAAGCGCAAATATAGCCAGTGCAAGATACAGCGAACGACGTGATTACAATATTAACACTTGGACTACCAGCTATATTATTAGAGATGCCCTTGCTTATGGTCGTGATGACAATGAATGTTTTAATGCAATTATGACTAACCTTAGACAACTTCCTTTTGAGAGTTCGTATTTATATTTATACGATACTCCCGCCCTACAGATGAAAGACGGTAGTTGGAATCTTCCTAAAGCTCTTACTTTAAAAGCATACAACAAAGATAATACTACCAAAGTTCTTAAAAGCGATAATGCTACTGTTAGTAGTTATAAGATATTTAATAACCGATATGTAAATAGTAAAGAAAGATCTACAATAGTACTTACACCATTGTTTACAAACGAACAAAACCATGGAATATTTGTATGTAATGTAGATATAAAATATTTTTATCATATTTGTTCTACTAGCTTACAACTAGGCGCTGCACTTAGATTTTTACATTTATTAAAAGAACAGACTTCTACCCAAGATAAGTTACTTCTTTCATTACAAGAAATACATGATAAAAATCTTCAATTAAATCATATATCTGAATCTGATGAGTTAACAGGATTATATAACAGACGTGGTTTTCTTGAAAAGGCACAATATTTTATCAAAAGCCACACTCATGTAGGAAAACGTGCAATTATTATATTTGCCGACATGGATAATCTCAAGCTCGTTAATGATAAATTTGGTCACAAAGATGGAGACTTTGCACTAAAAAGCATTGCTCAAATTCTTAAAAATAGTTTTAGAAATGAAGATATTATCGGTAGACTTGGTGGCGACGAGTTTGTTGCTTTTGCTATAGTAGACGAAGATAATTTATCAACAAAGATTCAAACTAATATAGAATACCATTCAAAGTTATTAAACGACACCTGTGAAAAGCCATACTACATAGACATGAGTATTGGTATTTCAGAATTTGTATGTGGTAATGACGCTAACTTAGAAGACATATTGTCCGAAGCTGATGCTGTTCTATATTCAAACAAGAAATATAAGCGTAAATCAGTTCTTAAAAATATATAATAATCAACAGAGCCAAGTGAACATACACTTGGCTCTACCTATATTTTAAGAAAAGGGATTAACAAATCTATAATCTCACTACATTTGCCGCTTGAGGACCATTATCTCCTTCAACGATCTCATATTCTACTTCAGCGCCTTCTTCTAGAACCTTAAATCCATCCATGTTTAATGCACTAAAATGCACAAAAGTCTCTACATTATCTTCGCCGATAATAAATCCATAACCTTTCTTTGCATTAAACCATTTAACTATTCCTTTTTTCATAATATTATTACCTCCTAGATTACTATTCCTTAGTTTAACATAAAAAAGGTACGACAAAATTGTCGTACCTCTTCGTAACGTAAATTAATTATATATTATTATTTTTCAATTATCAAGTTAATTTTTACTTTCCTTGTAATCATACTTTAATACAACTACTGAAAGTGGTGGTAAATCAAGGGTTATTGAATAATCTCTATTATCATAATCTTCTTTAACAGCTTTAATTGGTTTTCCGTTAATTCTTCCTAATCCACCATAAATCTCATTATCTGAGTTAAGTACCTCTGTATAGTTACCTTCACATGGTACTCCTAACTTGAATCCTGGTTTATCTACTGGTGTAAAATTACATATAAACAATAATTGATTCTTAGCACTACTACCTCTTCTAATAAATGATACAGTACTACTTTGTGGATTGCTACAATTAATCCATTCAAATCCCATAGGATCCGAGTCATTGTAATACAATGCATTATATTTATTGTATAATCCATTAAGATCTTTCACATATTTCTGCAATTTTGCATGGTAAGGATCTTCTTCTAGTAAAAACCAATCTAAGCTTCTATCCTCACTCCACTCTCTTAGCTGACCAAATTCTTGTCCCATAAATAATAATTTCTTACCTGGATGTCCATACATAAATCCGTAAGCTGTCCTTAAGTTAGCAAACTTATCGTCATGTAATCCTGGCATCTTATTTAGCATAGAACATTTTAGATGTACCACTTCATCATGAGAAATAACCAATATAAAGTTTTCTGAGTAAGTATACATTAAGCTAAATGTTAATCTATTATGATTAAATTGTCTAAAATATGGATCCAACTTCATATATTCTAAGAAATCATTCATCCAACCCATATTCCATTTATATAAAAATCCTAATCCTTCCATAGTTGTTGGTGCTGTAACACCTGCCCATGAAGTTGATTCTTCAGCAATAATATATGCTCCTGGCACTCTATCCGACACAGCTTTATTAAGTTTCTTAAGCATCTCTATTGCATCGAGATTCTCATTTCCACCATGTTCATTTGGAAGCCATGCTCCATCTTGCTTACCATAATCAAGATATAGCATTGATGCAACGGCATCAACTCTAAGTCCATCTATATGGAACTTCTCTAACCAGAATAATGCATTAGCTACTAAATAGTTTGATACTTCATTCCTTCCAAAGTTAAATATATAAGTTCCCCAATCAGGGTGTTCACCCCTTCTTGAATCTGGGTGCTCATATAATGCCATTCCATCGAATTTTCCTAGTCCATGTGCATCTTTAGGGAAATGTGCTGGTACCCAATCTAATATTACTTGTATACCATTCTTATGCATATAATCTACAAAATACATAAAATCTTCTGGTTTTCCATATCTTCTTGTAGGTGCATAATAATTAGTAACCTGATATCCCCAAGATCCATCAAAAGGATATTCGGCCACGCCCATAAGTTCTACATGCGTATATCCCATATCTTTAACATACATAGCTAGTTGTTCAGCTAATTGGCGATATCCAAAAAATCCATCATCTGAATCCTCTATGCGCTTCTTCCAAGAGCCCAAATGAACTTCATATATAGACATAGGTTGTCTTAATCTATCATTTCTACTATTAGCAGATCTCTTCTCTAACCAAGATGTGTCTTTCCATTTGTACTTTGTTAAATCTGTAACCACTGATCCATTATCTGGTCTAAATTGTGCACAGTTTCCATATGGATCGCTCTTGTAGATAGTCTCACCGAATCTTGTTAGTATTTGGAATTTGTATACCGTATCTTCACCTACATCAGGTATAAATAATTCATGTATACCTGACGATCCTTTTATATTCATCGGATGAAGTGATCCATCCCACATATTAAAATCACCAACAACTGATACTCTTCTTGCATTAGGTGCCCATACTGCAAAATATGTTCCATTTACTCCATCTATCTTCATTGGGTGTGCACCTAATTTGTCATAGATCTCATAATTGTTACCCTCTGCAAACAAATATACATCCATATCAGTTATAATAGATTCAAAACTATATGGGTCTGAAGTTGTTACAACTGTACCATCTTCATACGTTGTTGTTACTACATATTTACTTCCCTTAAAGGTCTTCTTAGGAATATATACACCATACAAACCTTCTTCTCCTACTGCCTCTAATGTCATCTCATTCTTGCCTGTTGGTGATGCCACTGTAACGCCTGTAGAGTGCGGTTTAAATACTGTTATTACCTGTCCTTTTCCAAAATCATGTAGTCCTAGTAAATGTTTTGGTGCATTAAGTTCACCTTTCATTAATTCATCATACAATATCCAATTTATCCAGTGCTCTAGTTTACTATCCATAGAAGACTCCCTCCTCATGTTTTAGGCATTTATTAATGTCTAAAATGTCTCATATTTGTAAATACCATAGCTATTCCATATTCATTACATTTATCTATCGAATCTTGATCTTTTCCAGCTCCGCCTGGTTGAATTATAGCTTTAATTCCAGCCTTAGCTGCTGCTTCTACACAATCATTGAATGGGAAGAATGCATCTGATGCCATAACTGCACCTTCACAAATACCTTCTGATATTTGTTGATTAGCATGCTCTATACCTTGCTCAGTAGCCCATATTCTATTTACTTGTCCTGGTCCAATTCCTATAGTTTGTTTGTCTTTTGCATATGCAATACCATTAGACTTAACATATTTAACTACTTTCCAAGCAAATAACAAGTCTTCCATCTCTGCTTCTGTAGGTTGTCTATCAGTAACTACCTTTAATTCATCTTCATTATATAATTGATCGTCAATAGTCTGAACTACAATACCACCATTAACTTTCTTCATATCCAATGCTTCCTCTGGTTGTTTTACTGATATATCTGGTAATTCAAGAATTCTAATATTTTTCTTCTTACATAATATTTCTTTTGCTTCCTCTGAATAACTTGGAGCAACTACAACTTCCATAAATATAGCATTAATATCTTCTGCTATTTCTTTAGTTATTTCTCTATTTGCAACTACAATACCACCGAAAATTGACATCTTATCTGCTTCATAAGCTTTCTTCCAAGCATCTGTAATATTATCTGCTGAACCAACTCCACATGGATTGCCATGCTTACATCCAACAACTGTTGGCTCTTCAAACTCCTTAAGAAGCTCTAATGCACCGTTAGTGTCATTAATATTGTTATATGATAATTCTTTACCATTAAGTTGATTTGCGCAAGTAAGAGAACCTTTAAGATTAGCTATCTCTTTATAAAGTGCTGCCTTTTGGTGTCCATTCTCACCATATCTCATCTCTTGAACTTTCTCATATGTAAGAGTAAGTGTCTCTGGGAATGATAAATCATGTCTCTCTTTCTTTAAGTATGTTGCAATCATAGTGTCATAGTTAGATGTATGTTGGAATACTTTTTGCATTAAATAGAATTTAGTATCTAACGTTACTTCTTTGCCATTCTTTAACTCATCTAATACTGTGCTATAATCTGCTGGATCAACTACTACTGCTACATCTTGATAATTCTTAGCAGCCGCTCTAAGCATTGTAGGTCCACCTATGTCTATATTCTCAACTGCTTCGTCTCTTGTAACCCCTTCTTTAAGAACTGTTGCCTTAAATGGATATAAGTTAACGATAACAATATCTATAGTCTCTATATTAAGTTCTTTCAATGTTGCCATATGCTCTTCATTAGAACGCATAGCTAATAAACCTGCATGTACTATCGGATGAAGTGTCTTAACCCTTCCATCTAAACACTCTGGAAATCCAGTAAGTTCTGAAATCTCAATTGCCTCTATTCCTTCATCTCTAAGTTTAGCATAAGTACCACCTGTAGATATAATCTCAACACCTAATCCAGTAAGTTCTTTTGCTAATTCTACAATACCTGTTTTGTCTGAAACACTAATTAATGCTCTCATTTATATTTTCCTCCGTTATGAATATTTATATATGTATAAGTCATCTTTCATTGTAACCAATGAAAGATACACTTTCAATACCTTAATTATTAAAGTTACTATTATTCTTTCTATATTCACAAATTTGCTTATTTATAATCTTAATAAATCTCTCTCTAATAGCATAATCCACATCTACGCCAAGCTTTTCAAGTTTATCACATGGTATATATCCGCCAGCCATAGTAAAATGTCCGCCACCACTTCCCACGCCATCCAGTGCATTCTTAACTAAATCCCCTGAATGTATATACTCCGACTCATTTCTTATAGAAAACTTATATCCTTCTTCTCGCTTTGAATAAACCACCGATACTTCGACAACATCTAATCCTAGAATAAAATCCGATACCATTGCTATCAACGCATCTGGACAATCAAATGGAATATTAGCAAAACCTATATTATCATATATTATAATATTTTCAATTGCAGCTCCATATGCTCTCAAGTCTTCTAATTCCATAGTATTATTGAACATCGAATTAATAAGATTATTATCTACTATAGGGTGTAAGTATCCAAACATATCTATATCTAATTCTGTAACACCCCTACTAAACGAAGCTGTGTCCATCCTTATTCCATACAGTAATGCTGTTGCTGTTTTCTTATCTATCTCTATATCACTCCTGTAAAAATACTCTGCAATTATGGATGAGCATGCCCCAACAATTCTTATATCCTTATACTTGTATTCATAATCATTATATATGGGATGATGGTCAATACATGCAACTTCATCACCAATAAAATCAGTAAAGTTAGCATTATTCTTCTGTCCATCAACTGTCACTACATAATCCTTACTTGTCATCTCTGAAATCTCATCTGATGACTTTACATCTATTTCAAATACCGAAACCATTCTTTTTGTATTTAACTTATCTATACTTCCATCATAACAAATCTCACTTTCAACATCAAAAGCGTTCAAAAACTGTTGCAATCCATATGCACTAGCCAAGGCATCTGGATCCGGAAAATTATGCATTTGCAAATACACTTTATGACCTTTTAATAATTCAACTAATTTTTTATAATCCATACAACACCTCTACATATATTTTGCATTTGATAATTGTATCATTTAAGTCTAAATAAGTAAATGAATTTTGTCTATTTATTTGCCGTTAATTAACGGTTTAAACCTTGTTTGAAACCATCATTTAGTATATAATAGATATACTATAAAACATCGGAGGAAGCAAAATATGAATCAATCACTTAATAATACTAATCAGCATGCTATCTTCATTATTGATCTGACTCCTCCTTATCATATTTTAGAAATCAACAAAAGCTTCAAAATGCTTACAGGTTATTCTTCTAAAGATATTCTTAACGCAAAAAACACTTTAGAATCAATAATATACCCTGAGGATTTTGATAATCTTATTGAATCAATAAACTATCAATTAAGCATTAGTAATTTAACAAACAATCAACACCGTGTTGTAAAGAAAAACGGGGATGTTTTATCCGTATTATGCAACGGTCAAATATATACTCTTCCAGATAATCGTAATGTACTACAATGCGTATATACTGATATAACTAATTTAGAAAGTGCTGCTCTCGAAACCAAGAGAGCTCGTTCTGATTTGGCTAACTTTGCCAAGTCCGTTCCTAGTGGTTTTAGTAAGCATATATGTGATAGCAATTTATCTGTAATTTGGGCAAATGATTACTTTTACGAACTATCAGGCTATACGCCTAGTGAATGGGCCGAAACCGTTAACAACAATACATATGCTATGATATACCACGAAGATTTACCTATTGTTGTAACAGGGATTGCCGACCTTGTAGAAACAGGCAATCAACAATGTACATTCAGAATAAAATGCAAAGACGGCTCTCTAAAGTGGGTTAATGCGATTGGTTCAAAATCAGATGATATTGAAAACAACTACCCTATAATTAACATTGTATTATCAGATATCAGTGCTCTAAAAATTTCTGAAATGAAGGCAGATTTAGAAGAAAGAAAGTATCAGATTATCTCTGATATCTCTGAGGAGATTCCTTATGAATATGAGATTGATTCTGATGTTATTACTTATGCCCAAAAATACAGTTATACATTCGGCAGAAAATCAATAATCAAGCATCCCAAACACAGACTTGTAAAAATGGGCGCTATTTCTCCTGATACTACCGAAGCGTTTCAGGGTGTATTTGATGCTGCCAGACGTGGTGATGCTATGCACTTTGCCGAATATAAAATGTTAACTAAGTCAGGTACATATGAATGGTATTACTCTACATTCTCCGCAATAAAGAACCAAGATGGCACTACAACAAGGGTTGTAGGTCTACTAAGAAACATTAATGCTCAAAAGCAAGAACAATTAAGACTACTCAACAAGTCAGAACGTGATGCTATGACTGGTTTATACAATAAAATTACAACTGAAACTAAGATACAAGAACATTTAAAAACCATCTCTGGAAATTCAAATGGGGTTCTTTTTCTACTAGATATAGACGACTTCAAAAACATTAATGATACATATGGTCATTTAGCTGGTGATGAAGTAATTATTGATATCGCGAATACCCTTAAGGCAAATTCCTCTGACGATGATATTGCTGGTCGTATTGGCGGCGATGAATTTATTTTATATTTATCTAACGTTCTTGATATTGATTATGCTTGTGAAAAAGCAGATAGCATCACCAGAGCTATACACAAAAAATATTCTTCTGAAGATAGCCCTTTTACGGTTACCATAAGTTTAGGTGTTGCTTACACCAACAAACCTATACCTTATACAACTTTTGTAGAACATGCAGATAACGCCGTATATAATGCAAAATTAAAAGGTAAAAACTGCTATAGTTTATTTGATGAAAATAGCGAACGTGGTATTTACCATAACGATCGCGGAAACAATATTCATAACGAAGTTATTTCTGATACGCTAGACATTCTATACTCCTCTCCTAATGTATCAGAGGGCATGGATCTTGCTCTATCTTATATTGGAAATACATTTAAAATAGATAGAATATGTATATGGGAATATGATTTTGATAGAAGTTATTTAAATAGAACCCATCACTGGTTAAAAGATAAGAGCTTCAATCATGATATCTTATCCGATCACCCTGCCGCAAAACTACTTGAAGAGATTAATGCCATGTCTACTTCAGGTGTATTTCATAGCACCTCACCTTCTTCGCTTTCAATATATTCTAATTACAAGAATGTATTAAATAACGTTGAAGAGTTTATTATTGTCACTATCTACAACGGCAAATTGCCAATAGGATATGTAGGCTTCTTAAGTTACGATAATTCTTACTCTTGGAATAATTCCGACATTAATTTATTTACAATAACAGGCAAGATTCTTTCTGAACGTGTTCGTAAGAAAATGACTTTTCATGAGTTAGATAATTTATATGATGATACAGTGAATTTACTTAGTTCTTTTCCTAATCCACTCTTTATCGTTGATAGGGACACTCACGAAATATTATATTACAACGAAGAATTTTCAGAAAAACATCCAAAAGCTACTATAGGTAAGAAATGTTATACTAGCATACATTCATATACTCAATCTTGTAATGGATGTCCTATTTTACAACTAAACAACTCAAACGGGCATGCTACCTCTACCATAGAAGATTCAAACAATGTACAATTGGACATTACTGCAACCTCTATCAACTGGAAAAACCATCCTAATGCTTGCATAATCTACGAATTGGAGCACAGAGCATCTGTAACAGAACAATTATCTGCTACATTAGATGAGCAAAATTCCCTTGCTAGAAAGTTTGCAAAAGAAGCATTTAAAGATTCTCTAACTGGTTATTCAAACTTTGACGGTTTCAACCACAAGGTTCAAGATGTATTATCTAATAACAAAGATGATTCATATGCTCTATATTACATCAACGTTAAGAATTTTAAATTAATAAACGAAGCCTTCGGACATAATATCGGAGATAAAACATTAAAGCAAATATCAGATATTTTCAATAAATACACCCGCGATGACGAAGCTTTTGCTCGTGTTATCAGTGATACTTTTGTACTATTCAAACGCCATAAAACAAGAAATAGCCAAATTGCTACTTTTGCCGCTATCACTGATGAGATTAAGCGAACCTGTGCTCTTATTCAAGACAAATACTCTATTGATTTCTCGGTTGGTTTAATAGTTATCGATGATGATAACAGGGAACTTTCCGTAAATACATTAATAGATCGTGTAATTATTGCAATAAGGAATAACCCAAATAAACCTGGTACTAATTATACTTTTTATGAAGATGATCTAAGGCAAGAATACATATACCAAGCAAATCTTGAAAACAACATGTATACCGCTTTAGCTAAAGGAGAGTTTATCCCTTATCTTCAGCCTAAATTTGATATTAATTCTAATAAAATTATAGGTTCAGAAGCTCTAGTAAGATGGATGTCTCCTACTAACGGATTCATGGTACCAGATTCATTTATTCCTATTTTTGAAAAAAATGGATTCATTGCTGAGATTGATTTATATATGTTAGAAGAAGTTTGCAAGACATTGCGTGATTATATAATGAACAATTATCCTATTTATCCTTGTTCAGTAAACCTATCACGTGTAACTCTTAATCATCCTGATTTAGTTAAACGAATTAAACTGATTGTTGATGAATACAGAATACCTTCTGAATATATAGAATTTGAGATTACCGAGAATGTATTTGTGAGTGATCATCAAACTATTGCTAAGACTCTAAATGAATTAAAAGATATGGGATTCTCTATATCAATGGATGACTTCGGGTCTGGATATTCATCACTTATACTACTTAAGGATTTACCTATTGATGTACTTAAACTAGATAAGCATTTTCTTGATGCCGATGATGCCAATCCTAATACATATCATATTATGAAGAGTATTGTTGATATGTCAAAGTCATTAAATATCAAGGTTGTATGTGAAGGTGTAGAGACAACTCAACAAGCTGATTTTCTCAAAGATATCGGTTGTGAAGTTGGTCAAGGTTACCTGTTTGCAAAACCGATGCCAGTAAAAGATTTCAATGAACTATTCAAAAAGAAAAACCGAAAATTCTTTAAAAAATAAAAATAAGTGCTGTAATATACCAAGTTATATTACAGCACTCATTTTATTTAGTTCATTTGCAAATATCCATTTGTCTCTTCTGCCCAACTATATCCTGGCATGTAATCTTCTTTGTAGGCATTTATAGCATGTACGTCCCCTTTTATATAATTGTAATAATCACATTCAAATGCTTTCACATCTACACATATACTATTATGATTTCTTATAACCATATTCTCTATATTATTTTCTTTAAGAACCCTAACCAAATCGCTAATTATTTTTCTAATATAAGATTTCGTTGCATTATCGTAAACCTTATCTTCAAACAAAACATTCGCCAGTTCAGAATTACTCACTTCACTACCCCTCTTATCAACTAATAACGCTAATAATTCTTTGGATTTGGAACGATTAAAATGCACCTTCTCGCTATTTACAAATATGTCAAAGCCTCCAAAACATTGTACATTTACATTATTATCTTGTTTAATAAATGGACTAATATCGTATGCATAGTCAATTTCATTTCTTATATCATCAACACTAGCTGGTTTTAATACATATCCTCCTGCACGAAGCCTAATGGCCTCCATAGCATATTCGTCATATGCTGTAACGAACACTATATGCACTTCTTTTTTTATACATTTTATACTCTTAGCTAATTCTATACCCGTAACACCCGGCATCTCTATATCTAAAAAGGCAATATTAACATCATTGTTTTCTATATATCCTAAAACACCTCTTGAATCACTGAACATCTCCACCTGAGCATCTCTATCTACCTGTAGTATCTTTTTCAGCAAGTCCTCTCTTGTATATAACTCATCATCAACTATTATTATCTTCATATATTTCACACTCCCCCAATATGCTATATTCATACTAATTTAGAAAATACAATCTTTCTATTGTCTTCGCAAACACCTCGCCAAGTTCTCTGTCAGTCGCTAAGTATTCATAGTATATCATTATTTTTTAGTATAATAAATGTATTTATAAATTCTTTTAGCATATTATATACATATAACAACATATGGGAGGATTTTATGTACAAAGAATTACAACGTTATATTATTTACGGTATTATTTTTGTATCTCTATTAGGAACCTTTTCTCATTTTCTCTATGATTGGTGCGACAATAATAAATTTATTGCTCTATTCACACCTACAAGTGAATCCGTATGGGAGCATATTAAGCTTATCTATTTCCCTATGCTTATCTATACTATATTCGCATATATAATGCTTAAATCTAACTATCCGTATATATTATCAGCTTTACTGCTAGGTTTGATTATTGGTTTTTTATTGATACCTATTATATTTTATGTCTATTCAGGGATATTGGGGTACAACCTACTTATAGTAGATATTTCTTCTTTTTATCTAAGTGTAATTATAGCTTTCTATTTTTCATACAAACTGGCAATTTTATATGATACACGCAACCTACTACCATTTCTTATAGTTATCGTTATAAGTATTGCTCTATCATTTTTCATATTTACTTATTATCCACCTAACATAGCTTTATTTAGTTCAGAGTTTTCTTAGTCTGTACTAGTAATATTTTAATTAACATTAAAAGTACCAGCAAGACAATTCGACAAAACATTACCTCTCGCATCTTATATTTAAAATAAAATTAATTATTCACAAAACAAAACCCCACCAGTCTTATTTTACAAGATTGGCGAGGTTTTATTAAGGATGTATCCTGAATCTAACACCATTATAAACAAATATAATAATTGCAATACTTATAATTGGTACTCCAACTAAAAGTGAAAATATTGTTATCGCAGTTTTTGCTTTATTCTCTTCTTTTACAGTTTTAAGCAAGAGTTTATACATAAGTATGCCTATAAGTCCACCTATACAATTAAGTATTAAATCATCTATATCTGCTGAACCTAAATTAAAGGTGAATTGTATAATTTCAATAGCAAAAGAGGTAATTGCTACCTGTAAAAAACTTATATTAAATCTCTTATCTTTACGAAGTGTTTGAACATATAATCCATAAGGAATAAATACAATAATATTTCCTAATACATTATTTAATGCAATCGAGCTAGAAACTTTATTTGCTCCTGATAGATACTCCCAAATAGTATAAAAAGGAATTAAATTAACACTTCTTTGACCAAATATATTTATATCTCCAATTGCATCCAACCGAAAAAACAACAGTAACATTAAAAAGATATAACAAGCAAACATTGCATAAAACGACACCGATAATATTTTTTTCTTCATACTTTCTCCTTCAAATCTTTTATCTATATCATTTTAACCCAAAAGCAATACTTTATCATTAATTTAATATGACAAAATTCTGTCAAAAGTAATAATAAGAAAAGCGACACCAATTAGGTATCGCTTGTTGTTTTAGTATCTAATAAAATGGAACCCCACTACCATCATCCCAATATATTTCAAAGTAACACATCCATCCTAGATTCTCCACATACGTCCATTCATAACAGTGAATATATATGCGGTTTATCGGTCCCCGCTCAATTATCACATTATACAATTGTTGTGCTACAAGATTTGTATTAGACAATTGCAGTTCTCCAATCCAAAATCCTATATCCCATTGATTCGAATTCCATACCTCTGTACTAATAACACAGTTAGGGTTAGTTTCTCTACATAACCTATACACCTCGTCAATCATAGCTTGTTGACTAGGTGGTGTTTGTCTGACACCACTTCCGCTTGTAAATCTTCCTAGGAAATGTCCATCAGTACTATCCATGTCATAATACCATGTCCCATCTGTTATAAGTCCTCTCGCCACCATTCCATTCCAATGATAGAATACTGCCCTTCCTTGATTATCAAGTCCAAAGCAATTATTCATTAGACTTCCATCTGCATTAGCATAACCATAATCTACTCCATTATCAAATTTAAAGTATTCTTGTGCCTTCATCCTACCTGTACTATCTAAATAATATGGTTTATTATTTACAAATGTTATCTGATTAAAATAAGCATATCCAAAAGTATCAAAATAACAACTGTAACCTACATTTTTGCAATATTGAAATTGATCAAATAATTCATGTCCTTTATCATCAAAATATATAATATGTACCCCATCAGGATGATAGGTTAATGTATTCTTCATTGGTGTACCGTTACTCTGCAAATAGTAAGTATATATTCCATCACAAAAAAATGCATCACTAACAATTTTATTATTTAATATATAATATTTTCCATCCCATTTTCCACCATTTGTATTAATGTTGTAATAAGGTGCCACTCTACCTCCCGTAACAACTTCTTCCGCTGTAACTTCCTCTACAACCTCTTCTAGCGTAACCTCTTCTACATCTTCCCCACATACAACTTTCTCTATATCTTCTACTAACGGAACTTTCTCCACATCTTCCGCTTGTGCTGTTAGATTAAATGCTACACTGCCAATAATTATCACTACTAATGCAAACAATAATTTTTTTATCCCCATATTATTTCTCCCTTTTCTCATTAATTATCTAGTAACAATATTACATTAGCATATTTTACATCATTTGTCACTACATATATAGTATTACACAAATTAATGATAATAAAAAACAGAACCAATAATCACAATTTATATCTGTGTATTATCGGCTCTGCATCTGTGTGTCTGACTCTTTTCTTTTACCTAACCTTTAGTTATATAATTTAAATATACCCAACCACTAACACCATTATAAGTTGTATATCCCCACCCATTACTTTCTTTTGTAATAGTGAGAACTTTGTTATACGGTATAGCACTACCTGCTTTTGCATAACTTGTTGCAGGTCCTTTTCTAATATTTAATCCACTTTTAGCATTAACCTTTGCTTTATAATTGGTAGCTGCATTACTAGATGTGCTACTAGATGTATTACTAGATAGTACTAATACTTGCCCTTCTCTAATTCTATTTTTATCTTTTATATTATTATATTCTACAAGCTTTTCCACTGTAGTATTATACTTTTTAGCAATACCGCTTAATGTATCTCCTAACACTACTTTATATACATTAGATGTTTCTACGTTACTAGTTGCCTGTGAATAATCAATGTCCTTTAACCAAAGTATATGGGTAAAATCCCGATCCTTTACTTTAGTTTTAACAACTCCGTATAAATGATTCCTTGCTTCTATTATTTCGCCATTACCTATATAAATGCCAATGTGACCTTGTTTCCACACTGCACATCCTTCTACTGCTTGATTTATTTTATCTATAGTTAACACTTTTGTAGCAGTACTTTTAAAAGATGTACTATTTATTACATTTCCTGTACACCAACTTATTAATCCTGAACAATCCACACACACCGAACCTATCTTCATCTCATCTGTAGCTTTTACATAACTCGGATATAGCTTTTTCAATTGCTCGTATTGAGGCTTAGTCATTACTGCACCCTTCATGCCATACACATAATTTGTTCCCATTTTGTTTTTTACAAAGCCTATTAATTCTTTCGCTGTTTTCATTATCAATTCCTCTTTTCTATTAAGTTTTTAAATGCTTCGTACATTCCTGTGCTTGCCAATCCACTAATTAAACCACCTAGTAATATTACTGGAGTAAATCCTTTATTAATCCATACATTTATAATTACCCCCAGAGCACCCATTATAAGTGGTATAAATCTGTTTATCTTATCTGTCTTTACAAGGTTTTTAAGTATATATCCTACACAAAGACATATACCCACAATTATTAATACTACATAATCTAATAAATTACTAAAATCCATATCATCTCTCCATTCTACTTATTGTGTAATGTGTTAACTTACAGCTTCGTATGATTATATATATTTATTATATGCATTATCTTCACTAAGTTGTGGTTAGGCATTTTATAGCACCTCTCTTATCATCTTCCGATATAACTAGGTTTGATAACGCAAAAAAACAGTAAGTATATCAATATACCTACTGCCTTCTTAAATTCAATTCATAATATTCTATTCTCTAATTACTTTGTCTTAATGATGCGATATATCCACATTCATTACAAACATACGACTTAACTCTTGCCTTCTTGTCCTCATAATTATTAGGGTCACTTATCAGTCCAACTTCATAATCTATGTTCACTTCTCCAGCTTGTATAAGTTGGAACCCTCTTGCATTACACATAGGACACTTCGTTTTACTCATATCAATTTGTTCACTCATAAGCATTCTCCCTTCTTAAATTGTAACTATATTATATTACATTATGCCAGAAATTTCAACATTTGCCCCTTTCCTACCCCTTCCAAAGTTTCTCAAAACAAAAAAAAGCCACAACCTTAGTATTATCATCGGTTGTAGCTTTTATTCTGCATTTTATTAATGCGGGCAGCGGGACTTGAACCCGCACGTATATACATACACAAGATCCTTAGTCTTGCCTGTCTGCCAATTCCAGCACGCCCGCGAAAATATCACATTAGATAATTAATCCAATGTGATATATTTAAATTAAGCTAATTTTGATTTAGCAACTTCAACTAATTTAGTAAAGCCTTCTGCATCTGAAATAGCCATCTCTGATAACATTTTTCTGTTAATCTCGATACCAGCTAACTTAAGACCGTACATTAATTTGCTGTAAGAAATATCGTTCATTCTAGCAGCCGCATTAATACGTGCTATCCATAAACTTCTAAATTGTCTCTTTCTTTGCTTTCTACCAGCATATGAGCTTGTTAAAGCTCTCATAACAGATTGTTTCGCTACTCTATATTGTTTAGATCTAGCTCCTCTATAACCTTTAGCTAGCTTTAATACTCTATTATGTCTTTTTTTAGCGTTAACGCCACCTTTAACTCTTGCCATTAGTCATTTCCTCCTAAAATTCTTCTTATAAATATGGTAAAATCTTCTTCATAACTTTTTCGTTAGTAGAATCAGTCATAGTAGATTTTCTAAGATTTCTCTTTCTCTTTGTAGTCTTCTTAGTTAAGATATGACTCTTGTAAGCTTTACTTCTCTTTAATCCGCCATTAGCTGTTTTCTTAAAACGTTTAGCTGCTGCTCTGTTTGTTTTCATTTTTGGCATGTGTATATCCTCCTTAATATCCTATATATAAAAATTAACGTTTTTCAGTTAAAAACATTATCATACTTCTACCTTCGAATTTAGCAGGCTTCTCTACTACTGCTATATCCTCAAGTTGTTTAGCAAAATCATCTAATATAACTTTACTTTGATTAACATGTGCTAACTCTCTACCTCTAAAACGAAGAGTAACTTTAACTTTATCTCCCTTAGATATAAACTTTCTAGCATGATTAACCTTTGTATTCAAATCATTTGTATCGATATTAGGTGATAAACGAACTTCCTTAATATCTACTGTCTTTTGCTTCTTCTTAGCTTCTTTGTCCTTACGAGCAAGCTCATAACGATATTTGCCATA
Source organism: Lachnospiraceae bacterium (assembly GCA_031556525.1). Lineage (GTDB taxonomy): Bacteria > Bacillota > Clostridia > Lachnospirales > Lachnospiraceae > JAVBSN01. The sequence continues at coordinate 23,700 of JAVBSS010000005.1, forward strand.
ATCAACAATCTTACATACTGGCGGTTGAGCCTTTGGAGCTATCTTTACTAAGTCTACTCCTGCTTCCTTTGCCATATTAAGTGCATCCTTTGAGCTCATAACACCTAGTTGCTCACCATCTTCACCAATAAGACGTACCTCTTTGTCTCTAATTTGCTCATTAATCATTAAATCTGCGATAATCCTACACCTCCATACGATATAAATAAAGATTAAAAAAGTGGATAGCCTAGCTATCCACTAAATATTCTAAGTATAATAATATTATTATTAATTACTAAATATTAACCCCAGTCACTATCCACATTAAGTGCTAAGGTGAGAGCGGATACTCTGCTTTGTAACTGTCAATTAGTATTGACTACTGTGTATTTAACACGCAGATATGATAATACCATATAGATACTTCATTGTCAACACTTAATCAATATTATTTTTCATCAAATTACTAACTATATACCCTTAATATTACTTATGCTCTACTGGTTCAAACACTCTCTTTACTGGTTCTTTTTCTTTATCTTCATCAAGTCCATAGGCTCTCTCACAAAATACATCTTGAGATGATATTTTCTCTCTACCCCTTAAATCAAGTTTTTCATATGAACCATCTGGTTGTAATATATGGGTTTTCATAGTATCAGCTAGTTGTACCTCTAGAACATCTATAACCTTACCCTTAGCCGCCTCATCTTCTACTGGGAAAATAATCTCAACTCTCTTATCTAAGTTACGTGGCATCCAATCTGCGCTTCCCATATACACATCTTCAAATCCATTGTTGTAGAAATAGAAGATTCTTGCATGCTCTAGGAAATTACCTACAATAGAACGAACTGTAATATTTTCACTTACTCCTGGTATACCTGTTTTCAAACAACATATACCTCTTATGATTAATTCTATCTTAACTCCTGCCGCCGCTGCCTCATATAAAGCCGCCATTACCTTTGGCTCTGATAACGAATTCATCTTAGCAATTATCTTAGCCTCTTTACCAGCTAATGCATTATCTCTTTCTCTATTGATAAACATAACAAACTTATCTTTAAGCCAAATAGGTGCAACTATTAATTTATTCCAACTTGGTGGCTCTGAATATCCAGATAACATGTTAAATACTGCTGTTGCATCTTCCCCTATAGGATCTGAAGCTGTAAGAAGTCCCATATCAGTATATAACTTAGCTGTAATATCATTATAGTTACCAGTTCCTAAATGTACATACCTCTTAATTCCATCTTCTTCACGTCTAACAACTAATGCAATCTTAGAGTGTGTCTTTAATCCTACAAGACCATATATTACATGACATCCTGCTTTCTCAAGTTTTCTAGCCCATATAATATTATTTTCCTCATCAAATCTTGCTTTTAATTCTACTAGTACGGTAACTTGCTTTCCATTCTCTGCTGCAAGAGCTAATGCTGCTACTATTGGCGAATTACCACTAACCCTATATAATGTTTGCTTAATTGCTAGTACATTAGGATCTACCGCTGCCTGACTAATAAAATCTTCTACTGGTGTAAACTCATCATATGGATGATGTAATAATATATCCTTGCGTTTTATTTGTGTAAATATATCTTCATCTTTATTAAGTTGTTTTACAGGCTGTGGAATATACTTTGGATCTGTCAAATGCTCAAATCCTTCAATTCCATTTACTTTCATTAAAAAAGTTAATTCAATCGGACCATTAATCTTATATACTGCTTCCTCACTTACTGATAGTTGCTTTTTAAGCTCCTTAAGCAATCTCTTGTCCATAGAATCACTTACTTCAAGTTTGATTACTTCACCCCATTGACGCTTCTTAATTTGTTTTTGTATTTCTTTAAGTAAATCTTCCGCTTCATCTTCATCTATAGAAAGGTCAGCATTTCTCATTATTCTATATGGATGTGCACATATTACTTTAAAATTTAAAAATAGCTTATCAATATTCTTCTCTATTATCTCTTCTAGTAAAATAATAGTTGTCATATCCTCTGTCTCTGATGGAATTCTAACGAATCTAGGCAATACAGAAGGCACTTGAACCGTAGCAATATCTACTATTCCTTCATTTTTTCTATCTTCAACAAGCGCTCCTATATTAAGAGATTTATTTCTGATAAGCGGAAATGGTCTTGATGAATCAACCGCCATTGGTGTAAGAACTGGATATACCGCCTTGTCAAAATACTCGTCTACATACTTCCCTTGACTCTCGCTTAATTCTTCATGAGATTTTATTACCTTAAGTCCTTCTTTTTCTACTAATGGTAATAACGAACGATTATATGTATTATATTGATTCTCCATTAATTTTCTTGCTACTGGCAATATTTTCTCTAGTTGCTCGTTTGGAGTTAATCCTGCAATATCTTTTTTTGTATAATTTGCATGAACCAAATCCATGAGCGATGCAACTCTAACCATAAAAAATTCATCTAAGTTAGATGCTGTTATACTTAAAAACTTTATTCTCTCAAATAGAGGAATTTTCTTATCTTTTGCCTCACTAAGAACTCTATAATTAAATTCTAACCAACTTAATTCTCTATTATAATAATATTCTGGCTTACTATATATTTTCTTATCTCCCATGTTATAAGCTCCTCCTTTGTCTCAATATTGGTCTTACACCATAAACTTGTTCAAAGAAGTCTGCTTTACCTCTAAACATTTCCGCTTCTAAAGTAAGGTCCAACAAAGTATCTGCTGTTATTATTAGATTTTTCTCTCTAATAGATACTGTATATTTCTCAATTTTTTGTTTATTACTTCTTGCTAGTACATTAGCTATTCGAAGTATTGCTACTAACTTTGCTACTTTTACATAATTACAATCACCAAACTCACTCTTCACCTTTTCATAAGAAGGTAAATACATTGTTAAATATTTAACCACGTTAGCAATTTCTGATTTCTCTGTCATAGATAAACCAATAATCTCAGTTGATAGTATTATATTGTATGAGTTGTTAGCACTATCATTCATATTAATATACTTACCTGAATCTTGAAGTATCGCTGCAACCTCCAGTTGCATTCTCTCTGATAATCCTAGTCCATACACTCTCTTAACTGAATCAAATATTTTAAGTGCTATCTCTGATACATTTTCAATATGTGTCTTGCTACATCTATATCTCTTAGCTATAGCATGTGCTGACGTAATTATATTCTCATCAAAGCTCTTATCTGCTGCCAACCACTTGCTTTTTTCCATATAGTGAGCAACTATGCCATCACATAGTACAATATTCGGAATCCATATAGTATCTGCTTTTGATTGCTTTAAGAAACTTAGATATACAATGGCTGAAGGTATTATCAAAGTGGCTTGTTCAAATGGTATTCCATATTCTACTGATATATCTTGAACATTTGAATGTATAATCTTCTTATATATATAAGTAAACTGCTCTAACGATATATAATCTTTGATATTTAATTCAGGAACAGTCTTTATAATGCTACTAATTTCATCTCCTATTGCAATAACTTGTTTAAGTTGTTTATCTTTAAGATATATATTTCTAAATGTTGTTATCTCATCATTAATATATTCTTCAATAACTTTATAATAATCAGTTGTCTTAAACTCCATAGTAGACAAAGAATCTCTTACTCTAACTGAACCAATCGGAATATTTTGAGTTATACTTAACTGTTCCTTATCAAATATAGATATCTGAACACTTCCTGCGCCAATATCTACAAGGGCTGTATTTTTCTCTACTATTTCACCTAGATTTTCATATTTTGCTGATAATCCCTTATACATCATAAATCTGTGTTCAGCATTACCTAAAATCGTTACTGTGAATTCTGTTTTTCTCTTTATTCTATCAAGTATCATTTGACTATTTGTTGCTTCACGAATAGCACTTGTAGCATACGCAATATAATCCACTACATTATACTCTTTCATTTTTTTTCTGAATTTTAAAAGTATTTCACACAGTTCATCTAGAATATCATTTTCTATTCGTCCATTCTTATATGTCCCGCTTCCAAGCTCGATCATGTTACTTACATAATCTAATTCTCTAAAACCTTTTCTTGCTGTAACTTCAAATATCTTCATAGATACGTCATTTGAACCTACATCAATTGCTGCAAATGTCTTGTATGCCATACTCCACCTACTTTCCGTCTATTATAACTTTAGTAATTTCCTAATATTTTAAATCCTGTAGATTCTTCTTTTATACCTTTAAGGGCATTTCTAACATTATCTTGGCCAAGATTACCTTCAAAAGATACTATGAATTCATATTCCCAATCCTTATTAGGACAAGGGATAGATTCAATACTTGTCATACTTATATTGTTAAATATGAAATGAGCTAATATATTATATAAACTTCCACTCTCATGAGCTAGTGAAAAGCTAATGCCAATATTCTTTGCACTACTTGTATATATTTTTTTCTTAGTGACAATTACAAATCTTGTAGAATTATTTTTCTCGCCATTTATTGCTGGCCTTATAATATCTAAATTATATAATTGGGCATTTCTAGCACTTGCTATTGCTGCTTTTGATTTATCTGCCTTTTCTTTTACTAACTTGGCACTTAATGCTGTGTTGGACATACTGATTTGCTCCCAATTATATTTATCCAAAAAGTCTTTAGTCTGTAATAATCCTTGTGGGTGTGAGTATACAGTTTTAATATCTTCTATTGTAGCTCCGTGTACTCCTAATAAAGCTTGATCCACTTTAATAATATGTTCGTCAACAATGGTTAAGTCATATCTAACTAGCAAATCATATATTCCATTAACAAATCCTGCCGTAGAATTTTCAATAGGCAGTATTCCATACTTAGCGTTACCATTATCTAATTCAATCATGACATCTTCAAATGCAGCGACATTATAACTATTAGCATCTTTTCCAAAATATTCGTTACACGCTTGCTCACTAAATGCACCTTCTACTCCTTGGTACACTACGCGAGTATCATTATCTATATCTAACTTATCCACTTTTGTATATAAACCATCAATATAGCCATCATTATCACCTATTACACTATATTGATATCTTCTACTAATAGACATGATCTGTAAGAATATCTCTGCTAATGCTTCTGCATTGAACTCTGTACTTGCCATACCTCTTATCTTATCAATTTTTTCATCTTCTCTTTGTTTATCATATATAGGTTTACCCGTTGAATTCTTATATTCAGCCACCTCAAGGGCTAATCCCATACGTTTTTCTAATAAATCAATTATTTCTCTATCGACTTTATCTATGTCTTCTCGTACCAAACTTAAGTCTCTCATCTTACTCTCCCTGTAAATCCTCTAATAATTCCTTTATTGTTTTGTTATAGATAGGATGTCTATAATATGGTGCTATTGTCACTAATGGCTCTAACACAAATTCTCTCTTACACATCTCAATATGAGGCACTATTAGATTTTCTTCACTAATAATTTCTCTATCATAAGTTAAAATGTCTACATCTAAGGTTCTTGGCCCCCAATGTATTATTCTCTCTCTCTTAGCCTCTGTTTCAATACTTCCAACAAGGTCTAACAATTCCATTGGTGTTCTTAATGTATGAATCTCCAAACAACCATTCAAGAAATTCTCCTGTTCTACATTTCCATAAGGCTCTGTTTCTATATACTCTGATGCCTTTGTGACTTTTGTATATTTGTCCTCATTTAATTTATCAATTGCAAGATCTAGATAACCCTCTTTATCTCCTATATTAGAACCTATACTAAGATAGGCTGTATGCCATCCCCTATGTATTGTTACTGACACAGTATCAATTGGTAATAGAATTGGAGCCCATGGTTTCTTAACTTCTATCTCAACTGATTCAATTAATTCAAAATGTAGTAACAAATGATTAGCAATCTCTTCTGCAACTGATTCAATTAATTTATGAGTTGTGTTCTCCATTAAATGTTTTATTGCATGACACACACTACCATAGTCTATTGATTTTGATAATTCATCAGTCTTACCAGCCTCTTTGGTATCTAAAAACAACTTACAAGATATCAAAAACTTTTGTCCTAATGTATTTTCTTCCTCAAACACTCCATGATGTGCAAATATTTCTAGATTTGAAATACTAATAAAATCCATGTGTTGCTCCTCCTTTTCTATATTGCTCTATATATTGCCTTTGCCATATTGATAGCTCTTAAATTAGCTTCAACATTATGTACTCTAAAAAATGAACATCCTGCTTCATATCCTAAAACAGTTGTTACTAGTGTTCCTTCTTCTCTTTCGCTTACAGGTAAATCAAGTGCTAATCCAATCATAGATTTTCTAGATGTACCTAATAATATTGGATACCCTAAGTCTTTAAGTCTTCCAACATGTTTCATCACTGATAAGTTCATATCCAAATCCTTTGCAAAACCAATCCCTGGATCTACCATTACTTGATTCATATCCATGTTAGATGCTTTTGCTATACTAATACTCTCTTCTAAGTCACTTATAACGTCTTCAACTATATTAGAGTAATTCATATCTCTTCTATTATGCATAATACAACAAGCACCATTATACTTGGCTATAACATCTGCCATCTTGTTATCCCATTTAAGTCCCCATATATCATTTATTAAATCTGCTCCTGCTATTAATCCAGCCTTGGCAACCTGACTTTTATATGTATCTAATGATATTGGAATATCAAAATGTTCACTTATTGCTTCTATTATAGGACATACTCTTTCAATCTCTTCCTCACAAGAAATCTCTACATGCCCAGGTCTAGTAGATTCTCCACCTATATCTATAATATCTGCTCCACTATCTATTAAATGTTTTACTTGTGTAAGTGCTAAGTCTATACTATTATATTTTCCACCATCAGAAAAAGAATCCGGAGTAACATTAAGAATTCCCATTATATATGTTTCATTTTCTGTATCAAAATAGTATTTACCTATATTCATGTGTATCTCCTCATGTTACTAATATTTAATGCCACTATTTTTAAGTTGTATATCCCAATAACAGTCTTCATATGCTCCACAATCGAAACAATTTCTTGATATCTTATCTGCTTTATACAATAATGACTTAAGTGTATTATTGTCTTCTTCCATAGAATGGTGTGAAGCTATTGCATCACATATTATATCTATTTCTTCATTAGTAAAATCATATCTATCTAATAATCTTCTGCCTATATCAGCTCCTGCTTGATGATGTGAAATGTTAGCTTCATACTGAGCATATCTTCCAATATCATGTAATAGAGCTGCTGCATATATAATATCTTTACTAATATCCAAACTATTCTCTAATACTAATATATATAATATTCTTGCCACATCTAAAGAATGTTCTATACCATGTCTACAAAATACTCTATCTTTTTCTAGTTCCTTATTTATAGATGTGTATTTAACAAAATCTACATCCTTTATTAGCTTATTAACTCTATCCATTATCCTATTCTCCACACGACTTAATTTTGGTTAAAGCAAGAAATATTTCCTATATATGATAATGAACCAAAGACTATAACTACACCATCTTCTCCAGCTTCTAATATAGCTTCTTTCAATACTAGGTTAATATCAATATCTCCTCTGTCTCTAACATCACTGTTATACTTCCTTGCTGACTCACATAGCACTTTGCTATCAAGTCCTCTAATCCCTGGAGCTGTTATCGTATATATAATATTGGCATACTTTCCTGTTATATTAAGAACCTTATCATATTCCTTATCCTTTAACATTCCTATTATATAAACAATTCGCTTATTTGTAAAATGCTTTTCTATTGCATTTGCAACACTTTTTGCAGCGTCTACATTATGAGCTCCATCTCTAATAACTATTGGGGTTTCATTTATAATCTCAAATCTCCCCTGCCAGTTTGTTTTCCTAAGACCTACATATATTCGGTTATAATTTATATTACTAATATTATCTACTCTACATATTGCATCAATTACCTCTATAGCTGTTATACTGTTATATACTTGATGGATTCCTATCATTTCTATGTGATATTCATTATCTTTATATATAAATCTTGTTCCTGCTATATTCTCTTCTAATATTTCAAGTTTATTAGCATTAGTAAATATTACTTCTGTATTCTGTCTATCACATTCCTCTTCAATAACTTTATTAACAACCTCTTGGTTATCATAAGAAACGCATATAGTATTTTTCTTGATTATCTTTGATTTTTCTATAGCTATTTTCTCTAATGTATCACCTAGAAAACTCATGTGATCCATACTAATAGATGCTATAACTTCACAAGTAGGCGATGCTACAACATTTGTAGCATCCAATCTACCACCCATACCTGTTTCCAATAACATATAGTCAACATTCTCATCCATACAATATAAGAAACTTATTACCGTTTCTATTTCAAAGGAAGTCGGACTAGGGTATCCATCTGCTATCATATTAGTTATAACATCTTGTATAATTGTTATATATTTTGCAAAACTATCTTCACTTATATATATACCATTAATTTGAAATCTCTCTAAATAAGTAAATATGGTAGGGGATACGTATCTTCCAACTCTATAACCTGATTCAATTAAAATACTCTCTACATAAGATAATATAGATCCTTTACCATTAGTTCCTGCTATATGTATTACCTTTATTTTATTTTGAGGATTATCTAATCTATTTAATAGCTCAGTAATAATTTCTAAGCCTAATACACTTCCTAAATTATTTTTTTCTTCAATATATTCTAGTGATTCTTTATATGTCATTTGTTCAACCTCACGATTTATTATTCCAACATGTTTATAATACAACTTTGATACCTAGAGGGCAATAGATTCGATTATATTTGACATTATCCTTACAAATATTTTACACCAAACAAAAAAATGCCATAGATATTATATAATATAACATCTACAGCACTATCTCTAATCTTCATAATCAAATGTTCTATGTTGTATAACTGGAGTATTTTCATCTATTGGCAATATCTCATACCCTTCACTCTTGAGTGTATCAATTAATAACTGTAATGACTCTACTGTTGTATGCCTAGACTGTAAGTCATGCATAAGAACAATTGAATTCTCATGTTTTCTCACATCATACATAATGTTATCTACTAACTTCCATGCTGATAAATCCTTGGACACAGCATCTCCATTAAGCGCATTCCAATCATAGTAGTCTATATCTTGTTCATCTAAGTACTCTACTAACTCTTCCATCGGAACATTGCATACTGAATTACTGCTGCCACCTGGGAATCTGTAAATCTTACTTCTAATACCTGTTCTATCATACAAGAAATCAGATAAAGTATCTACATCATTAATAAAAGCTTCTTTTGAAGAATATATATCACAATATACATGTGTATAACTATGCATTCCTAATGTATGACCTTCATCTACTATTCGTTGATAATATGGCCAATAAGATTCATCTTCTCTTCCAATAACAAAAAATGTAGCTTTAACATTATTTGCTGCTAATATGTCTAGTATCTCATCCGTATATATACTCGGTCCATCATCAAATGTTAGATATACTTTTTTTGTTTCTGAAACATCTTGTTCTATATTTTCTAGATTTCCTACATTATGCTCTTCACTCTCAGTTCCATAAGGCATAGTCAACGGCTGTGTCTCAACTGGTGCACTACTAGCAAATGTTGTATATTTCGTATCTATCTTATTCTCAACCAAAAAGTCTACTCTAGTTTCTAATTGACGCACTTTTATAAACATACTTATAGTGAGTATGAATGGCAATGTTAGGCATAGCAAAAAAGCACTTACTATGACTTTTTTATATAGTTGTATTCTCTTTCTTCTAACAATGCTGTTATGTACATCATTTGAACTCATAAATATAACCTCTATTTTATATATGTTATTATCTTACTATTATATACACCTTATTTTTAATTATGTTACTAAACAAGGGGGTAAACCCTATTAAATCATTGTTTAAAACTACTGTCAACCCTCTATTTTTCTGGTTTTTCCTGCCTCCACAACATGTATTTATATTTTAGATTTTCTTACAATATATTGTACCGTAATCATAACTTTTACTATTTTACACCAACCTTTTTAGTCAAACTTTGCCATTTTAATAACATTTTCAACATTTTTCTTCATATAAGAAAATATTTTATATATTATTAAAACTTTTAAATTTATTATGCATATTTTATAGTATATGACTTTAAGGAGGTATATATATGAGTAAGCCAGTACTGGAACTATCCAATGTAAGTTATACTTACCATACTCTTGCTGGCGAAACCTTAGCATTACGTGACATTAATTTTTCAGTGTCACAGGGAGAATTTGTATCCATTGTAGGTCCATCTGGATGCGGAAAATCAACACTCCTAAATATTATTGCAGGGTTAATCCCAATAAGCACTGGCGATATACAAATTAATAAAATACCTATTAGAGAAACAGATTGTACCTTTGGTTATATGCTTCAAAAAGACCACTTACTTGAATGGAGAACAATATATAAAAATATAACCCTCGGACTAGAAATCCAAAAGAAGCTTGATTCAAATGCTATAGACAAAATAAATAGCATGTTAAAAACCTACGGTTTATGGGAATTTAAAGATTCCTATCCTAAACATTTATCTGGTGGTATGAGACAAAGAGTTGCTCTAATACGAACTTTAGCCCTCTCGCCTGAAATACTACTACTTGACGAACCCTTTAGTGCTTTAGATTATCAAACCAGACTTAATGTATCAGATGATATTGGCTCCATTATAAAAGAGCAAAACATTACAACTATATTAGTTACTCACGATTTATCCGAGGCTGTCAGCATGGCGGATAGAATAATTGTATTATCACATCGTCCTGGAACAATAAAAAATACAATGACTATTAACCTTACTTGTCCTGATAAAACACCTAGAAAAGCTAGAAATGCTCCTGAATTCAAAGACTACTTTAATATACTTTGGCAGGAGGTAGAAAATGAACAGGAAAATTAAACATTCACTAAAATCCACTTCTATCTCAACTGAACAACGAGAATATTTAAAACAGGAACAAAAATATTCTAACTCAATTAAGCTTTATCAATGGCTAATATTTGTTATCTTCTTAGGTTTATGGGAAGTATGTGCTAGATTAGAAATAATAAATTCCTTTGTATTTTGTAGCCCTAGCAAAATTGCTATATGCTTTGTTGATATGCTAGTGAATAAATCCTTAATTACCCACATAGGCATTACCCTATTAGAAGTTTTTATAGGATTTTTATTAGTTATAATTTTTAGCTTATTATTATCTGTTGTATTATGGTGGAATCCTAAATTATCAGAAATAGTAGAACCATATTTAGTAGTATTAAATAGTTTACCAAAATCTGCTCTTGCACCTTTGCTTATTGTATGGTTAGGTGCTACAACAAAGACTATAATCGTATGTGCCATATCTCTTGCTATATTTGGAAGCATACTTAATATATATACTGGCTTTACAACTGTTGAGCCTGAAAAATTAAAATTAATTCAAACCTTAAAGGGTAATCGCTTACAATGCTTATATTTAGTGGTTATCCCT
>JAVBSS010000009.1:0-54016 GCA_031556525.1 Lachnospiraceae bacterium
TCGATATAACTATCAGAGCATTACTTTTTAGTGCAGTCAAGGGTGGCGTACGTCACCAAAACTTATCACATTTTAAATTTCAAGGTTCATTTGAGCCTATTTTTTCAATTATGCTTTTTCATAGTTCACTTTACACTATCATGTAGCATTATATATCTTTTGATTTCTTTATTATCGACTGCGTTGCCACTATAGATATACCTATTGTTAACACGAAGGAAATCAATATTGCACCAATAGGTAATCTATAATACACCCTCTCCATAGATTCTGATAAAAGTCTATATACTCCGTAACCTATTACACTTCCTAATATGCCACCAATTATACTCGCAATTATGGCTGCCATAGTCCCCTCTATAATTAAGAGTTTATTAATCTGTTTTTTACTCATTCCCACTATTCTATAAGTCTCTAATTCTCTCTTTCTAAGCACAATATTAGAGTTTAGATTATTCATCATATTAAACATACAGATAAGCAATATCATTCCTACCACTACATACAAAATATATGTAATTGCCGTTAATACCGTAAAATTAGTACGAACTTCATCATAGTAATCATAGTATGAAATTCCTTCTTGTTTAAAAACATAATCCTTAATTGCATCAAAAGAATACTCATCATCAACACTAAATAAAACTTTGGAACCATACGGTTTTCCCAATGAAGCATGTTTAAAATACCCATCTCTATTAAACACTATATTTACATATGATTGTTCATTATATATACCCCTAGTTTCAGCATCATCTTCACTAACTATTGCCACAACTGTAACCTCGTTATAATATCCTTGATTCACAAGATCTTTGGCGTATTGAGTATAATCATCTATTTTACTTTTTCCTTCTTCCATTTCTTGATGAGATTTTATATACTCCTCCATTTTCTTCTTATCAGCTAGTTTAATAGTATCCCCTACTTTTATATCTGATAACTTTATTAATATTTCTTGTAATTCACCTTTTTCATCATAATATGTTTTCTTAGAATAATTACGCACTATAACTTCATCTTCACTCATAGAGTTATAATCAATATTACCCTCTACCAAGTACTCTTTTATTTTTTCTATCTCAGGCTCTGCATATCCAGACATGCCTATTATATTACTCTCTTTTCCGCTAGCTTTACCTAATTTTTCATCCGCCGCATAATCAATCACCTCATATACTAACGTAGTATTTTTTACACCATTCAATTGTTGAATATCTTCTATATAATCTACAAAATCTACATTATTAGGATCATAAAATATCCCCCAACACTCTATCGACATTATATATTCGATTTGTCCGTCATATATAATCTCTTCCATATTGAATATTCTCTTAACAACAGTCTGTGTTGAACTCATTCCCACTAACAGTAAAACACTTAGCGCCATTCCAATACAGGTAGATATAAATTTACCCCTATTACGTACTATATTTTTCCAAGCATATTCTCCTTCTATTCCAAATATATTTCTGATTAGAAATGTATTCTTAGATCGATACATTTTTTCTTTCGCAACTGTTTTCTTTCCTCTTATAGCCTCTATCGGTGTGATTAAGCATGCAACCCTCGCTGGTTCAATAAGACAAAACAATACCGCAATCGCCACAAATATTATGGTGATAACTATCGCTCTAGGATATAAACTTATATTAAAAAAGTCACCATAACCTAAACCCTTTACTATTCCATCAAATGCTATTCTCATACTAAACATTCCAATATAAGATATTACAATTCCAATTACTATTGATATAGAACTTAATATCAATCCTTCATATACGAGCATTCCTCTTAATTGTTTTTTTGACATTCCAATACATCTAAGTATGCCATAGTCTTTTGTTCTTTCTGCAACAGATATCATAAATGAATTTCTTATAATAAAAACAGACACAACAAAAATAAACCAAAAAGCAAAAACTAATAGCACATACTCTAACAAAGATGATATCTCATCCATTTCAATAGAATAATCTTTACCAACCTGATTAAATCCTACCCAAATGCCATATTTTTCACTTATATACTTCAAATCTTTTTCTATATTATTTCTATTTTTTAATTTTATGTTTGCCTCGCAATAAGCAGGTTGATTATCCCTATCTATTATAGAATATCCACCAGGCATCCCTATATACGTCTCATAATAAACATTATTAACATCATATATACCTACTAATGTATATTCTCTAGTCTCTATCTTTCTCTTATTCTTATAATCTTCATCAGTGTCTTCTTGATTATATTCATACTTCTCGAAATATACATTAATCGTATCCCCTATTTGCGCATCTGGTAACTGGCGTAACGATTCATACGATAATATTATTTCGTTACTATTTGTTGGGTACTCTCCTTTTTGCAAAGTAATCCCCATCAAATTTTCTTTAATCTCACCTACTTCACAATAACTCATGCCATAATTACTAGGTTCCTCACTTAATCTAATCTGGTTATATTCTTTATATAAATAGTCACTCACAAGCAATATATCATCTACTTTATCATCATCAACTAACTTTTTATATGTATCACCATCAATATCACTTATATACAATTCACTACTACCATAAATCCATTCATTAACTGCTCTATTACACAACTTAACTGCCATATATAATGTTACCATACCAAAAAATAATGCTACTGCAAGAGATATGCCACATATAGTATTAATTGTACGATTCTTATTATTACGCATATAATTAACAGCTAATTTTACGTAATTATTCATGTGCATTTACCTTATCGTTGGTAATTTTACCATCTGATATTGTAATAATTCTATCTGCCATATTAGCAATATCCATATCATGAGTAACTACTACTAAGGTTTGTTTATACTTTTTAGCACAATCAATAAGCATATTCATTATCTCAACACCATTTTTCTTATCAAGATTACCTGTTGGCTCATCCGCTAACACAACTGATGGTTTATTTGCTAAAGCTCGTCCTATAGCTACTCTTTGTTGTTGACCACCTGATAATTGATTAGGAAGATGTTCCTTTCTCTCTGTTAATCCTAATATATCTACTATCTCATCTATATAATCATTTTCAGGTTTTTTCTTATCTAGCATTATAGGCATAACTATATTCTCATAAGCAGTAAGTACAGGAATTAGACTATAGTCTTGTAATACATAGCCTACTTTCCTTCTTCTAAATGCCGATCTTCTATCATCATTTAACTTATATACATCATATCCATCAACTTCAACGTCTCCAGTCGTCGGCTCTATAACTCCTCCTATCATATGTAATAGTGTTGATTTACCTGAACCTGATGCACCTACAATAGCAACAAATTGACCTAACTCAATATCTAACGACACCTCATCTACTGCCTTAACCTCTGATTCATTTTTTCCATAAATTTTTGATAGATTACTAATACTAATTACTTTCATAATACCCCTCCTTGAATTTTATAATTTATTATATGTCCTTTGATTTTCTTATTACTGACCATGTAGCCAACATAGATATTCCTACCGTAAATACAAATGCAATCGATATTGGTACTATTGGAATTTTAAAATGAATACCACTTATAGATTCCATCATTAATTTAACAATACCATATCCTATACTACATCCAATTATACTGCCCACTATAGTCGATATTACTGCCGCCATATTACCTTCGATAATTAACAATTTATTAACTTGCTTCTTGCTCATACCAACTAATCTATATGTTATTAATTCTTTTTTTCTAAGTATTATATTTGAATTCAAGTTATTCATTAAATTAAACATACAAATAAACATTATAATAATTATAACTATATACAATATGTATTTAACACACTTTAAAACTGTAAATTCGCCACGCATATATCCATATAAATCAACAAAAGCAATATCTCTATTATAAGAAACATATTCTTTCACATTTTCATAAGAAGATGCTGAATCAATACTAAAAAGGACACGAGAACCATCAGTTTCTCCTTGAGATGCGTTTTTTATATACCCTTCTCTATTAAATATAAGCATAGGAGAATCGTTAATTAGACCACCTCTATTTGATACATCATCATTATCTATAATCGCTATCACTGTAACTTCATTATAATATCCATCACTAACCAGTTGTTTGGAATATTCTATAATTTCATTAATTTTGTCTCCATATTTTTCATTATTATTCTCTTCAATAAATTTAATTATCATCTTTTCATCAGGTACTTTAATTGTATCACCCACTTCTATAGAGGATAACTTCATATCAGATGTCACAATATTATTGTTTTCATCAACATATTCTTTCTTAGAATAATTATATAAAATTACATCATCTTCTCCCATTGCCTCATAATCTATATTGCCTTCTACAACATATTTTTTAAGGTTATTTATTTCATTTTCTAAATATCCTTTCATTTGTATAGCTATATTTTTTTTACTTTTATATTTGCATAATTTTTCATCTCCACAGTAATTCAATCTTTCATATATAAGTGTAACATTATCTATTTCTTTTATCTGTTTTATCTCATCAATATAATCTGCTAAATCTATACCTTCTGTATAATTAAATATACCCAAAGTTCTTTCACTATAACTCTTAGCATCATACATCTCTCCATCATATACTATATCTTCTGTCACAAATAGATTTTCTACACTATCCGATATCGATGTTACTCCAACAAAAAGTATAATGCTTATAGTCATTCCAACACAAGTTGATACAAATTTACCTCTATTTCTCCTTATATTTTTATAAGCATATTCACCTTCTATACCTAGTAACTTTCTTATTATAAATAAATTTTTGATTCGTAATATCTTCTCTTTCTTAACTGATTTTCTACCTAATATAGCATCTATTGGTGTAATTAGTAACGCTACCCTCGCTGGTTCAATAAGGGCAAACAATATTATTATTATAGAAAATACCAACGTTAATACAACTGCTTTAGGAAATAATCCTATGTAGAAAAAGTCATTATACCCTAGATCTTTTATCAATCCTGTTGCCAATAATCTTATAACCCATAATCCTATATATGATATAACAACACCTAATACGCTAGCTATACTACCTAACATCAATCCCTCACACAGTAGAATCCTTCTCAATTGCTTTTTGGACATACCAACACATCTAAGGACTCCATAATCTTTTGTTCTCTCTGCTATGGATATCATAAATGAATTTCTTATAATAAATGCTGACAAAAAATATATAAATGAAAATGCAAAAAACAATAATATGTATTCTAGTAGAGACGATGCCATGGCCATATCCGAAGAATAATATGCATATCCTACAGTAGAGAGCTCAGCATCCAATTTATATTCATTCATTAAATATAAATAATCTTTTTCTACATTATTTCTATATTTTAATTTTATATTAGCAGTGCAATATTTAGGTTGATTGCCTTTATCTATTATGGTATATGCCTCTAATTCCTCTTGATAACCATATAGATTCATACTATTTATACTAAAAACACCTGTTAATGTGTATTCTTTTTCAGTTGTCTCAAGGAATATTTTATCTCCTATCTGACAGTCTCTATAATTTCTCATTGCATCATTGGATAGAATTATTTCATTACTATTTTGAGGATAAGTCCCTTCCATTAAAGTAATGCCTAACATATCTTCTTTTACTTCACTAACTTCATCACAATAAATATAGTCTACAGGTATATCATACGAATATTCATCTATTATGTATTTTTCTATATTACTTAAAGAATTAATTAATACTATATCTTTTATTTTACTATCATTAACTATATCCTTATATGTTTTCCCATCAATGCTGTACACTTCTATTTCATTAGAACCGTTAACCCACTCATTAACCTTCTTGCTACAATCTCTTATTGACATATATAAGGTCAACATACCAAATAAAAGAGCCACCGAAAGCGCAATACCACAAATACTGTTTATTGTTCTACTCTTATTGTTAATTAAATATTTCTTTGATAACTGTATATAATTATTCATAAGCTCCCCCATTTATTTAATCTTTCAATTACTATTTTCTCTTAATATTTTCATTCTCTTCCAATGGTGCATTTCGTTTTTCAATAGAATGATATAAAGTCTTGAATCCAAGTCCATCTGCCACAGCATCTTTATTTTCAACAATAACTCCTTTGTCAAGCAATGCTTTTTTTAATTCATTGACATTAGTCATCCCCTTATCTAAATCACAAAACTTTTTCATGTCCATATTATAAATTTCAAAGCTTTCATTATCCAAATTAATTCGTGCTTTCCCTACAGAATTCAAATGTAATGTTTTTGATATTCCAAGTACATTTGTATATATTATCTCACTTTCAAATAATACAAGTTTTCGCCATAATGTATTTGCCAAAATTGTAAAAACTATAGAGAATATAACTATACCTAATTTTATATATGGATATGTCATCACTTCTCCTTTAATTAAATATATAGTAAGTATAATTACACATTCACAAAAACCTACTAATAATCCTACCAAAATGCTATACCCTACACTAGGTTTTGAAATTACTTTTTCTTTCAATATATTTTCCTCCGATTCTTAATGTTGTATTTTATAATACAATTATTGTGGTATACTATTATTACTTAACGACTGGCAGAGAACTTGGTGAGGTGTTTCCGAACCTAGTCGTAGCCGTATCTTGTAATTGGTTGATGTTTTGTCGAAACCAATGAAAAGATTGTATTCTCGAGTTTAGTAAGAATGCATACCTATACACTTGACGACTGGCAGAGAACTTGGCGAGGTTTTGGCGAGCCTAGTTGTAGCCGTATCTTGTAATTGACTGAGGTATTTTCGAAGTCAATGTAAAGATTGTGCTTTCGAGTCTAGTGTATATGGTATACTATTATTACCATATAATTTTAGAAAGTTTGTAAATGTATGACTAATAAAACTGTTGAATTTTCAAAAACTGAACAAGTACATGTTATTCAGCCCAAAGATTTAAATGGCGGTGGCCGCCTTTTTGGTGGTGCATTACTTCAAATGATAGATGAATTAGCTGGCATTGTTGCAATAAGACATTCTGAATGTGCTACAGTTACTACTGCCGCAATCGATAATCTTAATTTTAAAGCTGGCGCATATGTAAATGACATGATTGTTCTTATTGGTTATGTTACTTATACGGGGAAAACTTCTATGGAAGTACGTGTAGACACATACGTAGAAGATATTAAAGGAATGCGACATTCCATAAACAGAGCATATTTTGTAATGGTAGGTATGGATAATAATAACCTGCCTACATCAGTCCCTAAATTAATAGTAGAGACTGAATCACAAAAAGCTGAATGGGAAGGTGCTATCAAAAGAAGAAACCTACGCCTCGAAAGAAGAAAAGAAGGTTTTTAATTTTTAATTATGTCTCCCCCTAACTGTAATACCCCTAGTAATACACTTATTATAATTTTTATTAGTATATATGTCAATATATATTAATAATTTTTTTACAGTCAACCTGTAACTTATGTTACAGTTCAGCCATAAACTCGATTATGCATAGCTGAACTGCAAAAAACATTGAAGAATTATTTATTTTATTTTATAATGTTATAGAAATTTATAAAGAAAGTTGGAAAACAATATGATAAAAGTTGCAGTATTTGGTAGTGGCAACGTAGGTAAAGCTGTAGTCGAAGCTTGTCTTAGTTGTAATGATATGGAGTTAGTTGGAATAGTTGGTCGTTCTTCGGCTGGAAAAACAATGAACGGATATACAATCGTATCTGATATGAGTGAACTTTCAAAATTTGATGTAGCAATTCTTGCTATGCCTACTAGAATGGTTCCTGAAACAGCAGAACGCTTATTGAAGCAAGGAATCTGTACTGTAGACAGTTATGATATACATACAAGCATTTTAGAAACAAGAGAAAGACTTAACAATGCTGCTAAAGAAGGTAATTCTATGGCAATTACAGCTGCTGGCTGGGATCCTGGTAGCGATTCTGTAGTTCGTACATTAATGGAGGCTATGGCACCAAAGGGTGTTACATATACCGATTTCGGACCCGGAATGTCAATGGGACACTCTGTTGCCGTAAAAGCAATCGAAGGTGTAGCTGATGCTCTATCTGTTACTATTCCAACAGGAACTGGAATTCACAGAAGAATGGTTTATGTTGAGTTAAAAGATGGTTATACTCTTGAGCAAGTTACAAAATGGATTAAAGAAGATGATTATTTTTCTCATGATGAAACATATGTAACAGCCGTTTCAGATATTAGTGCAATTATGGATGTTGGACATGGTGTTCACATTGAACGTAAAGGTGTATCTGGTATAACACACAATCAAATTTTTGAATTTAGCATGAAAATCAACAACCCTGCTCTTACTGCTCAAGTTCTAGTATGTTCTGCTCGTGCAGCTATGAGACAACAACCTGGTTGTTATACATTAATAGAGATTCCTCCTGTAGATTTCTTAGAAATGACAAGAGAAGAAGCCATTAAAAAATTAGTATAAAAAATATAAGAATACATAAAAAGAGTCCTACACTATATCTTCCATTCTAATGAATGATGATATAGTGTAGGACTCTTTTTTATATTATAAATCTTATTAACTACTCTATACTGCTTCTTCAAATTGTGAATTATATAATTCCTTATAGAATCCATCTTGCAACATTAATTCATCATGACTTCCTTGCTCAATAATATCTCCATCTTTCATTACCAATATAAGATCTGCATCTCTAATAGTTGATAATCTATGTGCTATTATAAAACTTGTTCTACCCTTCATAAGATTATGCATGGCTCTTTGAATTCTAACTTCTGTTCTTGTATCAACAGAACTTGTTGCTTCATCAAGTATTAATATCTTAGGATCTGCAAGTATTGCTCTTGCAATAGTTAATAACTGTTTTTGTCCTTGTGATATATTACTTGTTTCTTCATTTAATACCATATTATAGCCATCTGGTTGAGTACTTATAAAACGATGAGCATGTGCTGCTTTGGATGCTGCAATAACTTCTTCTTCAGTAGCATCTAGCTTACCGTATTTGATATTATCCATAATACTTCCATTAAATAACCATGTATCTTGAAGTACCATTCCAAACATTTCTCTAAGTTCACTTCTATTAAAGTCTTTAATATTATGACCATCTACCAATATAGCCCCATCATTAACATCATAAAATCTCATAAGAAGTTTAACCATAGTAGTCTTTCCTGCTCCTGTAGGTCCAACTATAGCAATACGTTGTCCTTCTGTAACTTTGGCAGAAAAATCATTTATAATAATCTTATCTTCATCGTATCCAAACTTAACATTTTTAAATTCAACATTTCCCTCTAGTTCTGTAATATCAACCGGATTCTCTACAGTCTGATCCTCTTCCTCTTCTTCTAAGAACTCAAACACTCTTTCAGCAGCAGCTGCTGTAGATTGTAATTGATTAGTTATCTGAGCCATCTGTTGGATTGGCTGATTAAGGCTTCTAATATATTGTATAAATGATTGAATCTGTCCAACTTGAATAGTTCCTTTTGCAGCAAGCACACCACCTAATATAGCTATTAATACATAGCCTACATTACCTACAAAACCCATGATAGGCATCATTACACCTGATATAGCTTGTGATTTCCATGCTGATTCATATAGTTTGTTATTTATCTCAACAAAATCTTCTATAGAAGATTCTTCTTTATTAAATACTTTAACTATATTGTGTCCAGAATATACTTCTTCAATTTGACCGTTAATATCACCAAGATACTTCTGTTGATTCTTAAAATGCTTCTGTGAAAACTTAACTACTACCATCATACAAATCATAGATAATGGTATAACAACGAAAGAAGCTCCTGTCATTAACAAGTTAATTCTCACCATCATAATCAATACACCAATTAACATGGTTACTGATGTAATCATTTGAGTAAAACTTTGATTAAGGCTCATTCCTAATGTATCAATATCATTAGTTACTCTTGATAAGATATCACCTACACTTCTGCTTTCAAAATATTTCATAGGCATTCTATTTATCTTCTCAGATAGTTCTTTTCTAAGCTTATATGTTACTGCATTAGATACTCTAGTCATAATGAATCCTTGTACTAAAGAAAACAGCAAACTAGCAACATACAAACACATTAATTTTATTAATATTTCACCTATCTTAGTAAAATCAATACCACCTGTTCCATATATCTTATTTACTAATCCATTAAATATTTCAGTAGTAGCATCACCTAATATAGTAGGTCCAACAACACTAAAAATTGTACTTCCAATGGCAACTATAAGTACTATAACTAACCATACTACATAACTTTTCATATGCTTAAATAGTTTTCCCATTGTTCCCTTAAAATCTTTTGCCTTTTCACCAGGCATCATTCCATGACCAGGGCCACCACCCATAGGTCCTCTTTTAGGTTTATTGTGTTTATCATTACTCATTTGGATTCACCTCCTTAGTATTAGAAGCTAACTCTGCTTCACTAAGTTGAGATGCAGCTATTTGTTGATATACTTCACAATCTCTCATAAGTTGACTGTGATTACCAATTCCTGCTACCATACCATCATCTAATACTATAATCTGATCTGCGTGAAGTATAGTACTTATTCTTTGTGCAACTATAAAAACTATACTCTCTTTTGTAACTTTACCTAATTCTTTTCTAAGTGCAACATCTGTCTTAAAATCTAATGCCGAGAACGAATCATCAAATATATATACTTCTGGATGTCTTGCTATTGCTCTTGCAATAGATAATCTTTGCTTTTGTCCACCACTTACATTACTACCACCTTGTGATATTGACGTCTCCAATCCATCTGGTTTCTCACTAATAAATTCTGTAGCTTGCGCTATACGTGCAGCTTCATCAACTTCTTCACTACTAGCATCCTCATTACCAAATCTAATATTAGAATCTATATCACCAGAGAAAAGCACACTCTTTTGAGGCACATATCCTATTTTTCTTCTTAGTTCTTCTTGAGACACATCTCTAACATCTACACCATTAATAGTTATGCTTCCATCAGTAACATCAAAGAATCTCGGAATAAGATTTACAAGAGTTGATTTACCACTACCTGTACTTCCAATTATCGCTGTTATCTTACCTTTACCTGCAGTAAAACTTATATCAGTTAATACGTCTTCACTTGCATCTTCATATTTAAATGAAACCTTATCAAATATAATTTCACCCTTATTGTTACTCTCATCAGCTTTAGAAACTTCTGGATCATTAACACTTGATTTTGTTTGTAATATTTCATTTATTCTATCACCTGATACTGCTGCTCTAGGAATCATAATAGATACCATAGATATCATAAGGAATGACATAATAACTTGCATAGCATATTGTATAAATGCCATCATATCACCAACTTGCATAGAGCCTTCATCTATTCCATAAGCACCCTTATAGACAATAAGTACAGCAACTCCATTCATAATAAACATCATTATTGGCATCATAAATGCCATCGCTCTATTTACAAAAAGGTTTGTTTTCATGAATCTTTGATTTGCTTCATCAAATCTCTCTTCTTCATGTTTGCTTGTACTAAATGCTCTAATAACAGATAAACCAGTAAGTATTTCCCTCATTACTAAGTTAAGGTTATCAATCATAGATTGAAGTTTCTTAAATTTCGGCATTACTAATTGGAACAAGCATAATATAACCATTAATAAAATACCTACAGCTAAACCTATAATCCATGTCATATTACTATTTGTCTTTAATACTTTAACTACACCACCAATACCCATAATAGGTGCATATAATACAATTCTAAAAACCATCATCATAAGCATCTGTACTTGCTGAATATCATTAGTACTTCTAGTTATTAGTGAAGCTGTAGAGAATTTATCAAACTCTGCATTAGAAAATGATATAACTTTTCTAAATACATCTTCTCTTATTCCTCTACTAAATGCTGCTGCTATTCTTGAAGATAATACAACAACGATTATTGCTGCAACCATTCCTAATGCAGCTAATCCTATCATCTTTAGTCCTGTATTCTTTATATAACTAGATTGCATTTTGTTTAAATCTATACCAATGCTAGAATACTCTCCTTTGATATATACGATATTCATCTGATCCTTAATTGTATCTGGTGCTTCTTCCATTAAAGATGTTACTTGATTAGCTATTCCCATTCTAGTTGTATAATCTAAGTTTCCCATCCTTGCTAATACATCTGTATCTTCTGGAAGCTGCATCATACTTGCTATTCTCTCTTTGGAATCTTCACTACTAAAAGCTGCAACAATCAACATTGGATCACTTAACAACTCTGATAATTCATTAACTGCATCTTCATCAGATGAATCGAATACATATAACTCCTTATCGCCTTCGATATCAACGCCCTTAACATCACTACTATTCTTCAAAGTATAATAGCTTAACATACTGTCAATATCTTCATCTTCCATAAACAAACTTAGGTTATCAACTGCTTCTTTAGATAAATACATCGGTATAGATGTATCTATTCCATATTGTTGAATTCCTATATTAACTATATTAGATGTATATGACGGTAATGATAATTCGCAATATGCTTGTAAGAACAACATAACCACTGCGATTAAGATTACACCTATATAGCCTTTTAAATACTTAAGTAATTTAATCATATCTATTCCTTCCTTTTTTAAGCATAACAAAAGGGGTATATCTTATATATAACCCCTTTATAAATTCTACTAAATTATAGTACATTATTGTAATACATACAATAAACAGATTATAAAATTTTTGTAAAGTTTATGCACCGCAACATTTCTTAAACTTCTTGCCACTTCCACAAGGACATGGATCATTTCTACCTACCTTAGGAGCTTTAACGATAGTCTTTGAAGATTTTTCAGTCTTATATAATTCTTTCTTCTTCTCCTCAGTTAATAGTTCGTCCCATTCAGGTAATGTATATAACCACTCTGCGTTACATCCAATCATATTCATATATAATTTTTCAGCATCAAATTCTAATGAAACCTTAGTATCTTCTTCCATATTCTCAATATCATTAGATGTTACTAAACTCTCATCTATTCCATCAAGGAATCCTGTCATTATACTAACTGTTGTCTCGTACTTCTCTGCTAATTCTTTAACCGTTCCTGTAACTACCGTACTAGAATCTGCAAGTAATTGCTTATAGATTCCTTGCTCTATTCCAAAATAATTAAGCCAAAATTGTTTTCCTTCTGGTGTTCTGTCATCTAAATTGTATGCGTAATCTCGCCACTCTTTTAATAAACTCATAGTATACCGCCTTTTATCCTAAATATTATTATAAAACCTTTCATAGTATATCAAAATATAAAATTATTTTCAACTAAAATGAATAAATTATACACTTAAGTCAATAATATAATTATCCTCCCCTTTTATACACACGATTACAAATAGAGCTCGATACTTATATTCAAGTATCGGGCTCTAACTTTATTTGTCTTTATCAATCAACCTATACAAAATCAATATTCCCCACATCATCACTGGAACTATAATAGTTATATAGAACATACCCAAAAAGTATTTACTACCTATAATTCCTAATATAGAAGTAATAATAGTTAAAAGTAATAACATCACTATTGTTGAAATCGCCAATATACGTTTAATCATATCCTACTCTCCTGTAATTTTCTTAAAGTGATCAATAACTTGTCTCTCATATCCATTATTACTAGGTTCATAGAACTTCTTACCTACTAACTCATCCGGTAAATATTGTTGTTCAACATAATGATTAGGATAATCATGAGCATATTTATAACCAACATGTCCGAGTTTAGCTGCTCCACTATAATGTGCATCTCTTAGGTGTACTGGAACTTGAAAAGCCCCTAATCGTTTAACTGATTCATTTGCTGAAAATATAGCATTTACTACAGCATTGCTTTTTGGTGCACACGCAACATATATAACCGCATTTGCCAATATAATCTGTGCTTCTGGCATTCCTATTTTCTCAACTGCACTAGCACAAGATACTGCAACAGTAATTGCATTAGGGTCTGCAAGACCTACATCTTCAGATGCACATATCATAATCCTTCTAGCGATAAATGTTACACTCTCTCCTGCATATAACATCTTAGCCAAATAAAATACTGCAGCATCTGGGTCAGAGCCTCTCATACTTTTAATAAAAGCAGATATCGTATCGTAATGATTATCTCCGTCTTTGTCATACCGTAGTGCTCTTCTTTGTATACATTCTTCGGCTACTTCTAATGTTATATGTATCTTTCCATCAGTGACATTTCGCTCTGTAGTGAGTATTCCTAGCTCAATAGCATTTAATCCACTTCTTGCATCACCCTCACACATATCAGCTAGAAAATCCAATGCCTCATCTGTTATATCCGAGTCATAGCTTCCCATACCTTTAGTGGTATCATATACCGCTCTCTCTATAAGTTTTCTAATGTCTTTCTTTTCTAAAGGTTTTAATTGAAATACATTAGATCTTGATATTAGGGCTTGATTAACTTCAAAATATGGATTCTCTGTCGTAGCACCAATTAATATTACTGTCCCATCCTCAACAAACGGTAACAGATAATCTTGTTGAGCTTTGTTAAATCTATGAATCTCATCAACAAATAAAATTGTTTTCTTTCCAAATGCGCCCATACTCTCTCTAGCCTCATTAATAACCACTTCCATATCCTTCTTACCTGATGTAGTAGCATTGAGTTGCTTAAATATAGCACTAGTAGTATTAGCTATAACCATAGCCAAAGTAGTCTTTCCCGTTCCTGGAGGTCCATAAAAAATTATAGAACTTATCTTATCTGCCTTAATAGCTCTATACAACAGTTTATCTTCTCCGATAATATGACTTTGACCTACTACTTCATCCAAAGTAGTAGGTCTCATTCTCTTTGCCAACGGCGAATCTTTATCTTTATTTTTCTCACGCATGTAATCAAATAAATCCATTATTATACCTGAAATCCTAACTTTCTTAGTATCCCTAGAAACTTGTCTATCTCTATTGGTTTACATATGTAATCATCATAATCACTGCAAATATGTTCACTCGATAATCCAACTTCATCTAAAGCACTAATCATAATTACCTTAGTTCTATCTTCCTTCTTAACGTCTAGCTTACGTTCTGCTTCTCTAACTGCTTCTAACGCCTTATATCCATCTAGTCTAGGCATCATAATATCCATACATACTAAATCAAATGGTGTACTTCTATTAATAGCACCAACAAAAACATCTACTGCTGACATTCCATCTTCTACTGTAACAACATCCCCGTATCTCTCTAGCAACTTCATAAGAAATCGTCTATTAGCAATGTCGTCTTCTGCAATAAGTATTCTCATTATTGTACCCCCTTATACGTCCTTATTAGTAAGAGATTTTAACAACTTATTCATAGTTTCCATAATCTCTTGTTTAAAACCGCTTTGATGATATTCTACTCTACGATCTAACAAATATCTCTCAAATATGCCCAATAACACTGAGGCTAATTCCTTTGCACTAAACACATCCACTAATTCACCTGTATCTAACGCATTGTTAATTAAATCTGTAAGAAAAACTCCTCTTTCCACTATACACGCTGCAATACGTTCTCTTGTATCTGTGTTGTGTAATAAACCTTCATAATTCAGCACAATAGCCGCTATCTCTGGATAGCCTTCATAATAAGTCGCATATGTCTCAAAAAACCATAAGATTTTCTCAATAGTAGTCCCTTTCTTTAATGCAACTGTAGCCATTATACCCTTATCAAATTTTATAAAATAATCTATCACTTCAACAAGAACCTCATTAATACCGCCAAAACACTTATATATTGTAGCTTCAGTTGTATTCACTCTCATTGCCAAGGTCTTAGTAGACAATGAGTTAAGCCCTGATTCGCTAATAATCTCTATAGCCGATGCCATAATTCTATCCTGCATAGAGACAAATGATTCGCTCATATCCTACTCTCCCTTCTCATTTATAAACACCCCAATGTCTATTAAGTCTAATTTTATTCTATTACACCCTTTTTGTCAATCTTTGCAGTCATATTCAAATCTCAAAAACCCTTATTTTTACATAGCAAAAGAGACTGTCAATTGCTTGACAATCTCTTTAATCAATTACTGCTAATACTGCCATATAACCATTCTAAATCTATTAAAAATAAATTAAAAAGGTACATTACATATTACTTCGTTGATTACAATTTTACAACATTAGTTGCTTGTGGTCCTTTGTCGCTATCAACAACGTCAAATTCTACTGCTTGACCTTCTTCTAAAGACTTAAATCCGTCCATTGCAAGACCTGAATAGTGTACGAATACATCGTTTCCTGCCTCATCTGAAATAAAGCCAAATCCTTTTTGGTTGTTAAACCACTTAACTGTACCTTTGCTCATAATATAATTCCTCCAAAAAATAAATATCACGTCATATCTATATGACACAAACTTACTTTAACATAATCATTCACTAACGTCAAGCTAAATCTACATCTATATTTCAACAATTTATATTATATTTACGCAACCGAAATATTATTATCACTTCTGTTATAATAATATACTGTATCTGACAGAACATCCATTAGTCCTACCACCGTTTTATTTGCTGATTTAACTATTTCTTTCAAATAATCTTTATCATCTACATATATTTCAGGAACTATTATTACTTCATGTACACTTGAAGGTAATATATACAGATTACTTTCTTTTTGATCTGCGAATTTTTTCAAAATATCCTTATAGATCATAGACGTTGCTCCATTAATACCTATTTCATTTGTTAATACATATAGTTTAATTTGATCATCTTTATAATCATCAATATATTCTCTACATTCTTCAATATATTCATTAAACAGTGCCTTCATGTTTGTTATCTTAGCTGGAAATATTCTTCTACTATTTTCTATAGCTACTCTATATAATTCTCCAATACTAACATCCCATCTCTCAATCTCATTATTACTAATAAGTGATGTAGCAATACCTACATCATCTTTATGGGCAAGCCAGCGAAAAGTTATCGCTAAATCATTAAACGGTATATACGGACAATTTTCTAATTGCAACTTATTTTTTTCATAGTTAACTATTCTAACAATAATATTTTGCTTAATTTTATTATAGTCATCTATAGCTTCAGCTTCAAATTCTATATTTCCCTCATTAAATATTCGAATAGATACTATATCATTGATAATACTTATTATTGATTTTCCCTCTAAATATTCTTCATAATATTTATTCAAATAAATTGTGGGCGAAATATTTCCACCTCCTTTAACGATTGTTATCCCATCTAGACTAATAGAATTATTTTTTGTAACTGATACTATATTTACTATAGCCTTCTCAAATCCAACATAATTAGTTAGTTCTTCCATTACATTTTCCTTAATATAATCCAAAAATTCTGGATATTCCATATAGCTTCTCCTTTCGGTTCTAATTATTATTAAAATCAATAAAAGCACGCAAGCTATCCCCCTTGTCCTAAATACGTATCCGTACATAATTCGTATCTCTATAATATTTTCTAAAATTGGGTTTCTTAAGATATTCCTAGAAACTTAGATATAAAAAGATTTGTAAAAGCGATTGGATAATCGCTAGATATTTACATTAACAGTATATTATAGTCAATAGTCACTGTCAATATTTATTTTGATATTTTATTATTTTTAACATTTATATATTATTTAACTTTAACTATATAGTAATATTAAAAAGGACTAACAAACATAATTTGTTAGTCCACAACTGTATTTTAAATTCACTTACCCCACTGCATATAGATACTACTTATTTTACCTCTGCTTCATCAATTATCTCAAACTGTACACTTCCGCCGTTTTCATCAATATATTCGTCAACATCAATTGTCATACTAGTTCCTTCACAATTCTCATCTTCAAAATGTTCAAATTGTGCATCTATTTCAACTTCTTCTCCATTGATAAGCACTATTACTTTTTCTACCCATGTATCACCTGTTGCTGCATAAGAAACTGCATTGCTACCTACCAATACAAATAATGCTGCTGCAAATGCTATTGCTACTTTTTTAAAATCAACTCTGTTTTTCTTCATATCTATTTCCTTTACCTTTCCAAGCAGTTCATTAGGAACATGTATTTGGTCAAAAGTATCTTTATAAAATTGTTTATTATTCATAACACCACATCTCCTTTAATTTACTTTTCAACTGCCTTCTTGCACGCAAAAGACGAGTTTGAATCGTTGTCTCTTTTACCTTTAACACTTCCGAAATTTCCTTTACAGAATATCCTTCATAATAATATAAATGTACAACAATCCTATACTTTGGTTCTAACTCTTGCACAGCATAATATAATTCACTTTTATCCTCAGATAAAAATATTGGTTCTTTATTTAATTCATCTATACTATCAACATTTCTATTCCAAAAAGTTTTCCATATGTTTTTACTTTCGTTTACAGTTACTTTTATTAACCATTTTCTAATATGATCTTCATCTTGAAAATCTTTTTTGTTTTTATATAATTTCAAAAATACATTTTGAAATATATCTTCTGCATCTTGTTTTTGTGTGCTATAACTTATAGCTATCTTGTAAACTGTATCTGCATATAGATCTACAATTCTTAAGTATTCATTCTCAGACAAATTCAAGTTCTCCCTTCTGCAAGTTTTCTTTACTTATAAGGCCTTATATAATATGAACAATTCACATATCTAAAATATTGCACTTAGTGAAAATATTTTTTATTTTATTTTTCTTAAAATACTTATTAAATAATAAAAATCAAAAGGAAGCTATTGGTTTATATAATAAATTCCAAAGAATTTATTATTCTACAATACTCCCTTTTATTGATATATAATTTTTTAATTTTTAATTTAAATTACGGTCCCCAATTAATATATACATCTTCCCCTTTGGTAATATTAACTATACTCTCTTCTGTTGAGCCACCATCAATTCCCAGTGTCATATATGCTTCCCAATACTCACCTTTATCTGTTATTTCTATAGTCATATCTAATATTCTAGAAGAATACCAATCAGTTTTAAAATACCTAAATTGAGGGGTTATATCTATAGCATCTGTTTTTATATTAAAAGAATATGTATACGGTCCATAGCTTAAACCACTATTTTGAAAAAATAGACTCTTTCCAATGTTCAAACAGTTAACAAATTCTTCTCTTTCAGAACTTCCACTTTGAATACACTCTAATTCTTCAACATGATATACTTCACCATTAACTATAACTGTTACTTTCCCTTTTAATCTATTGAATACTACATTAAGTACTATACAGACTACGAATAATATAGATATTATTATTACTATTTTTTTAAGTATTATCTTCGATTTATTCTTCATATCCCTTACCCCCTTCAAAAAACTTTTATATCATTAGAATATTTATAACAAACCCCTACTTTGCACATTCTTTTAAGAATGTGATTAATACATCCATCTCTTCATCTGTACCAATACTTATTCTTAAATAATTATCTATTCTTGGTTTATTAAAATATCTTACATATATATTTTTTTCTTTTGCTAATTCAAATATATCTTTAGCTTTAAGGTTTTTGTGAGATACAAATGCAAAATTTGCTCCTGATGGTAAATATGTATAACCATACTTACTTATCTCACTTAAAAATCTTTCTCTTGTATTAATTATCTTATCTATAGTATCCCTAAAATACTCCTCATCCTTTATAGACTCTACACCTAATAATATAGATGGTCTATTCATTGTATATGAGTTATAAGAATATTTAACATCATTAATTGCTTTTATTAAAGTTTCATTGGCGACTGCATAGCCTATTCTTAGTCCAGCCATAGAACGTGATTTTGAGAAAGTTCTAACTACTATTAAGTTCTCATATTTATCTATTAATTCTAATGCTGATTTGCCTGCAAAATCAATATAAGCTTCATCAATAATAACAATTACATCTTGATTATGAATCAATACATCTTCTACCATATCAAGACTTTCATATATTGCTGTGGGCGCATTGGGGTTAGGAAAAATAACTCCACCATTTTCTATGTAATAATCTTCTTTAACAATTCTAAAATTCTCATCTAATGCAGGTGTCTTGTACGGTATTCTAAATAACTCTGCCCACACATCATAAAAAGAATAAGTTATATCCGGAAACAATATTGACTTATCTGAATTAAAAAATGTCATAAATGCCATTGCAAGTACATCATCTGAACCAACACCAACAAATACTTGACTTGGCTTAACATTATGATATTCTGCTATTGTATTCACTAAATCCGTTGCTGCTGGATCTGGATATAATCTTAAATCATCTATATTGTCATTAACATCTAATACTCTTGGAGATGGTCCGTATGGATTCTCATTTGTATTAAGTTTAATCATGCCTGCTTTATTAGGTTGTTCACCTGGTACATATGGAACTACCTTACGTATATATTTTTCCCATTCTTTCATATATGCTCTCCTAGTAACTATAATAATTTCACTTAATTATAGTATTCAAGCTATCTTATGTCAATTTTTATTAGTTTTAATTATCTTAAGATATACATTATAATTCTTATATCATAACTAATGCTTATAATTGAATCTATCAATATATCTCTACAGTACATAATATAATATATTTGCTAAATTACATTGTTTTCATACATATTACTTTAACAATAGCACAAACAGTCATCTGAAACATTGCCGCTGCAATCAATGTTATAAATATTATTTCATTAAAATATCCTGCAATAATTCCAGCAAATATTATACATCCTGAAGTAATACCGATTATTGGCATACCTGCTTTACTCTTCATATATTTTTTTCTTTCATCAAATTCATTATTATATAAAGTTCTAAGCATCTCTTCATTTCTAAGACACCTTGCGTATCTTACTACTAAATATAATGCCACTATTCCTATTCCAATTAATAATCCAGTTTGAAAACTAACTACATTCTCATTATATATATCACCTAATATCTGTTTTATTACTCCAAAACTATCCATTGTACCTACTATTACCATAATCACTACAACTATGCTTAATAAAATTATTCTTTGTTTTATTGTTTCTCTATATTTTTTCATAACAATCCCTCTTCTTTCATCTCTTCTTCTATTTCTGTAAAATCAAATACATCTTCTATAGGCAAATCAAAATATCTTGCTATCTTATATGCTAATGGTAGAGACGCCACATATTTACCCACTTCTATAGAAGTAATAGTTTGTCTTGTAGTCCCCACCGCCTTAGCTAATTCTTCTTGTGAAAGTTTATGCTCTTTTCTAAGCTGTTTTATCTTTGTATCCATATTATAATCACCTATTTCTTATTTAATACTATCTACTATTTCCACCCCTAGACTATCCATAACCGTAAACGCACCTTCTGCACCATTAGCCATTTGTGTTCCAATACAATCTTTTACCGCAATTACACCATACCCTCTATTTACTCCACCTTGTGCAGTTCTCATAACACATGCATAGGCATCTACACCAAGTAAATAAATTGTATCTATATTTTCTTTTACTAAATATTCTTCAAAATCACTATTTGAAAATGTATCACTTCTGTTCTTTGTGAACTTAACCTCTGAAACTATATCTAATCTATCATCTAAAATAACCGAATCTGTTCCCTTTGTAAACTTTCCAAAAGCTACTATTTGATCCCATGGATTTCTATTATATTCTTGGACAATATAAATAATCTCCATATCATTATCAACTCCATACTCAATGGCTGAATTAATATTATTAATCAATTCTTCTGATGGTTGATATTGTTCCGTCTGTGTCGTTCCATTTTGAACATCAATTACAATAATTGCTGACTTAGGATTATCATATTTAGCAATTTCTTCACCTGTTGTTGGAAGCATACCATATATTGATCTAGAAGCGAAAAACAATATCAATATCACTATAACAACTGATATTCCTAGTATATATTTAACTACCTTCTTTTTTCTTGGCTTTTCTTCATTAACATTTTCTTTTTTCATAATACAAGTCTCCTTATTAATTATTTGTATAGTTTACTTTGCATTTTCAGTATAGTATACTTTGCATTTATTGTCAAGTCTACTTTGCAAGTCAGAAATCATTATTAGTAATAAATACAACAAAAACCTTCCATGAACTGTAATCAAATTCTGGAAGGTTTTATTATAAGGGCATTTTCTCTTTTATCCCAATTCTTTTGCCAATATTGTAAACATTTCATTAACGTCAATTGGCTTTGTAATATATCCATTCATTCCTACTGCCAAACATTGTTCTTTATCCTCTTTAAATGCATGTGCTGTCATTGCATAAATTGGAATTGTTTTTGCCTCAACGGCAGACATTTCTCTTATTTTCTCTGTTGCTGTTAATCCATCCATAACAGGCATCTGAATATCCATAAATATAAAATCATATGTAGCTAGATTTGCATTAAACATATCTATTGCTTCCTGTCCATTTATAGCATTATGAATATTAATATTCGTATCTTTCAACAAAGCTTCTACAATATTACGATTGATTTCCACATCTTCCACCAATAAAATATTCTTATTGCTCCAATCATATTCATGTAATTCTTCCTTATTGTCTGCATGTTCTTGACATTTATTTTCATCATTTTCTATATTACTATCGCTCCAAATAATAGGAATTTCAATCGAGAATGTACTACCTGATCCAAAATCACTCTCTGCCCAAATTTTTCCTCCCATTAAATCAATAATATTTTTACTAATCGCAAGACCTAAACCTGTGCCACCATATTTTCGTGTTATACTACCATCACTCTGTTCAAACGCATTAAAAATAATTGGCAATGCACTATCCGCTATTCCAATTCCATTATCAATCACAGAAATTTGCAATATTTGATTCCTATACTCATCTTCTCCACTGTCAACTTTAAGAACAATCTCTCCACCTACCGGAGTAAACTTAATAGCATTTGTCATTAAATTCATGATAACTTGCATCAAACGTTTCTCATCACTAATTATAAAATCATGCTTTAAATTTGCCACTTCATATCTAAACGTTAAATTTTTTTCCCATACTTTTTCTTTCAGCATAGCAATTACTTTCG
This sequence comes from Lachnospiraceae bacterium, assembly GCA_031556525.1. Lineage (GTDB taxonomy): Bacteria > Bacillota > Clostridia > Lachnospirales > Lachnospiraceae > JAVBSN01. The sequence goes on from JAVBSS010000009.1 coordinate 23,163, forward strand.
AAATCATTTTTTCAAAATTAAATGTCTCTTTTATGATAGGCATTTTTCCCAAATCAATTTTTGACATATCTAACACATCATTAATTATCATAAGCAACTGTTGTGATGAAGTCGTTATCGTATCAAGACAGTCATTAATTTTTTCTTTATCCGTTGTATTTTTTGCTATTGTAGTCATGCCCATAACCGCATTAATTGGTGTACGAACTTCATGGCTCATCCGTGCAAGAAATTCATTTTTCGATTTTACGCTTTCAAGTGCTTTTCCAGTAGCAGCCATAAGTTCATGATTTGTCTCCTCACGAATAATTGCATTTGCAACCATCATATTCGCAGCTTGCAGTATAGTCCTTTCTTGATCACTCACTATAAATCCTTCATTTGGAAATGAAAAGCTTGCAAATCCCCAAAACTTACCATCCATTACAATAGGCAACATTAAGTAAGTTGGTTCATTAGGGGAATCCAACAAACTTAACAACTCCATATTATTTTCATTTCTCGATATATGAAAAGTCTCTCGATAAATAGCATCCTTATCCCATAATTTTAAATGTTTGTTATAATTAATACTAACATTATCTGAGAAGTTTCTTTCTTCATTTCTAGACCATACAATCAAACGCTTGCTACATAAAGAATCTGTCTCTTCATCAGTATAATTTTCCCATATACCAACACTATGTGCATCAACACAATCACCAATTATTTGAAGCGCCTGTTTGATAGTTTCATTATAATTCACTTCATAGTTTTCTAAAAGTATTTTTGCAGACTCGTTTACAGCACGAAGTAATCTTTCCTGCATTAGCAACTCATTTTTAGTGCTAATCAGATTAGACATTGTTGTATTTCTTGATATTGCAGATACAATCAAAGCACCACAAGAACTTAGTAATTGTTCAACTTCTTGCGTAAATATATTTTCCTTCTCGCAATCATCAAACCCAATAAATCCCCATACGCTGTTATTCAATACTAACGGTAATAGCAACAAAGATTTGATACCTTGCATATCATATATCATGTATTCATCACCTGAAAACAAACTAATTAAACCGTTAATTGATTCGCCTGCCATAATTTTTGACTTAGTATAAGGAGCATCATCAAATTCAAATTCAATAGTAAAGTCCTTACCATGTTGTTCTTCGGCATTTTCATTCCATTCATATATCTGGTCACAATAAAGTTTTTCGTTTTTATCGTATATCCTCCAAATATAAGTTCTATTTACTCCAGCTACTTTTCCAAGACGTTCTAGTTGTTTATTAATTACTTCATCAAAATTCTTAGTTGTAGCACCCATCATACTTGCTGCTATTTTACTATTGACCTTAAGCAACTCCGAATGTCGTTTCAACTTAGCATTTGTACTATTTATTTCTCGTTTATCTATAGAATGGGCCAGAAGGTGATACTCACCATTCCACCAGATACGAATCAATGTTGTTTCAACAGGCAATTCCTCTCTCTTTGCAGTAAAATACATCCAATCAAATTTATCATATCCTTCTCTAAATGCCTTGTTTATATGATAATCAGCTGACTCTTGTGTTCTTCTTCCATCAGGCTGATATTCAGGGTTCAAATCCATAAAATGATTAATATAATCTTCCTTTTTCTCTAATCCAAATACCTTCAATGCATACATACTACAATCTACCATCTGAGCTTGATTGTTCCATAACGATGTAATAAGAAGTGAATTATCCATTATAAGCTGTGAACGATTTTCTGCTTCTTGAACTTTTTTCATATCATCTGTTGGTTCACTCAAGTCCTCAGCAAACATAAATATACGGAATGTCTCTCCCCACATCACCTTTGATATAGTTACCTTGCAAAACATTTGTGAACCATCAGGAAAAAGAAATACCCAATCCGTCTGCGCCTCTCCTGTTCTTACAGCCACATCTATGTAATGTTGCATCTTCAATTCACCATTAGATCCGTCAGGTTGCTCTGGCAAATAAAAGTTCTGATAATTATCAAGTAATTCTTTCTTTGTTCTTGCACCTGTCATTTTCAAAGTTATACTATTGCAGTCTATAGCCTCTAATTGTTCATTTAATACAAGGCATACAATAGGACAGGCATTCAAAACTAATTCCACATACCGCTCTACTTCTATAATGCTATCTTTTCCGAAATCATCTTTCATAGTCAATTCCTTTCATGTCGTAAGTAACAATACATAATCCTTTAAAGACAATTTTTATTAATCGACAAAATTCTATACCTATATATTATATCATATATTTAATAATTTAACATGTTAATACAATTTAATAATTTAGCAATAATCATATATACGCTATTCATGCAATATAAGTGCAAAAAACCTTGCTGACTGTACAAGCAGTCGCAAGGTTTTCCTCATATCATTATTGACATTCATTTATTTGATTTGTCATTAACATAACAAAAACCTTCCCTGTACTTTGACCGAGTCTCGGAAGGTTTTTGTTCCTTAAACTGGCCAACCACCCTGTGGCGATTGCCTTTTATATTTCCATTATAGCAAATTTTTTAGTTTTTACAAGTGTTAAAATGTATTATTTTATTTATATTTATCACACTATCAAAGCAGTCATTAATTTTTTTGTTTACTTTTTTACTTTACTTATTGTATTTCCAATACTATAATGCTATACTGTCTATATGCAATTCGTAAGAATTGCTGGCAATCGTGTTATAGGGTGGTTGACCTCTATTCTACATAGAATGGAGGTGATGCTTATGAAGAATAGATTCAAATTCAAGGACCTTATGTCCTTTGGAATGTTCATCATATCATTATTGACATTCATTTATTTGATTTGTCATTAACATAGCAAAAACCTTCCCTGTACTTTGCCCAGTGCGGGAAGGTTTTTGTTCCTAAACTCGGTCAACCACCCTGTGGCGATTGCCTTTTATATTTCTATTATAACAAATTTTTTAGTTTTTACAAGTGTCAAAATGTATAATAATCTTATAACCTCTATATAATAGAAAATTATAAAGGACTGAAACTCCATTTATTGTGTATCTCCAAAAACCACAATATTTTTAAGTATATCTTCAATACCAAGATTTTTCATACCTTGTTTTTCATATTGTGCTATAAAAACCTTTGATGCATCTATAATTTTTTCACTGATTTTTTCAGGTATCCGCTCTTTCTTCATCTTTATATATTCCTCTCTAGCTTTAGAGGCTAAATCAAGACTATCACTTCCACCTTTTCTAGATAACGTATCCATATATTTTTCAAATAACTCGATAACAATAGGCAACTGTTGTGCTTGTATTTCTAAGTAATCTGTATAATTCTTATAAGACTCATTTAGAGCATCTAATTCTTCATTCATTGTCAGCTTACGATATCCGTCTTCAGATGTTTCATCCTCAACATAACTTTCCCTTGTACCACTCTCATACCCTTGTACAATTTCATCATATATACTCGCATATGATTTTAGTAAATTTGATGCCTTTTCTTCTATTGACTGATAAGTACCATTCGGCTTTAACTCAGCTAGTTTATTACCTATTACAAAACTATAGTCCGTCTCAGGCATGATTTTTCCTGAAAGCAGTTCTTCACGTTGCTTCAATATACTATCATAACTTTCACTCTGCCCTTGCAAAAGATCTCTATATCCCTTTAGTCCTGCCGCTGAAATAGAAACCTTAATCGAACTATCTTCCGTCTTTACAGAACTATTTTCAAATACTTTATGCTCTCCAGTTGCCTTTACTAAATTATTTTGAATCATACTATTTCTGGAAACATTAATATTCATTGCTTTCCCCCTTTAATCGCATCTGCAGTTACCCTTTAACTATATACTTCTATATAGTTCGGCATATATATCAAAATATGTTATATACGCTATTCGTGCAATGCAAAGCACCACTTCGTTACTTCGTGCAATGCACACGAATTCACATACGCTATTCGTGCAATGCAAAGCACCACTTCGTGTTCGCTTCGCTTCCACTCAGTGACGTTTGCATTCCTATGTATGATAACGACGAACTTCCACCGAGTTACTTCGTGCTTCGCACTTTCATAACTCGGTGTTCGTTTACACTCACATGTCAACAATAAAAATAGGACATTAGCCAGCAAGCTGTCATTGTCCTATTTTTATTGTTGACGCGTTCGTCGTTTATTCTTCCATATTTATCAGCTTAGCAGCTTGGTCGGCTGCTGTTAAGCTATCGATTACTTCATCTAATTCACCGTTCATTACCTGATCTAATTTATGAAGGGTAAGTTTAATTCTATGATCTGTTACACGCCCTTGTGGGAAGTTGTATGTTCTTATCTTTTCTGAACGATCTCCAGTACCTACTTGACTCTTTCTGTTTGCTGCTTCTGCATCATGAGCCTTTTGTAATTCTAAATCATATAGTTTAGAACGTAATACTTTTAATGCTTTATCTTTGTTCTTAAGTTGTGATTTCTCATCTTGACAAGATATTACTATACCTGTTGGTATATGGGTAAGTCTTACTGCTGAATCTGTTGTATTTACACATTGTCCACCATTTCCTGATGCTCTAAACACATCAAACTTACAATCATTCATATCAATCTCAACGTCTACATCTTCTGCCTCTGGCATAATAGCAACTGTTATAGTCGATGTGTGAATTCTTCCACCTGACTCTGTCTCTGGAACACGTTGAACCCTATGAACTCCACTCTCATATTTAAGTTTTGAGTATGCTCCGTTACCATTTATCATAAATACAGCTTCTTTGAATCCACCAATTCCGTTTTCATTTAAACTGATAAGCTCTGTCTTCCATCTGAATTTGTCAGCATATTTTTGATACATTCTATATACTTCTGCTGCAAACAAAGCTGCCTCATCACCACCTGCACCACCACGAATTTCAACAATAACATTTTTATCATCATTAGGGTCCTTAGGTAACAATAAAATCTTTAACTCTTCTTCGTTTCTAACAATTTGATCCTTAGCTTCTGCTAATTCCTCTTTTGCCATTTCTTTTAATTCTTCATCTGATTCTTCTTCAATCATAGCTAAACTGTCCTCTACAGTTTGTTTTGCTGCCATATATTCTTTGTACTTCTCTACAATTGGAGCTAAATCATTTTGCTCTTTCATAAGTCTTCTAAACTTATTTTGATCATTAACTACAGATGGATCACTTAACTCTGCCTGTATATCCTCTAATCTTCCAACTAAATCATCTAATTTATCAAACATTACTTTTACCTCTCATCACTTTTGGTTTCTATATGTGAGCATAGACTACTCTATCTAGTCCTGCTAAATCTTTAATTACTGTTATATCTTTAAATTGATTATCTACAAATATCTCCCTGATATCTGTTGCTTGATCACAGCCGATTTCCAAAAACACATAGCCTTGTTCATATAGATACCTCCTAGCATCTCCAATTATTTTTCTATAAAAATATAATCCATCTTCCATACCATCCAATGCCATCATAGGTTCATAATCTTTAACCTCTTCCATCAAAGTAGGAATAACATCACTTCTTATATATGGCGGATTAGAAATAATTATATTATATTTTCTTGTAATGTTACTATATATATCACTCTCTATAATGTCAACATCTGCCTGCAAAATACTAGCATTTTCTGTAGCTATGATAATAGCCTCTTTAGAAATATCAGCTAAATCAACACTAATGCTATTTTTCTTTTCAACATCACTATTTATATATTCTTGATAGTATTTATAAACACTTATCCCTATGCAGCCAGAACCACAACACATATCTAAAATAGAATCATCTATATTAACACATTTTATAACTTCCTCTACCAAAACTTCTGTGTCTTGCCTAGGAATCAGTACATTAGTATTAACTTTATACTCATATCCCATAAACTCTTGATATCCAAGAATATATTGTAATGGATAACGTGTACACCTTATGTCAATAAGTCTATAAAATTCTCTTTCTACTTCAATATCTACCTCATCATTTCCATTAATTAAAATATGAGTTCTATCACATTGTAGTATATGTTCTAATAATATTCTTCCGTCATATCTAGGATTATCAATATTTGCATTATTAAGCTTATCAATACCACTATCTAATAATTCTTTTATCGTTGACATATTCTAACCTTCTAATTCTCCACTGTTAAGTGCTTTAACATATTCTTCCCAATCTAATACAGCTTCTACTGACTTTATTGCTACTTCTATCATATCATCATCTGGTTCTTTAGTTGTAAGTCTTTGAACCCACATACCTGGAATACTCAATATATACATAAATGCAGAATCGTTTTTTCCTGCGAATTTTATAAACTCGTATGATATACCTGCTATTACTGGAACTAATAATATTCTATACAATAATCTTAACCATGTGTTATCACTGCTTATAAACATAAATATAATTATACTTACAATCATAACTATAAATAGAAAGCTTGTTCCACATCGTTTATGATATCTTGAATGTTTTCTAATATTTGTTACAGTAAGTGCATCACCTGCTTCAAGACAATTAATAGTTTTGTGTTCTGCTCCATGATACATAAACACTCTCTTTATGTCCTTCATCTGTGATATAGCTATTACATATAGTAAGAATATAGATAATCTCAAAACACCTTCTAATACAGAAATAAGAATTTGATTTTTAACAATACTACTCAAAAACCCTGTTATAAATGCGGGTAATATCATAAACAATCCTACAGCTATTACTAGAGAAAGTGCTACTGTAAAGAACATTTCTATGCCTTCGCCTTTAGATGCATCCTTATTCTTTTTTGTACTATTTTCTTCTACTGTTTCATGAACTTCTTCGTTTTTCTCTGCATCTTCTTTATCTTTAACATTTTCCTCTTCATCATAAAAACTTGATGAATATGTTAATGTCTTGACTCCTATAACCATAGATTCTATAAAATTAACTACTCCTCTTATAATTGGAATTCTAAAAAATATATTCTTACTACCAAAAGATTCATAGTCCTCTATATTAACTTCTATATCATTATCAGGTTTTCTAACTGCTACAGCATATTTATCAGCATTCTTCATCATAATGCCTTCAATTACAGCCTGACCGCCTATTGATACTTTCTTCATTACATATCTCCCTAAATAAAAAGGCTGAGATTATTCAATCTCAACCTATTATCTTCACTAATTTGCTTGGCTAACTCCATATTTACGATTGAACTTATCAATACGACCTCTTGCTTGAGCAGCTTTTTGTTGTCCAGTATAGAATGAATGACATTTTGAACATATTTCTACGTGAATCTCTTCATTAGTTGAACCTGTAACAAACTCATTACCGCAGTTGCAAGTAACCTTTGCTTGATAATAATCTGGATGTATTCCTTCTCTCATTACTTTCACCTCTTTATACGTATACTCTTATTTAATGCTTAATATAAGCCTTATAACCTTTGATTATCCTAGTTATTCAGCATATACTCGCTAACTTACTTATAATCAAACAGCTTTTAAATTGTAACATAGCAATTATTAAAGTGCAAGCATTATTTTGTTAAATTTGAAATTATCTTTTCTTACCTAATGAACGTCGTATAAGTTCAACAAATTCCTCATTATTTTTAGTTCTAACGAATAATTTTATAACTTCCTCTATACTCTCTTCAGCTCTCGCGCTATTCATCTCTTTGTGAATTAGATATGAGGCCTCTTGCTCATCTTTTGTCAATAATAAGTCTTCTCTTCTAGTACCAGATTTAGCTATATCAATAGCTGGGAATATTCTCTTCTCAGATAATTTTCTATCAAGAACTAATTCCATATTTCCTGTACCCTTAAATTCTTCAAACACTACATCATCCATTTTACTTCCTGTATCAACCAATGCTGTAGCCAAAATAGTCAAACTTCCGCCTTCTCGCATATTTCTTGCTGCACCAAAGAATTTCTTAGGCATATGTAATGCTGCTGGATCAAGACCACCTGTTAAGGTTCTACCACTTGGTGGAACTGTAAGATTATAAGCCCTAGCCAGTCTAGTAATACTATCAAGTAATATTACAACATCTTTCTTATGCTCAACCAATCTCTTAGCTCTCTCTAAAACCATTTCTGAGACTCTTTTATGGTGCTCTGGCAATTCATCAAATGTAGAGTATATTACTTCTACATTCTCTCCCTCTATCGACTCTCTTATATCTGTAACTTCTTCTGGTCTCTCATCAATAAGAAGAACTATTAAATGCATATCTGCATATGTTCTACTAATGCTTCTAGCAACTTGTTTTAACAAAGTTGTTTTACCAGTCTTTGGAGGTGATACAATCATACCTCTTTGACCTTTACCAATAGGTGACATCAAATCAACTATTCGCATTGGTATACTAGATTCTGAATTAGCATTTTCCAAACGTATTCTTTCATTTGGAAATATAGGAATCAAATCTTCAAAATTCTTTCTATTAACTGCAACTGAAGGATGCTCTCCATTTACACTTTTAACATATAATAAAGCAGAAAATTTTTCTCCCTGCGTCTTAACCCTAATACTTCCCTCTATAACGTCACCTGTTTTTAAATTAAACTTTCTAATCTGAGAAGGTGATACATATACGTCTTTCTCTCCTGGCAAATAGTTATCACATCTAATAAATCCATAACCATCTGATAAAACCTCAAGTATTCCGTATGCTCGTTCTCCACTATCAAGTGTAGAACTATCCTTAACATTAATCGTCTTTGTACTTACTTCTGAATTTTCATCAACTACATTAATATTAATTTCTTGTGATTTACTCACTTCATTTTTTTGTAATTCCTTATTTTCATTATTTCGCTTAGTAGAATCTTGTATTTCATTAAGAACCTTCAACAATTCATTTTTTTTCAAAATAGAAACACCTTTAATATTTTTCTCCTTAGCTTCCTCACGCAATTCGGCAAGAGTTAATTCTTCATATTTCATTAGTTAATATCCTTCCTAATTTTAAATATAGTTTATGGGTAATTTCGATAACACTATCTTTGACTTGAACTATAGAATATTTGATTATTGCTATAATTGGAATTATATCACATTTTTTGCAATAGGTAAATATTAAAAAATTAATAAATCTATCCATATTTCGACATTCCCAAACATTTTCTTGATATAAAAGAATACAAGTGATATTATATAAGCATAATTTTTTTGAAAAGGATAGTTGCAATAATGATTGATAATCGTCTTATAATGTACAAATTAATAATTTTATACATGCTTGACCGAGTTGATTTTCCACTTACAAACTCTCAAATTTCACAATTCGTACTAGAAAAGGGCTATACCAATTACTTCACTTTACAAGAGACAATTAATGATCTGACAAACTCAGAGTTTATTACATCTTCCACTATCCGTAATGCATCACATTATGAAATTACACCTTCTGGACACGAGGCAATGGATTTATTCGATTCAAAATTATCAGATGCAATAAAACTAGACATTCTTCATTATTTTGAGGAAAATAAAATACATTTAAAAAATGAATCTAACATATATGCTGACTATACCCCAACAAATAGTGGATATGAAACTACTTGTACTGTCAAAGAAAAATCTGACACTATATTAGAAATAAAGATTCTTGCACCTTCAAAAGAACGTGCCATAGAAATATGCGATAACTGGCAAGAAAAAAGTGAAGAGATGTACGATTATTTAATTAAAAATCTATAAATCCAGATAAAACAAAAGGGCGCAAGCCCTTTTACCTTTTGTTTTATCTATTCTCCTAATTTCCCTAAAAACTCATTCATTCTTTCATGTCCTGATGAGAACACTTCATCTGGTGCTCCTTCAACTGCAATATATCCGTCTTCCATAAATATAATATGATCTGCAACATTTTTAGCAAAATTCATCTCATGGGTTACAATAACCATTGTCATGTGCTCTGCCGCAAGTTCTTTTATTACATTTAAAATCTCGCCTGTCAATTCTGGATCTAAAGCCGATGTTGGTTCATCAAAAAACAACACCTTAGGTTTAAGTGCCAAAGCCCTCGCTATAGATACTCTTTGTTGCTGGCCTCCTGATAATTGACACGGATAATAATCCTCCTTATCTGAAAGACCCATTTTATCCAATAATTCTCTTGCTTCTTCATACACTTCTTGCTTATTTCTTTTCTGTACATGAATAGGTGAATCCACAATATTTTTAAGAACTGAATAATGAGGAAACAAATTAAAATTTTGAAATACTAATCCAAAGTGCCCTTGTATTTTCTTCAATTCATTATTTTTAGCATATATAGAATTGCCATTTTTATCATTCCAACAAGCTTTCTCATCTAGATAAATCAATTCTCCACTATCCATTGTTTCAAGCATTGTGGCACATCTTAATAATGTTGATTTTCCAGATCCAGAAGGTCCTATAATAGCTACCACTTCGCCTTCTTTAACATTTAATGAAATATCCTTAAGTACTTCCAAATCATCGAAGCTTTTTTTTATGTTATTTATTTCCAATATGTTCATAGTAAAGCTCCTCCTATTGATAATAACTTAATTTTTTCTCAAATCGCTCCATAATTATAGCAACTAAGAGATTCATTATGTAATAAAATACTCCCGCTACCATAAATGGAACTAATGTGGTCTGTGCTGCTGCAATTGCTTGTGCCGATTTAAACATTTCAGAAACAGCAATTACAAAGGCTAAGGATGTATCCTTAACAAGCGTTATCACTTCATTTGTAACAGGAGGAAGTATTCTCTTTATTACTTGTGGAGCAATTATCTTTGTAAAGGTTTGAAATCTATTATATCCCAACACTTTTGCTGCTTCATATTGTCCCACAGGCATAGACTCAATACCAGATCTATATATTTCTGCAAAATAAGCTGCATAATTAAGTGCAAACCCTATTATTACAGCAATAAATCTATATTCTCTTGTAATCTTCATTTTAAATAAATAGTAAGGTCCAAAATATACTACCATAAGTTGAAGCATAAGAGGCGTTCCTCTCATTATAGATATGTATATCTTAGCAATCCATCTAATTATAAAATTTTTAGACATTCTACCAAATGAAATTACAAGTCCAAAAGGCAATGCAAATATTAGTGTAAGTGCGAATATTTCCAACGACACCAACATTCCATCCTTAAGCTGTACAACGATATCAAATACGCTCATTTTTGTCCTCCACGTATAGTATAAATTTATTTACCTAAACAAACACTATCTGTTAATCCCCATTTTTCAGCTATCTGAGCAAATGTACCATCTTCAACCATAGCATATAAAGTCTCTTGTACTTTATCTCTTAATGCTTCATTTCCTAACATGAATCCTATACCATATTGCTCTGTTGCAATATACTCATCTAATATAATATATCCACCATCCCTTGAAGCCATTTGATAGCTTGCAACACCTATATCCATCGCTACAGCATCACCTGCACCTGATTCAATATTCATAAATGCTGTATTGTATTCTGCAACTTCATCCAAAGAAGCAAAACTTTCTGTAAGCGCTTTATTATCATCATTTTTAAGAGCTTCTAATGCCGAAGAATCAGCTTGAACAATTATTGCCTTTCCTTCCAAATCCGCTAAAGAAGTAATACCTGATTCTTTAGAAACTACCATTACTTGGCTATTATCTACATATGCATCTGTCCAAGCATATTTATCTACTCTATCTGGACTCATTGTAAAACCATTCCATATACAACTAATAGAACCTGATGATAATTCCATATCTTTAGAATTCCAATCAATTGGTTGTAATACTAATTCCCAATCATTTCTCTTAGCAACTTCTGCTGCTAAATCCAAATCAAAACCTACATAATTACCATTTTCATCTTGGTAACCATATGGTGGGAAATCTGCATCAAATCCTACAATAAATGTAGTCATACTATCTACATCAACTATTGATGAATCATCTGCTCCATCACTTTTCTTGCTGTCACATCCTGTAAGCATTGTAGCTACCATTGCTACGCATAATAATAAACTAATAATCTTTTTCATAAAATCCTCCTTTTTTTATAAACAAAGGGTGGATATATATCCACCCTATAAATTACTCTATATCTTCTTCTACAATTGAAGAATCAATAATCTCCCATATATCTTCACGTCCTTGTTTTGACAATGCAGAAAATGGAATTACCTTAGTGCCTGGGCGTAAATTAATCTTAGTTTTTATCGCTTTAATATTTTTATCAACTTGACTTCTCTTTATCTTATCTAACTTTGTAGCAATAATTATAGGCTCATATCCATTAGAAACTACCCATTCATACATGATTTTATCATTCTCAGAAGGATCATGCCTTATATCAATAAGTAGAAATACTACCTTAAGATTAGATGAAGTGTGTAAATATTTTTCGATTAATTTTCCCCATTTTTCTTTTACTTCTATAGAAACCTTTGCATAACCATAACCTGGCAAATCCACAAAATATAATTGTTTGTCAACATTATAGAAATTAATAGTCTGTGTCTTTCCTGGTTGTTGTGATGTTCTTGCATAAGACTTTCTATTCATTAATGTATTAATTAGAGAAGATTTTCCAACATTAGATTTACCTGCAAATGCTATCTCTGGCATTGTATTTTCTGGCAATTTACTTGTAATACCACATACAGTATCCAAATTAACATAGTTAACATTTCTCATTAGTATCTCCTCCTTTGCATATCAGTATTATGCTATTTCATTACTATGGTGTTTAACCGTTTTTCTAAGTTTAGATTTTTTAACAATTGGCTCATCCGAAATTGTAAGTATAGGATCTGCTCCATCGTCAACCACTTCTTTTGTTATAACACATTTAACAATTGATTCATCCGATGGTATTTCATACATTAAATCCATTACCGCTTTTTCCATGATACCCCTAAGTCCTCTAGCACCAGTCTTATCTTCCATAGCTTTTTTAGCAATAGCTCTCAATGCTTCTGGTTCAAATTCTAATTCTACGCCATCTAACTCAAATAATCTCTTATATTGTTTACAAATAGCACTCTTTGGTTCAGAAAGAATTCTCATTAACGCTTCATCATCTAATAAATCAAGAGAAACTGTAACTGGTACACGACCAACAAATTCAGGTATTAATCCATATTTAATAAAATCCTGAGATGTAGCTTGTTTTAGCCATTCACCAATATTTTTATCATTCTTGTCATAAACTTCAGCATTAAATCCTATAGAACTTTTTCCAACTCTATTCTCTATTATCTTCTCAAGTCCATCAAATGCTCCACCACATATAAATAAAATATTACTAGTATCAATCTGTATAAATTCTTGATGTGGATGCTTTCTTCCACCTTGTGGTGGAACTGAAGCAACGGTACCTTCAATTATTTTTAATAACGCTTGTTGAACACCTTCACCTGATACATCTCTAGTAATAGAAACATTTTCAGATTTCTTGGTAATCTTATCAATTTCATCAATGTAAATAATTCCGTATTCAGCTTTATCAATATCATAATCTGCAGCTTGAATAATTTTAAGAAGAATATTCTCTACATCTTCACCTACATATCCTGCTTCTGTTAATGCAGTTGCATCTGCAATAGCAAATGGAACATTTAATAATCTAGCCAACGTTTGCGCCAAATATGTCTTACCTGAACCAGTTGGTCCAAGCATTAATATATTACTTTTTTGTAGTTCTACATCAAAATCTTTCTCCGAAAGAATTCTCTTATAATGATTATACACTGCAACAGAAAGAACTTTTTTAGCAGCTTCCTGACCAATTACATATTGATCCAAAAAGTCTTTGATTTCTTTTGGCTTAAGTAAATTGATTGTATCATCTTCATCATATACTGTGTCAAACTCGTCTTCTATAATTTCAGAACACACATCAATACATTCGTCACAAATATACACATCTGGTCCCGCTATTAATTTACGTACCTGATCTTGCGTTTTATTACAAAACGAACATCTTAACTGTTTTCTATCATCATTACGACTAGCCATATAGTCACCTCAATCCTTATTATCTTTTAATCATGCTATCAATTAATCCATATTCAATAGCTTCGTCGGCGCTTAGCCAGTTATCTCTATCTGTATCTTTTTCAATAACTTCTATTGGTTTTCCAGTATTAGCTGCTAATTCAGTGTTTAATCTAAATTTAGTTTTTTCAATATGTTTTGCAGCTATTTGAATCTCTGTTGCTTGCCCCTGCGCTCCACCTAGTGGTTGGTGTATCATAATTTCTGAATTTGGAGTTGCAAATCTCTTACCTTTAGCTCCACCAGCTAATAAAAATGCGCCCATACTTGCAGCCATACCTACACATATTGTAGATACATCACATTTAATATAATTCATTGTGTCGTATATTCCCCATCCAGCAGATACAGAACCACCTGGACTGTTTATATACATATTTATATCCTTAGATGGATCTTCTGATTCTAGAAATAACAATTGTGCAATAACCAAGCTTGCTGTTACATCATTAATCTCTTCACCTAAAATAATTATTCTGTCTTTTAATAATCTTGAATAGATATCATAAGATCTCTCTCCACGACTTGTTTGTTCAACGACATAAGGTACTAAACTCATATCACAACCTCCTTATAATTATACATTTTTCGTCAAAATTCTTATAACCAAATCTGCGATAGTCGAAAGACTATCGCAGGTTAAATTTATACTTCTTTAGCTTCAGCTGTAACTAAGTCAACTGCTTTTTGAACAGCTATATCTGATTTCATAGCTGCTTTCTCAGCATCGCCTACAAGTTCTTTAATCTTATCTATTTCCATTTGATATTGTTCAGCCATCTTCTCTAACTCTTTGTTAAGTTCATCATCTGAAGCTTCTATCTTCTCTGCTTCAACAATAGCTTCTAATACTAATCTAGATTTGATACGACGCTCTGCTTCTGGAGTAAGAGTAACCATAAATTTCTCTCTATCCATACCTGTATATTGGAAATATTGCTCGATTGATAAACCTTGATATTGGATTCTTTGAGCAAATTCATTTACCATTTGTTCTTTTGTACTTTCAATCATTGCTTCTGGAACTTCCATAGTTGCATTCTCAATAATCTTATCAATAATAGCACCCTCTTTTACGTTAAGTGCTTCTGATGCTTTTCTATCTGCAATATTTTTCTTAATATCTTCTTTGTATTCTTCTAATGTATCAAACTCAGATACATCCTCTGCAAATTCATCATTTAATTCTGGAAGTTCTGTAGCTTTGATCTCATTAAGTTTTACTTTAAATACTGCTGGCTTTCCTGCTAAATCTGGTGCATGATACTCTTCTGGGAATGTAACATTTACATCGAACTCATCACCAATATTCTTACCAACTATTTGATCTTCAAAGGTATCGATGAATGAATGAGAACCTAATACTATTTGATAGTCCTCTCCTTTTCCACCTTCAAATGCAACTTCATCTACAAATCCTTCAAAATCAATTGTTACTTCATCTTCTAATGCTGCGGCTCTATCTTCAACAGGAACTGTTCTTGAGTTTTGCTTTCTTACATTTTCAAGCTCATTAGCAACATCTTCATCTGTAACTTCTACATCTGTTTTCTCAACTTCAATTCCCTTGTAATCGCCTAAAGTAACTTCTGGCTTAAGAGCTACTGTTGCTGTATATATAAAATCTTTTCCTTTTTCCATCTGAACTGCATCAATTTCTGGTCTTGATACGATTTCCAACTCTGAAGCTGTTGCTTCTTCTGGATAAGTATTTTGAATACAAATATTTGCTGCATCTTCATAGAACATCTCAGCACCATACATCTTCTCTAAGTACGCTTGTGGCACTTTACCTTGTCTGAATCCAGGCACAGACATTTTTCCCTTTTGTTTGTTATAAGCCTCTGTAATAGCCTTATCAAAATCTGCTGCTGGCACCTCTATAGTAAGCTTAGCCATATTATTCTCTAATTTTTCTACTGTTAAACTCATTTTAACATTTCCTCCTTGTATATAAATAAATATTTATCTAATTATAGGCAGTATAAATTACCGCATCAATTCTTGAATTATAACACAGTTTATTATCTAATGTCTAGTATATATACCAAAAAAAAGAAGAGGTGAATTAACACCTCTTCTTAGCAGATTGACTATTTGCCAGCCATTTGCTCTTCTTGTCTCTTAATCATCTGTCTTACCATTTCTCCACCGATTGAACCAGTTTGAGCTGAAGTAAGATCACCATTGTAACCTGGTTTTAAGTTAACACCTATTTCAGATGCAACTTCCATTTTAAATTTGTTCATAGCGTCCTTTGCGTGTGGTACTTCCATTCTGTTTGAATTACTGTTTGTCATATCTATTCACCTCCAAGATTTCTATAAGACTCTCACGTCTTAATAGTATTATTTCTCATGAATAGAATATTATTATGGTAATTTATGGTTATCTACTTTTTCTTTTTAAATACACTCCGCTTATGCCTGTTAATATAGCAATTAACCCGATTATTTCAATCGCATTTGCATCACCTGTCTTAGGACTTGATGAACCTTTAAGAGTTGTGATACTTGGTGTTTTACTTACAGACTCTGTAGTAGTAGTAGTAGCATCATCAGTTATCGTACTTTGATTATCTTGTTTATCTATATCACTATGATTATCTATTCCTTTGTTGCCATCTTCCGTAGAATCTCCTGTATTTTTATCTCCATCCTTCTTAGCTACATCATATACCATAGCATATGTGGAGAATTTACCACTTTCAAAAGTATAGGTCGTTGTGTTGGCATCTACATCTGGAAGTACTGTACATCCGCCATCATGAGTTCTTATTACTCGCAAGTTGTTCTTTCCTGCCAAATCACCTAACGGAACTGTTACTTTAAGTGATGTACCACCGATTTCTTCAATTTTTTCTTTTGAAATAATATTTCCAACCGCATCAAATTTTATTTTATATAAAGTAATATCTATATAAGCTCCAACAACCGAGTTATCTCCTATTAAATTATATATAATTGATACATCCGCACTAGATACTGTTGTTGTTCGCATTAATGAAGCATATAATCTAAATTCAACAGCTCCTCCATCTTCAATTAAAGATTTATCTTCACTTGTATAATTAGCACTATCATATTCAAATATATCATCTAATCCATTTACTGAAATAGACGGTGTATCATCACTTGCTATCTCAACAGACGTATTTTTTCCACCTAATACTATTAATATACTATTTGTAGGTGATATTATTGAACCATTCTCAATTACCAATTGAATTGTATTCGTATATAACCCATTACTTGCAACAATGTTATAACTTCCATCAGGAATATTATAGAACTCGAAAGCTTCACCATTATTCTTCTCTATACTTCTAATGCAAGTATTTCCATTATACAACGATACAAATATACTTTGGTTTTTATCCTCATCCGAAAGCGTATCATTATACTTAACCTTACCAATTATCGTACTTCCTATTTGGCTTCCATCTAAAGTCTTGAATTTTCCAGTATAAGTAAGATTTTCTCCTGCCTCAGAAATGGCTATAATTCTATAGTTATATATTGTATCAGCTTCTAATCCGTTAAATGCATGCGATAGGACTATATTTCCACTATCCTCGACAATTACATTAGGTGTCACATTTACATAATTCTTATCTTTTTCTTTCTTGTACTGTACTTGATAAGCTTTTATTCCATAAGTACCTTTGTAAATAGTTGCACCAATATTAGCAGTAGTTTCTGATATATTAGTTACAGTTTTTATCTTCATACTCATTGGTTCAAATTTGGTCTCATTAGCAATATTACCTGCCATATCTGCTACACTAATTGAGTATGTTCCTTTGTATTCTACAACAAAACTTCCTGTGTAATTATTTGGATTGTCTTTTACTGGTGTCATTGTTACTGCAATATTTTTTCCGTTATATTGTATTATAACGCTATCTGGATCAACACCACTAAGAGTATCTTTCACAGTGAAATTCACAATAATATTTCCATCTTCTTTAACAGCCTTGCCTATCTTAACCGTTGGTTTTACTGAATCCACACATATATCTACACGAACTTCTTCAGTACATTTAAGTCCTGATTCCGATTTACTATATGCCATTATATGATATATTCCCTCTTCATCCAACATTATGTCTTTGATAGATGTTATAGCAGTTTCATTAATTGGTTCAACGTCACCCTTCCATAACTTATAATATGTTGTTACAGCAGTTGTTCCGTTATCTAAATTTTGAGAAGGATGAATCTTAACTTCTGGTATCTCATTATACCAATTGTTGTTACCATTACCTTCACTCGGATTAACTTCAATTACTGGTGACTCTGGTATCGCAGATGAAATATTATTATATACAACCTCTAGTTCTATTTCATTTCCAGCTTCATCCTCTGCACACAAATAGTAAGTACCTTTAGTTGTAAATGTTACAGAACAATTCGCTTGATTCTTGTCATTATCAATTCTTATATAAGCTATACTATTTCTATTTGCATCTTTTACATCTATATATTTAATTCCACTTAAATTATCTGTTACCTTGAATTCAACGATTTTCTCACTTACCCAATTATCATCTGCACCACTTGTAATTTCGATAGCTGGTGGATCATTATCTACATTAAATTCTATAATATCTGATTCAGTATAATTTTCCGCATTATCATATGCAATAACCTGT
Organism: Lachnospiraceae bacterium; assembly: GCA_031556525.1. Taxonomy (GTDB): domain Bacteria; phylum Bacillota; class Clostridia; order Lachnospirales; family Lachnospiraceae; genus JAVBSN01. Next base: position 41,855 of record JAVBSS010000009.1, read on the forward strand.
ACTAAATGCGTTCCATTAGTAGCTATAGCTTTTGTAAATTCAATTTCTGATTCCCTAGTTTCAGTGTTGGGAACTTCTGTTATATTAGAATCTGCCACTCCATCTATAATCCATCTAACTCCATATATACCACTACCATTATCTATTACTTTAGCAGTTATATCTCCTCTGCTATAATACTTATTATCCTCGTTAGTGATAATTGAACCTGCTGGATTCTTAACATAAATATCAACTGATGGTCCATTCGCTTCAACCAACCAAACATTCACATCATTTTTTACTAAGTAACATGGATTTGCTGGTGTTCCCAATGTATTTCCTGCAACATCTGATACATAAAAGGCAATGTTTTCACAATTTCCTTCTATAATACTAAAACTTGCTTTGTTATCTATAATATCTATATATTTATAAATTCCGTTTCCGAAAATGTCATAATATAACCTTGAATTTCCACTTGTATCTTCTTCAAAAGTCATATTAACATCTATAGTATTTCTGAAATAATTTCCATGTTCTAAGAAGCTTCCTATTCCAGATATTCTTGTTCCAACTACACCATCTAATACATTTCCTGTTCCTTGAGTAATTGTCGTATTACTTATAACTGGTGGAGTGCTATCAACTTTAATATCTTCTAATGCTCCTACAGAAGTATAGGCACCAGTTATTCTATTCTTTAATTGAATATTAAGAACATTATTTGCATTAGTATATATATCTTCTGTAATAGATACTGAACTAGCATATTCTCCGTCATTCAGTCTAATCTGATTGTAATAACCTGATCTAGCTTCTTTAGGAGATACAGTAACTCTCTTATACCATCCGTTTTCACCAAGATCTCCAGCTATAGTATAATTAGTATTAAGCACTGGAGCTTCTTGCACTACTATTAAATTCCCTTTATTTTTAACTACTACTTCATAGTTACTTATATTTCCTGTAGAAACATCTATTCCATAAGTTCCTGGTGTAGTCCATGCCTCAGCAGATACTACAAATCCTGATATTCCTAATAATCTCTTTAACTCTGTTTGATCTGTTTTCTTTTCTGATTCAATAATATTCTCAGATAGTTTACCACTTGGCACCTCTACCACTCTAAAATTAGCATATATCTCACTCTCTCCTGAGTATATATTTTTAGGATTAGGTGTAGTATATGTGGCACTAGTTTCTACATACACTGTTCTTGGTTCAATATTACCCTTTACATTAACTTTATCGCTTTTTAAAACATAATTACTTAATACTGATTCTGGTGTATTCCCTGTTACATTTAAACTAAGCCCTGTTAATAATATATCTTTGTTATCGCCAACATTAGCATTGTCAAAGGTTCCTTTTTGTCCAGTACATTTAACTTCTAAAGCATCTCCGCTTGCTGCTCCCGTAAATATAATAGTTCCTACAGCGACATCTTTATTTCCATCATACATCTTATAATTATTAGATACTCCTGTAACTGTTATAGTTCTCTTGTCTACCTTATACAATTTTTCAAAAACATTTGTCTTTGTTCCATCATTAGCATCTGTTACATTAATAGTGAAGGCTATATACTCTGCTTCACCATCACTATTTGTATCAGTTATTTTTGTAGGTGTTCCAGAAATAGTTACTTTATGATTCGTATTATCAACTTTTATTGCTAATCCATATTCTTTAGCTTTATTAACATCTTCTGTACTTACAGTATAATTAAAGTCACTTCCATATGAATCACCACCGTCATAAGAAGCAAAATATGAAAATGAATCATCTGGTTTTCCATATTGAAAAGTTGCATTATCTCCTTCTAAAGTAAATCCTACATATTCCCATACTGGATACAATCTAACACCATTCACACCATCTGTATACAAATCATCATTTACAACTTGACCAAAAGTATAGTCTACTGTAGTTGCTGCAGTACTAGTACTCCATCCAATTACATTATATCCTCTCTTTTTAATTCTATTGTTGTTATCTTCTATAGCATTAGACGCATCATATGTTAATTGAGCTGAAAATGACATCACTCCATTACCGCATAATCCACTTGTTTTATCACCATCTGATAATGTATATAATATACTATATTTAACTGGCTCCCAATTAACTGTAAATGTATATTCATAATCATATGTATTATTACTTAACGAATATAAAATGTGTCCATTACCATCAGGTAATATTCTCTGTCCATTTGGTGCTATAATCGTTACTAAGTTATAACCTTTTCTTGATAATCCACTTGCATCTATATCAATAAGTGTTGTATCTCCATCTGACTTTATATGATCAATATATATATTTGATACAGATGTACCTTTATTTACACACCAATTTTCTAAATTAATCTTATATTTTGAAACAGATCTCTTTGCATATAAGGTTAAATTAATTCCTTCTTCTGGAACTTGTATGCTACTGCCATTAGCATAATAATCTCCTGTTCCATCTTCGTTAGTATACCATCCATCATATTTTATATATTCTGTATTATTCGGTAAAGTAACACTATTACCAATTGTTACATATTCACCAACTTCCGCACCTATAGATACAAATGATGGATCAGCCTGCCCCCAACTATATCTAATATCTACATCAACAGTTTGAACTGCTTGGAGAATATTAGTTTGTGATTCCTCTTCGATTAATTCTTCGCCCTCTTCAACCGTATTTTCTGAGTATAATTCTTCAACCTCCAACAAATCATTAGATGCTGAACTTGTGAACAAGTAGGATTGTGAAATAAATAATACTATCGCCAACACTGTTGCAACTACTCTTTTGCCATTGCCCTTGCTCCAATAAAACAAATAAGAAACAGCACTAATCATTGCTACAATAATTAATGTCGGATATACAAATACTTTATGTTTCTTCCCAAATTCCAGTATCTTCTTAATAACCAAATCCTTAACACTCATACTCTCACCTCATAATATATATATTATTTTCTCATTTAAAATCACAATTATAGCAGTTTATCTACATAATTATATCATAGTACACATTAAAAATAAACTATATAAAGTAATAAAACATAACATTTTATACTACATTTAGTTATACCTCATTATATTTTATCGTCACATACATCAAAAAAAAGAAGAGCATTTAGCTCTCCTCATCATTAACATTTTCTGTATTTTCATTATCAGAATCTGAATCTATTTTAAGTTTCAAAGGTTTCGGATAATCTATATTATTCTCATACCACTCTTTAAGAATTATTTTGGCTGATGCAGTTAGCGGTACAGCCATAAGCATTCCAAACAAACCTCCAATATTTCCTCCTACTAATATTGCTATCATTGTAAATATAGGATGAAGTCCTACACTATCCCCTACTATTTTAGGTGCTAATAAATTATTATCTATTTGCTGTACAATAATCATAGCAACAATGACCCATATAATAAGTATAAAATCACCACTTAACAACGCAACCACTGATGCCAATACTGTTCCAATAACAGGTCCGATATACGGTATCATATTACATATTCCAGCTATCATACCAATAACAACTGCATAATCAACACCTATTATAGCTAATGCAATTGATGATAATATACCAACTATAACAGCATCTAACAATTGACCCTTTATATAATTATAAAAGGTTACATGAACTATTTTAGCTGCTTTTGATAATCCACTGCCTAACTTGCTTTTTTTAAATATAAGGAAATAAAATTTCTTCCATATATCTATAAAATACTCTGTATCAATCAATAAATATATACTAATAATAAATGCTATAAATGCAGATACAATATTACCACTTATACTCACAATATTTTCTGTAACATTAGCAAACATATTCACAACAAAACCTTGTATAGCAATAACTATTTCTTGTAACAGCTCATTTATATTGGTAGGAATCGGCAAATTATATTCTTTAATAAATTTTTCAATATCAGATACATTAAAATTCAGATTTTCTATATATGCCATAATACCATCAATAATTTTACTTATAGTAAGATTTTCTGATACTTTTCCACCAATCATAAAATATATTCCTATTATAAGTAGTACTACTATTGCTATTAATCCTATATATGTAACTATTATACCTATACTTCTTCTTACTTTAATATTTTTAAATATATTTTTCTTTTCTAAAAATTTTTCAATAACATGAACTAATGGATATAATAAATATGCTATTATAATGGCTATTATAAGAGGTTTCAATAATTGCACTATTATAACTAACATAGAACCTATCCATGCCAATATATTACCTATGTTGCCTAGTATTCCATACGCAATATAAATAGCTACCGCTGTTAACACTACATAAATGCTTATCTTAAATAAATTTTTATCATTTTCAAATTTCATATATACTCCCTATATCATAAGCAGAACTTATGACCGCCATGCGCCGTTCATTAAACTATATTAATTGTAATCTACAATTTATATAATAATCTATAATTCACTTTAATACAAACCATTATTAAAATTTTTACAAATTATTAATATATTCGTATGCTGCTAATGCTGCCACAGCACCATCTGCTGCTGCTGTAGTTAATTGTCTTACTTTTTTTGTTCTACAATCTCCTGCTACAAATATTCCATCAATATTAGTTTTACAACTTTCATCAGATATAATATAACCATACTCATCTAATTCAATTAGATTTTTATATTCTTCACATGCTGGCATTTGCCCAACCGCTATAAAAAGACCATTAACTGTTATTTCTCTCTCATCTGAAGTTTTAATATCTTTTATAACTATATTTTCTATTATATCTTCACCTTTAATATCTATAACATTGTAATTTAATAGTATTTCTATGTTCTCTCTATTTTTTATAGCCTCTACTAATGCTGCTTCACCTCTAAACTCGTCTCTTCTATGAATTATATATACCTTATTGCAATATTCCGATAAGAATAGAGCATCTTCAAGAGCTGTATTTCCTCCACCAGCGACTGCAACATCCCTACCTTTAAAAAACATCCCGTCGCATGTTGCACAATATGATATTCCTGCGCCTACATATTTTTCTTCATTTTCTAAACCTAACGGTCTTTTCTTTGATCCAGTTGCAATAATTACGCTCTTACCTTCATATTCACCCTTATTAGTAAGTACAATTTTCTTATCATCCTCATCTTTAATTCCAATAACTTTTACATATTCTATTTTTGCTCCCAAATCTATTGTTTGCTCATATAGATTAGTCGCAAATTCATATCCTGTCATACTCTTGATTCCGGGATAATTCTCCACTTCAGAAGAAGATATAATCTGTCCTCCATAACTATTTGATTCAAGTATAATAACACTTTTTCCCGAGCGAACTCCATATATAGCGGCTGATAATCCAGCTGTACCTGCTCCAATAATTATAATGTCATACATAAACTTATCCTCCTAATGTTTTACATCGTTATATTCATTAAATTAACATTTACTGTTCCTAAATCAACAACAATATGTAATATTATATTACTATTATTTTTAATAATATCACTAATTATTGGTAAATAATAGTTGTATTATACCTAAATTCTTTATTTTTGTTGCTAATTTGAAGCTAATCTTTTAAAATATCTAATTAAGAACACATTACAAGGAGTAATAATATGGATTATAATTTTTTTGCTATGATGTCAAGAATGAAATATATAAATAGATGGGCATTAATGCGTAACTCAAGAGAAGAAAATATTTGTGAGCACTCACTAGATGTAAGTATACTTGCTCATGCGCTAGCAGTTATTAGCAACACTAGGTGTAACAACAATTTAAATGTAGAAAAGGCCGCTCTTATAGGTCTCTATCATGATGCTTCAGAAATTATAACTGGGGACATGCCTACCCCAATTAAATATTATAATTCTGATATAAAGGATGCCTTTAAAGAAGTTGAAGATATTGCTAACTCTAAGCTACTTTCTATGCTTCCCGAAGACATTAGAGCTTCTTATGATACTATCTTTTTCAAGCATGATGAAGATAAATATTTATGGAAACTAGTTAAAGCAGCTGACAAAATCTCAGCTTTAATTAAATGTATAGAAGAATCTCATTCCGGAAACAAAGAATTTACTAGTGCTGAGAAAACTATTAGAGATTCTATTAATAAACTTGATTTACAAGAAGTTACCATATTTATAGAAGAATTTCTTCCTTCATACGGCAAGACTCTTGATGAACTCAACCCAAAATCAATATAATATAACACATAGATAAAGAGGAGCCATCAGCTCCTCTTTATCTATTCCACTATATTAATTACAACTTCCTTGCATTGTATCAAGTTAATTATATAATCTCTAATTCCTTTTTCAAATTCCTCATCTACCAAAGCATCTTTTACAACCGTTAATTCAACATATATTATCTTTCCATTACTTTCATACTCTGAAGAACTTTTAGGCATAACATCTACTGTTTCTATTTTATCTGAGTGTAAAATAGATTCTTCCATTTCATCAATTCTTTCAATCCAGTATTTTTCTCTAACCTCTTCATCTGACATATTTTCATCTTCAACAATAAGTTCTGTGTTTGAATCTATCTCATTCACACTTGCATCTCTATTATTAAAAATAATGACTACCCCTAAGGCTAATACTATTAATACAGCTACAATAAGTATAATAATTCCTTTTCTATTCACACTATCCCCTCCTAGTATTTACAGCTTATTTGTCTTCTTTCAATCTCCATCTATCAATCTTAATATTATAAGAATAATATATTTAAATTCCTTGTTTGCTTATTATCAACATTTTGTAGATAATAAGCAAACAAGGTACACTATACATTTTTTATATAGCACACCTTGTTCATTACTTTAATACTATTCTATTTTATAATCCCTTAAACGCATTATCTAAATCAAATATTATATCATCAATATGCTCTGTTCCAATTGATAATCTTATCGTATTTGGTTTAATTCCTACTTCCTCTAACTCTGCCTCTGTCATTTGAGAGTGTGTTGTTGATGCTGGATGTATTACTAACGATTTAGAATCTGCAACATTTGCAAGAAGTGAAAATACTTGTAAGTTATCAATAAACTTCATTGCCTCTTCTGCACTACCTTTAATCTCAAATGTAAAGATAGAACCTCCACCATTCGGAAAATACTTATTATATAGTTCATGTGTAGAACTATCAGCCAATGAAGGATGATTTACTTTCTCTACGCTAGGATGATTATTCAAGAATTCTACAACCTTAAGGGAATTCTCAACATGTCTTTCTACTCTAAGAGACAATGTTTCAAGTCCTTGGATAAACAAAAATGAATGAAATGGTGAAATTGTAGCTCCAGTGTCTCTAAGTAAAATTGCTCTAATACTCGTCACATATGCTGCAGCACCTACCGCCTTAGTAAAGCTAATTCCATGATAGCTAGGATTAGGTTCTACAAGAGATGGAAACTTTCCTGATGCTTCCCAATCAAACTTACCACCATCAACAATGACTCCACCTATTGCCGCTCCATGTCCACCAATAAACTTAGTAGCTGAATGTACAACTATGTCCGCTCCATACTCAATAGGTCTTACTAAATAAGGAGTTGCAAATGTATTATCAACAATTAGAGGAATATTGTGCTTATGTGCAACATTGGCAACAGCTTCAATATCAATAACCTCACTATTTGGATTGCCCAAAGTCTCTACAAATACTAATTTTGTATTATCTTTAACTGCCTTATCAAATCCATCTATATCATCACTATCTACAAATGTTGTATTAATTCCATATTCTCTTAATGTATGCTCTAGTAAATTATAACTTCCACCATATATATTTTTCTGTGCAACTACATGGTCTCCTGCTTTTGCAATATTTTGTATTGCATATGTAACCGCTGCTGCTCCTGATGAAGTTGCTAAAGCTGCCACACCACCTTCTAAAGACGCAATACGTTGCTCAAAAACATCCTGAGTAGGATTAGTTAATCTTCCATAGATATTTCCTGCATCCTTAAGTGCAAATCTGTCAGCCGCATGTTGGCTATTATGAAATACATATGAAGATGTCTGATATATAGGTGTTACTCTCGCATCCGTTGCTGAATCAGCCTCCTCCTGACCTGCATGTAATTGAATTGTTTCAAATCTAAAATTCCTATTATCTTTTATACTCATATCCCTATTCTCCTCATATATTATTTTTAGTTACTATTTTAGTGATTCCTTATTAACTAATTAATGACTTTCTTATACCCTAAACATAGCTCCTATATTTAATAAATACTATTCATATTTTATTATCTATACATTTCCTATGTGTTAAGTATGGATTGATTATATAAAAATAATTATATCTTGTAAATATAATTATTTTTATATAATATCCTTACTGATATTTCACTATATTTGATACTTCTATATTGTAGATTACATTACTACATCTAATATTTCCTTGTATATAAGTATTATAAAATAGTACTTCCTATAAAATATGCTAACACCACTACGCCAAGTACAATTCTATACCATCCAAACACTTTGAAATCATGCTTTTTAATATAACCCATTAAGAATTTAATAGTGAATACAGATACAAGATATGCTACAAGCATTCCAATAATCAATATCACTAGCTCATGCCCAGTAAAACTAAATCCATATTCCATAACATATTTTGCAACCTTAAGTAAACTTGCTCCAAACATAACTGGTATTGCAAGGAAGAAAGTAAACTCTGCTGCAACTGGTCTTGCTATTCCTATTATTAAAGCTCCTATAATTGTTGCTCCTGAACGTGATGTACCTGGAAATATTGCAGCAATTAGTTGAAATAAACCTATTATCAAAGCTGCCTTATATGTGATTCCCGCTATATCGTTAACTTTTGCTTGCTTACCTTTGTATATATTCTCTATTACTATAAAGGCTATACCTACTAATATAAGCATTATAGCTACTGTTTGATAATTATAAAAAAGTTCTTCTAATTTGTCATCAAACAATACTCCAACAATAGCCGCTGGAACACAGGCTACTATTATTTTTCCCCACATATTCAGTGTATCTTTCTCTAGTTCAAATCCACCTTTACATTTAAACGGTATCAACGTATTCCAATACATAACCACGACAGCCATAATTGCACCTAATTGAATAACTATTAGGAACATGCTCATAAATTGATCCGAAACTCCAAGTTTAATTACCTCATCCACTAAAATCATATGTCCTGTACTACTAATAGGTAACCACTCCGTAATTCCCTCTACAATTCCTAATATAATAACCTTTAATATATCTAACATAATATCTCCCTTCAAAACACTTAATTATTATAAGTATACAACAATATACCATTAATTATATTACTATTTTATTAAATAAATATCAATCCATAAAAATAAATCCTATACTATTACAAGTAAAGGATTTATTTTAATCAAGATAATAATCTCCTAACATTTAGCATTCCCCATCCTTGTTGATTTTTAGGGAGATTTAAATCAACTGCAGAATCATGAAGTTTTAATTTAACTGCTTTATTGGTTAACCATGGTTCTTTTTCTAGTAAAAGCGCAATAGCCCCTGCTACTATCGGCGTAGCCATAGAAGTTCCACTTTTAATGGCATAACCATTCTTATCATTTGCACAAGATAATATATTACTTCCAGGTGCTACTATTTCTGGCTTCACTATGCACCCAAACCTAGTAGGTCCACGTCCCGAATAATTCTTGACATGCTTATCGTCAAGTTTAATAGTTTCATAATCATCACTAGCACCCACTGTTATAACTTTTCTACTTATTCCAGGAGTTGTTATACTAGACTTATCAGGTCCTCTATTTCCAGCCGCTACACAGACTATTATTCCTTCATCCCACAAAGCATTTACCATTCTAACCAAAGATGCATCTTCGCCAATATCATGACTATCAAAACTTCCCATTGAAATGTTTACTATTCTAATATTATACCTTTTATAATTTTGGCGAATCCAATTCAACCCCTGTATAACAGTAGACACCTTTCCATTTCCACTAGCATCTAATACTTTTACTATTACCAAATTGCATTCAGGTGCTACTCCTATATATTCATTTCTACTGTTTTTTCCACACGAACCTACAATTCCAGCTATATGACTTCCGTGTCCATTATTATCATAAGGAATAGATTTTCTATATACACAATCCTTAAATGCGATTATTCTATTTCTAGGATCAACAAAATCCGTATGTGGATATATACCTGTATCCAATATTGCTACAGTTATTCCCTTTCCATATAAATTATGCTTATAGGCATATTCTGACTCAATCAAACTATTTACTCTATTATTATAATCATACACCTTAATTTCCTCCTCATAAGTTATGTAATCGAGTAAAATTAGTTCATTTTATAATATATTATATGGCAATTACCTACTTTAGTTAAACATTTTGAAATTTTTTACAAAATAGTTTGATATTCAAAGTCCTGTATGCTATAATCAACATTATAAAATGGTTTGATTATCAAACTATCTACATTAGGAGGGTTACATCATGGAATTAAACAAAGTACTAACTACAGTAAAAGAAAAGGCTGCTTTGATTGACAGCAATAACTACAATGGATTTTTAGCAGTTCAAGTAACACTAACAGATATTGAAAACGGTGTATTTTATGCAGAAATCAAAGATCATAAGTTATCAATAGAACCTTATGAATATAATGATAGACAAGCAAATCTTATCACTACTTCAGATGTATTCGTTAAAGTTATTACAGGAAAACTTGATCCTGTTCTTGCATTTACAACTGGTAAATTAAAAGTAGATGGCGATCCTGGAAAAGTATTAGAGTTAGCCGGATTATTGAAATAATATTTCTCTTTTCATATCATATAAAATGAGCAGTACCTAGTTAAATATATCAACTAGGTACTGCTCTATTTTATAGATTAACTTCTAAATAATATTTAAATTATTTTGCAGCCATATCTGCTTTAATTTGTGCTGTTAAAGCTGGAACGATCTTTTGGAAGTCTCCAACGATACCATAATCAGCTACATCAAAGATTGGAGCATCTGCATCTTTATTGATTGCAATAATAAGATCAGACTCTTCCATACCTGCAACGTGTTGGATTGCTCCAGAAATACCGATTGCAAAGTATACGTTTGGACGTACAGTCTTACCAGTTTGTCCTACTTGTAAATCTCTTGCTAATATACCAGCATCAGTAATGGCACGTGAACAACTTATTGCTCCACCAAGTACTTCTGCTAAATCTTCAAGAATCTTAAAGTTTTCTTTGCTACCTACACCACGACCACCTGATACTAAGATGTTTGCATCCATAATATCTACAGTGTCTGATACAGCTTTAACAATTTCAAGAATCTCTACATATTTATTATTTGGAGTAAAGCCAGGGTTGAATTCCTCAACGTTAGCTGTAGCACCTTTAATTGGCTCGATTTTTTGCATAACGCCTGCACGTACAGTTGCCATTTGAGGACGATTATCTGGACATGCGATTGTTGCTATTGTATTTCCACCAAATGCTGGACGAGTCATTAATAATTGATTATGTTTTTGCTCTTTGCCTGGAATTGGATTGATTGGGAAATCACCAACTTCAAGTATTGTACAGTCAGCAGTTAAACCTGTTGCAACTCTTGCTGAAACACGAGGACCTAAATCTCTACCGATTGCTGTAGCACCAACAAGAACTATCTCTGGTTTGTATTTGTTAATTATCTCAGCTAATGCATGTGTATAAGGCTCAGTCTTGTACTCTTTTAATTCAGGATCATCAACAACGATAACCTTATCAGCACCATACTCAGCTAACTCATCTGCAAGGTTCTTAATTCCAGAACCTAAAAGCATTGCTGTAACTTCTGTATTTAAATCTTTTGCAAGGTCTTTTGCTTTACCAAGTAACTCTAATGAAATACTGCTTACTTCGTTATCTACTTGTTGTGCAAAGACATATACACCCTTGTATTCTTCTAAATTCATCTTATTCACCACTTTTCCTTAAATTATATGATATGAGTATCTTTTAACTTATCAAAGATATATGTTACTGCCTCATCAGGATCAAGTGTAACTTTCTCTCCTGAACCTTTTCTCACTTTATCAGATGCCTTAGCAATCTTAGTTGGAGAACCATTTAAACCTAAGTTAGCATCATCA
>JAVBSS010000029.1:0-23429 GCA_031556525.1 Lachnospiraceae bacterium
ATGCTTTGCCATTACTAAATGTTATTACATCTTTATATAGATATCCGTTTGTATCAAAGTAACATGTATACTTAACATCTGCACAATATTGGAATTGATCAAACAACTCATGTCCCTTGTCATCAAAGTAGATTAGATGTACACCATCTGGGTGGTAAGTTAATCTATTCTTCATAGCTGTTCCATCAGCCTGTAGATAGTAAGTATATTTTCCATCACTAAAGAATATATTAGTCATCTTCACTCCACCTAAAGTATATATTCCATTCTTCCAAGTACCACCATGGATAGTAGAATTATAATAGTCTCCCTTTGTGATTGTAAATGTCTTAGTAATTGTTCCTCCATATCCACCATTACCTGCTCCCTCAATAATAACTGTTGCTTTTCCTATCGCTACATTATTGTCATAATACACATTATAATCCGTGCCTTTTTTCAATGTTTTATTACCATCTTTTACTGTTACAGTTGGCTCTTTCGTTCTACCATCACATGTATATGTTGTCTGCGATAAGGTAACGCTTGCTCCCTCTAGGGATTTTTCTGCATACCACAAACCATTATTCTTAGCATAGGTTGCTACATAACTAGTTGGACTACAATATATAACCACATTGTTACTAAATGCTGCAAATCCTATACTTATTACACTATTGGGAATCGTTATTGACCCTAACATATAACAGCCATAAAACGCAGCATATCCTATACTTTCTAAACTACTTGGTATTGTTATCGACTCTAACTTCCTACATTCATAAAACGCATGACTTCCTATACTTTCTAAACTACTTGGTATTGTTATACTTGTAAGACTACTACATCCTGAAAAAGTACTATCTTCTATACTTGTCACACCACTTGGTATTATTATTGACCTTAAATTACTGCAATTATAAAATGCCCATTGTCCTATACTTGTTACACTACTTGGTATTGTTACTGATGTAAGATTAGTGCATTTCGAAAATGCAGAGTCTCCTATACTTGTTACACCGACTGGTATCGTTACTGATGTAAGATTAGTGCATTCATAAAATGCTTGATTATCTATACTTGTTACCGTTTTTCCATCTAATGTACTTGGAATAGTAATATCTGTAGCACTACCTACATAATCTGTTATCGCTACTGTTCCATCTCCAAGCTCCTTATACCAATAATCACCTGATTGTGTTCCCCCAACAACATTTACACTATCGCTTATTTCTTCACCTTCTACTTCCTCTGCCTTAACTAATACATCAGGTGTCATAACCCCACATACAAGTAACGCCATTAGTAATAATTTTAAATATTTTTTCATAAATCCTCCATTTCCTCATTTTGATAATTTAATTATTTTTATCGTTGCCATTATTTACTTATTATAACATAGATTTTATTCAAATTACGCCAATCAACAAACTTTGATTGCGAGTGATATTTTGTCTATTTTTACAAATAATTGCAAACAGCTTTACCAATCCGTCTTTTTACAAAAGACAGTTCCTTCTAAACATAATTTTAATAGAAAGAACTGCCCTTGATTTTTATATATTTAGTTAGCTGCAAACTTACCTACTAAATGTCCATCTGTTAAGTCCATATCATAATACCATGTACCATCTGTTATTAAACCTCTTGCTATCATTCCATTCCAATGATAGAATACTGTATTTCCAAATGGATCATATCCAAAACCAGTATTCATTAGACTTCCATCTGCCTGTGCATATCCTAGGTCTACTCCATTATCAAACTTAAAGTATTCATTTTGTTTCATCTTGCCTGTACCATCTAGATAATAAGCTTTGCCATTACTAAATGTTATTACATCTTTATATAGATATCCATTTGTATCAAAGTAACATGTATACTTAACATCTGCACAATATTGAAACTTATCAAACAATTCATGTCCCTTATCATCAAAGTATATTAGATGGATTCCATCTGGGTGGTAAGTTAATCTATTCTTCATTGCTGTTCCATCAGCTTGAAGGTAATATGTATATCTTCCATCACTAAAGAATATGTCAGTCATCTTAAGTCCACCTAAGTAATAATATTTACCATTCCAATCACCACCCGATATCTCATCATTATAATAATTTCCCTTTATAATATTAAATGTCTTAGTAACTTTTCCTCCATATATGCCATTACCTATACCTACAATAGTAACTGTTGCTTTTCCTATTGCCTGATTTTTTTCATAAAATATAACATATTCAGTCTCGTCTTTCAATGTTTTATTACCATCTTTTACTGTTACCTTTGGTTCCTTATAATCGCCATCATATATACATGTTGTTTCAGATAATGTAATTTTTAAATCCTTCATAGATTTTTCTGCATAAAATATATAATTGTTCTTAGCATAGGTTGCTGCATAGCTAGTTGGACTACACAATATAGTAAAATAGCTTCCACAAGCATAAAAAACGTTATCACCTATACTTGTTACACTACTAGGAATCTTTATTGATTCAAGCTTACTACATCCCATAAATATATTATTTCCCATACTTTTTAAACCACTTGAAAGTTTTACCGATACTAGATTAGTACAACCATAAAAAGCTTGAAGCTCTATGCTCGTTACACTTGCTGGAATTGTTACTGCCGTAAGACTAATACAATCTTGAAAAGCAAACATTCCTATACTTGTTACTGTTTTTCCACCTAATGTACTTGGAATAGTTACATCTCCTCCACTACCTGTATATCTTGTTATTACTACCTTTCCATCTTCAAGGTCTTCATACCAATAATCACCTGATTGTGTACCTTCAACAATATTTATATTGTCACTTACTTCTTCACTTTCTAGCTCATCTGCCTTAACTAATACGTTAGGTATCATAACACCACACACAAGCAACGCCATTAGTAATAATTTTAAATATTTTTTCATAAATCTTCACTTCCCTCATTTTAATAATTTAATTATCTTCCTAGTTGCCATTATTTACTTATTATAACATAGATTTTGCCCAAATTACGCCAATCAACAAACTTTGATTGAGAGTGGTATTTTGTCTGTTTTTACAAATAATGCAATCAATTTTGTCGATTCAGCTTTTAAAAAAGACAGCTCTTTCTAAATATAATTTATAGAAAGAACTGTCCTTGATTATATATATTTAATTTAAATAGTTTGCTGGATTTTGTGGTTCTCCACCAACTCTTATTTCAAAGTGTAGATGCGGTCCTGTAGACCTTCCTGTATTTCCTGATAAGGCTATTTTCTCACCCTGTTTTACATATTGTCCTACAGACACTAACGGATTACTAAGATGCCCGTACCTTGTTAATACTCCATCTCCATGGTCAATATCAACACAATAACCATATGCACCTGCCCAACCAGCTCTAACTATAGTTCCACCTCTTGATGCAAATACCGCTGTTCCTACTGGGCATCCAAAGTCAAGACCTTTGTGCATTTTACCCCAACGCATTCCGAATCCTGATGTCTGCCTTGGATTACTTAGTGGATACATATAGGTTGGTATAGTCTTCGTTCCTCTATGAACTATTTTAGGCTGAGCCTCTGTTATTATATCTTGATTAATTATTTCTCTATTATATTCACTACCGTTATTATAACTAATAATAGCTGTAACTACTCTTTCGCCTTCTGTAGCTTCTTGAACAACAACATCATTTCCAACATATAGAGATGAATCATCGACATATTGAGTCGCTGCATAGTAGTTTTCATTATAGGTAGCTTGTTCATCTACAAGTACTGAAATCTCTGTCTTAGGAACAATTACATTTAACTCATCACCTATTAATATATCTGAATCTACATCTAGACCTTCATTTTCTGTAACAAGCTGATCTAATGTCATATCATGATTCTCGGCAATAACTGACAAACAATCCCCTGGTCTTACCTCATATTTATCTATTTCATCATGGGGTGTTGTAAGGTCTGATACTACTTGCTTAACTTCTGCAATCTCCTCTGGTTGTACATAGGTTTCAATAATCTGTATGTCTTCCCCAAAATCTATATTAAATATTCCGTCTTCCGTTACTACCTTTTTCTCACCAGTTTCTTCTGCTTGTCCATCTTCAGTTTGCTCTTCTTCTGCTTGTCCTTCTTCTGGATTAGATACTGTTTGTGTCTGGTTTACTTCTGTACTTACTGCTGCTACATCTATTCCTAATACGCCTGTTTCTCTGTCTACGATATTTGTATACTCTACAATGAATCTATTATCAACATCGTAAGTTGCCTGTGTTTCTTCCAATGCTTCTAATACATCTTCTTTTGAGGAAAGTGTTGCTGTGTAATTGTTAACCTTTACTGTATAGGCTAGTACTTTTCTGTTTTCCATCAAGTCATCTAACTCTGTATATAAGATCTGTGATATCTCATCCTTACTTGATGTCTTCATCTTATTACCTTTAACTAGATCTACATCCAACGGCATTTCAACAATTACTAAGCTGTTGCTTTCTTCACTCTTTTTCAGTCTTGCTTCCTTATATGCAGTTGATACATCTTCTTCACTAAGTGCATATCCTACAACTTCTCCATCAATACTTATTTCGTATATATTTTCAAAACAAGCGTTGGTCGCAATAGGACATACAATAGTTATAACTACGATTGCAATAATAAATGCCTTAGCGTATTCTACTTGGACTCTAAGGGATTTACGTTCTTTACTGTTCACCTATTTACCTCCATATAATAACATCGGTATTTGTCAAATTCTACTGTAACATTTCTGTAATATATAATAACAGTATAGCAATATTATGTAAAGTGGATTTATTCGCAAAAAAACAAAAATGTCCCGAAAAAAGGACATTCTTGCTTAATTTTTTATTAAGTTTTACTTTTTAACGCTATAGCCGAACTTACCCATGTTCTCACCTAGTGCCATATATTCTCCATGTGAGTATGCAACAAGCCCTAATTTGTTTAGCTCGAACTTGCCTGTTTCATTCATGTACTCATCACTTACTTGCACATTTACTACTTCACCTATAAACATATGATGTGAGCCAAGTTCTTTTACATCTACTACCTTACACTCTATATTTACTGGACTTTCCATTATAATCGGTGCATGTGATAGCTTCTCACTCTTACCTTTAGTAAGTTTCATCTCTGTCCATTTATCTACATCCCTGCCCGACTTAACTCCACACCAATCTGTTGCATATGCTATATCTTCTGTTGTTAGATTAATAACAAATTCTCCAGATTCTTTAATTATATTGTAAGAATGTCTCTCTGGTCTTACTGAAACGTATGTCATTGCTGGGTCTGAACATATTGTTCCCGTCCATGCAATTGTTATTATATTATCTTCCCCTGCTTCATTACCACAACTTACCATTACTACTGGAACTGGGTATACCATGTTGCCTGGTTTCCATGATTGTTTTGCCATATTGTCCTCCTTGTATGTTATCCTAATACTTGATGTCATCTATACATTAAAATACCACAAATACTGTAGGGTATCAACGAAGAGTTTTTTCTATATTAATACACCCTCTACCCCTAATAGCCATAATTTCTTTTTATTTTCACTGTATTCCCTTATGGCATTAATCTAACTTACATGTTAGAATATAAATATCTGAAAAATATTCTATATAATATTTTTCAGAACAGCAATTAACTAATCGAGGTGATTTTATGGCCAATAATTTTTTAGATATTCAAGATGTTCCTGACGCTTATTACGACAAGGTTAGACAGGACCTAAAATTTAGAACTGGTAATTTTGTGTGGCGTGTCAAATTCAATACACCACTAGACCCAGCCTCTATTACTAAAGATACTATGTATATAACAGATAGCAATGGCGAGAAACGACAAGCTCATATTAGATATGATGCTAAGAATAATCAAATCGAAGTTGAGCCTATTAACCCATATGCTCAAAATGAATATTATCACTTACACATAACCACTAAAGTACGTTCCAAAGGTGGTCAACATCTTAAGCAACCTGTTCAACTTAAATTCAAATTATAGTATATAAAAACGAGCAGATAATAATCTACTCGTTTGTTATTCTTATTAAATCGAAATAATCTTCTCTTTTAAATCTTTAGGAAAATGCATATAATGTTCATACAAAATATCCTTTTTAATCTCCATCAACAGCTCTTTATATTTTATATCTTTAATCTCCTTTTCAAAAATAAAAAGAATCTTATACTTTTGAGAAGAAAATTCATTTGCGCTCAATGTATTACTACGTATTCCAAGAAGATGCATAAAATGTTTTTTCTCAAAATGACATTGAAACCAAAAATAAGTGGTGTTTGGATTTTTTCCTATGATTAAGTATGATTTACCGATTAAATTAGAATATTCTAATGCAGATTTATAAATAGACTTTAACAAATCCTCATTTGTTAAATTGGAAGATATAATCATTCATTTCTCCTAAGTAAGTAAAAAGGTCTTGCATATGCAAGACCTTTGTTATTGCAAATATATACTGGTTTATTAGGGTGCGTGCCACCCATCGAAAGCCTTTCACTTTCTTGCGAAATCAACTATTTCGTAAAGTGTGTGCATAGTTTTAACGTTTCCAGTCTAACGGCGGTACACTTCTTCTACCGCATACCCATAAAATATGGAGAAAGTTTCCCTTCTAGTGTACTTATAATATACCACTATTTACTTTAAAATACAAGTGGACTTTTCTGGTAAAACTTTTGTTATATTTATATTATATGCACCTTACTTCTATTTTTCAACAAGTCCCGTATAAGAGTTTATAATACTTCCGTCTATAGCATTTATTGTTACTAGAGATTGATAATCATCTATATAGAAATCCCATGCTGGTACTAGTGTATATTCTTTAGGTACTGATGTATAATCTGTAATTAGGCTTTGCGTAGTTATTCTACACAAGCCTAATTGAATCTTACTTATTACTATATTATCAATAGTACTTCTACTTGTACCCCCATATAATTCTATCATTTCACCTTCAAATATTTTCTCAATTTCATCAAATGATAATAACGGAGTATTCTTCGTTGATACTTCTTCAATAACAGTTGGATAACCATATTCCACTGAAACTATACCTGAATCCATAACTCTACATACTAAGGTTTCAAATGCCGCTTCACAAATAATAGGTGTATCATCATCACCAACAGATATCAGATTACCCAATCCATATTTTACATGACTCATATCGTAATTTGTTATTTTATCATTCACTGTTTTTCCATAAGCTATATCATAGCCACACACCCCTCTACTAGTACTATATTCAAGGATACACGGATTATCATAGCCCTTAATATCAACGTCAATTATAGACATTGGCGTCATATCTTCAATATTAAATACATTTATTATATCTTGACATATTGCCTCTGCTTCTTCTGCTGTATATTTGCATTGATTCTTACCTGCCATTGCCTGCGACGAATCATATTGTCTATCCATAGAATTACCTTCTATTTGATTATAGGTAAGATCACCCCATACCTTAGCATCAGTATCATTTATCTTAACTTCCATACAATATACATCTATTACTTCATCTTGAATAAATGTTAAGGTATAAGATATACCTTTATGCAATCCTTCTAATATACAATAATTATAACCTTCACTAATATTATCGTTTGAGCCGAACTTGGATCCAAACCCATCTGTGTAACATATAGGATCATTTTGAATATCATAAGGTGCATATGTTGTATCACATCTTAGCGGCACACTATCTGACGCTGTTAATTTATGATTTGTATAGTATTCTATTACTTTATCAGCATTACTTATAACTTCGTTATATTCTTCATCTGATATGAGAAGGGGCTTGTTGTTTATAAAATCTTGCTTATAATTATTATATCTATCAATAATATCATCCAAATCACTAGATGTATATTCATCTATGTATCGCCTGTTATGATATTTTCCATTATCAAAGAAATTATCTGCATAAGTCTTAATATCTGCCTCTGTAAATGATGATTTCTTCAATGTAACAACTGGAAACTCTTCTGTATCTCCACCTATTACATCTGCTTCTATTCTAACAAAGGTGTTGCCATCTAAATCTTCTATAGTAGTGTCTAATCTAGTATTTTGTGATATCTCAATATCATCCATGTCACCTGTACCCTTGGTATTGCCACTATCTGACTTAGAACATCCTGTTGATAAACATAGACTAAGTGCTAATACACATAGCATACTCTTCCTTGTAATACTTCTTTTTTTCATAAAACATTTCCCCTGCATTTATACATACTTATACACAAAATAAGTCTTTATCTCCATACCCTTGTCTACGTTTTTAATCCTAATAAGAGTTATTCTATTGCATTGCCTGTTTGACTATCTATAATACTTCCATCAATAGCATTTATAGTTATCATCGGATAATATTCATTCCAATAGAAGTTCCACACTGGTATTAGTGCATATTCTCCCTTAGAAGGATCTACTGTTATTCTAAATAATTCTAATTGAATCTTGCTTATTACTATATTGCTATTTTCTGTCTTATAGCTACTATCACTTCCATATGCCTCTATCATTCTATTTTCAAATATAGACATAACATTATCAAATGCCAATAACGGTGTGCTCTCAGAAGAAATGGTATCTACAACAGTCGGAAGTCCATACTTCACTGCAACTACGCCTGAATCCATAACACTACATATTAATGTTTCACTACCATCTCTATATGGTGCGCCATTGTCATATACAGTATTTACACCCCATATGTTATATACCATATTGCTAATATTATAATTCATAGATGTGCTATTTATAGTTTTACCATAGACTACATCGTAACCACATTTTCCTTCTCTAACCGTATGCGTTGCTGTGCATCTATTCAAATATGCTGTAGCATCAATATCATTTACTGCAATTACAGCCATATCCTTAATCTTAAATGTGTTCATTATATCATTACATAAATAAATCGCATCTTGCTTGCTGTACTTACACTCATTTTCTCCTTCACCGTATAGAAGTGGTTCTATTTGCCTACTTATAGAATCACACGATATCTGATTGTAAGTGTAGTCACCCCATACTAATGTTTCTGGTGAAGTAAGGTCAACTTCCAAATATGTTATATCTGATTCTACATCTTTAGAAAAAGTCATAGTGTACTCTACACCATTATGTAATCCTTCTAAAACACAATATTTATATTCTTCCATAAACAAAGAATATTCATCTATATAATAATTAACATCTCTTGTGAAATCGAATTTTTCATAGGAAGTGGAACATCTTAACGGAACACTTTCCGATGCTTTTGCTCTAAGATCTACATAAGAAGATATACACCTATCTACATAACTCGAAGCATCATCATAATATAGATTTGACATTGATTCCTTATTGTCATCAATCTCTTGCTTATACCCTTTGTATATATCAATAATGTCATCAATTTCACTAACTGTATATTCATCTATATATCTTAGATTGCGATACTCTCCATTATCAAAGAAAGCATCTGCATAAGTTTTAATATCCTCTTCTGTAAAAGACGCTTTTTTCAAGGTAACTACTGGAAAATCTGTAGTTCTATCTAGTATTACATTCGCTTCTATTCTAGCAAATACATTGCCTTCTGGATCTGTTATTGTAGATTCTATTCTATCGCCATCAGGTATTTCTAACTCATCAATACTAACCGTATTGGCTGTTTCTGTATTGGTAGTTTCCTCACTAGTTTTATTACCATCATCTGTTGCTTTGGAACATCCTGTTGATAGACATAGGCACATTGTTATTATAAATAGTTTATACCCCTTAAATATATTTTTCTCTTTGCTCATAAATAATCCCCCTTTTTATTTTTATCCTTGTGTATAAATATTCTTAATTTCTTCTGACTGCTCTGTACTCTTACCCACTTATATATTCTACGGAATATAATTTCCCACTTTAATATCATTTTCATCTAAATAATATTTGGAGCACTGTCTCTCTGAATCGTAAGTATCCCTCCAAATACTAGATTCTATTTGCCATTGTTCTATCTCTAAAGTATTATTATTTTCTTGGTAATTTCCTTTTACCAAAAAATACATTCCCGAAATGCCAGATCCCTCTAGCATTACATCGCTAAAGTGTAACTCTGGGCTATCCCCTGTCATTATAATCTCTCTCTCTTCGTCTAATTTTTCTTTACCTATATTTAGTAAGTACCATTTTATTTCATTTCCAACTTTATTAGATTCTATAATATAGTAATTCTCCTCTGTTTCTAAGAGATAATCTGTTTCAAACCATTGTAAAATCTGTTGTCCTACTGTATTAGGAATAAAATTACCTTTTTTCACATCATATTCATCAATATAATCTTTGGGATAAAAGAGCCTATAATCATATTTATATTCAATACGATTACCTAAACTATATTCCCTTTTAATTGGAGCAATAATCTCCCACTCATCTACGCAAATAACCGTTTCTCTTGCATATTGAGAATAATTTTCTTCTATAGTTCCTTTCACCAATATTTTATTTTGTTTTGAACTAAATATTGTATTATCTAAATCATACATTGTATATGGATTATTTCCTATTAGGACTACGGGGCCTTTTTTTTCTCCATCTGTATAATATAAAATCCATTTACTCTCACAGCAAACGGGCTTTATATATTTATAATAAATAATAAAATATCCTTCTTCCTCTAAATATTGTCTTGCTTCTTTTTTAGAAACAGCTATTTTAACAGGTTTATACGTATGAGATAACTTACCTATAGAATACAGTAATACACATATAAGAACTATTATTAAGCTTAGACATATGACTTTTTCTCTCTTATGATTTCCCATACAGTATCTCCTCATTTGTATAACACCATATTTACTCTTTTCTAAACTTGTCCACAAAATCTAAAAATACTTCCCATCTATCTTCATGATCTACAAAGTATTTAGGACATGCTTTTCCTGAAACATCATAATGCCTAATTATATGATCTCTATCTATGTCATAATAATCTGCCAATGCGGCAGCAAGATATACACAACTATTATATGTATCATCCGTAAAATCCCCTGTTTTATCTGGATGGCAACATTCTATTGCTATACTATCATCATTTCTCTTGTTCGAGGCATAACACATTTCATCAAGAGGAATGCACTGTATTATTTCACCATCTAAGCCAACAACAAAATGGCTACTTGCTTGTGTCTCTCCACTGTCTTTGAGGCTTTCAAAATAGTTTCTATTTCCTTGTCCAGTACTTCCTGGATTGCCTGTATAATGTATTACGATATACTTAACCCCATTTTCAAGTTTCGTTCCCGGCCTTGAATTCTCGTTAACCGTTAAAAAATCCTCCTCAATATTAAGATCTGGAAAAACCGCCGCTGCCCCTTTTATCGGATCTATTTCTTTACTAAATATCTTCTCTACTATTGATTCTTCTGTGCCCGCATCTTCCACAATATCATCAGCTTTTACTTTGCTAAATATAGCTTTTCCTACACAAAGGACTGTAACCACGAAAAAAAAGGCAACTGTTACTATCGCAATCATTTTCCTTTTTCTAACTAATAATTCTCGCTCTCTAAGACGTTGATTCCTTGTCTTTTTCTTACCTCTGCGTTGTTGATTTCTTGATTTGTTGCTAATATCATTGCCTCGCCTTGCATCATCTCTATTATTAGCCTCATTAATCTGACTAGCCTTAGCTCTGACACTAGCGCTACTATTGTATTTGTTCTTAGGTAAAATACTACCTGTGCTTTGTCTTTCGTCTCCCATGTTATCCCCTCGCTTTAAGGAAATTATATAACATCTTAACTCCACATATATAAACATTATAATAACAAAATATTAAAAAAATATAAACTTGTAATATTTTCTTAATACAAGTTTATATTTCTTCTAGTTCTATATCTGTTTTCACCATTTAAATGTTGCTGTTTATTCAACATTTAAATTGACTTTTCATCAACTAATTAGTATAATTAATTGTGTTACAACATATATTAAAAAGTACAAGGTATATGAAGCATGAGGATTACAACCTTTTTAGGAAGTCTGAACCATGTGGATTATACCTTCTTTTATTAGTATCTATACTTCTTGAAATCATATAATGCTGTCAATCTTTTAAATGCTGATAATCTATTTTTTTCAATGAATGTACCATTTTTAAAATTATCTCGTAAATAATCACCTAGTTCTTCTGTATCAATAATATTTCCATAGTATTTTATATTTGCAAACTGCTTAGGCATATGATCTGGGTAACAATCTATTATATCCTGAAGACATGTGATATTTCCATTTTCATCAATACTCTTCTCTTCCGTAGGATTAGGCGCAACATCTGCATAACTTCTTATAATATTATAATTTTCTGGTACATTTTCCATTGAGAAATCTAATTCCTTTATATACTTATATATAGGCAATAATGTTCCTCCTGATGTACTACGAATATTTTTAAATGTATGCGTTATCAATTTCTCATTTTTTATAAATGGTTTGTTATCAAATAAAATATCTTCAATAATATCCATAATTCCAAAAGAATCAAATCCTATCTGTGATACTGTATCCTTAGGGCCTATGAATAATGCCACTTTATCATCTTCTATGTCAGGGCTATCCACACTGCCGAATAGTATATTATTCTTTACTTCTGTAGAATATATATAATTTGTAACCATATCTTGCATCTGTCTAATAAGTTTTATAGGCATTGTACTTTTTATAGAGCCAAGTTCCTTATACAACGAAGAATAATCTTCTAAGATAATTTCTGTCATATATATACTCTTATCTTTGAATTTTAATATTTTTGATTGTATACATTCCTCTCCCCCAAATGCTGGACTTATTAAAATAAAATTATCCTTGGTTTTCTCTAATTCCTTATCATTTAAACAAAATGCTATTTCTTCAAATATATTTAAAATGTTTTTATCACCTATCCCATAACCAATAAAAATTATAGGATGCTCTGCCAATATGGTTAATAATTTTGCAGATAAATATTTAAGCTTTTCTTCAAAATTTTTATAATCTTGTTCAGTAAAAACTAGAGAGTTAGGGTTTGTACAACATCCATGTATCTTATATATTTCATATATATTACTTACATTAGATAATAAAACATCTTTCTGACCTATTATTACATTAAAATCTGAAAATATCTCCGATAAAATATTATCATAATTTGTTGTAATTACTCCTGCTATTTTATCTTTATTATCAATTAATACCTTTAACTCTTCACTTTCGTTCCTTTCACTATCTATAGATAATTCTTTAGCGATAAGAGCTGCATATGTTTTAAACGGATTATAACTATTATCGATTATTTCCTTCTGCACCTCTTCACTAAATATTCTAGCTTCAAAAGTATCATCATTATAATATAAATCATTAAACTGTTTTTCCAATCTACTAGCTATACGTGGATTGGCGTGATATTTTATTACATCATCAGAGTATTCTGGATTACTATTTTTTAATTCATATATTACACCTTGTTTAAATTTTTTAAATCGATTTTCTGCACCATCATTCATGCAAGACCATATTTTAAACAACAAGTCATCCCAAGACGGAGCATCAGAATACCTCATAGATAATCCAGTTCCTACAAATAAATAAGGTAATTGTTTAAAACTTGATATTATTTTTTTAATTTCCATTCCATTAACAGCCATACATCTGCTCCTTTCACACATCAAAATTAACTTTTTAATCTGTATTTTATTCTATCACTTTTTTCTACTTTTTCCAATGATTTAATATAATTATCTGAAAAATATTTTTGATAAATTTACAAACCAATTTTTAATTATAATAATTTAAATTTATTTTTATGATAATCTATCAATCCATCTTGTTTCATACGTGATAATTCATGTGATAAGGAGCTTCTATCAACACAGAGAAAATCTGCAAATTCTTCTCTGTTAAAAGGAATTGTTACATTTCGTCCTTGCCTTGTAGCAAGCGATTGCAAATAATTAATTACCTTTGAACGCAAACTTTTCTGGCTAATAATCTCCATTCTATTCTGTAGGGCAATATTTTTATTTGCCATTACATATAGCATATTTTCTATTAGCTTTGTATGAAACAAACATGACTTTGAACAAGTATGAAGAATACGCGAAAAATTAAGCAATACAACTGTTGCATCGCTACTTACTTGTACACTTACAGGACTTTCTTCAACTCCTGCACAACATATTGCTTCTGCAAAATAGTCACCCTCACTTAATGTTGATATTATGGTTCTATCTCCCTCAATATTTTCCTTTATAATATAAGCACTACCCCTTAATACAATACCTACATTATCTACTCTATCACCTGTTGTAAATATAAACTCTCCCTTTTTATAATTGTGTAATCTAGCCTCCAAACATGTCATTAGGGAAAGTATGTCAGCTTCTTCAATGTTATCAAATAATTTTACTTTACTTAGTATCGAAAGATATTTTTTCATTCTTCACCTTCATATTCCGTGGTAATTACCACGTTTTTTATGTTTCTATTATATTATAATCCAATTATAAAAACAAGAAACCAGATTTATTTGGCAGGAGGATAATAGATAATGAAACGTAATATTATAAAAATTGATGAAGATTTATGTAATGGTTGTGGTCTTTGTGCCATGGCATGTCATGAAGGTGCTATTGGAATGATAGACGGAAAAGCAAAATTGCTTCGCGATGATTATTGTGATGGGCTAGGCGATTGTTTACCAGTATGTCCTACTAGTGCAATTTCTTTTGAAGAGCGAGAGGCAACGCCTTACGATGAGGCTGCTGTAAAAGCAAATATGGAAAAACGTCAAGAGAAAAAACCACTACCTTGTGGTTGCCCAGGTAGTAATTCAAAAACTATTGCTAGAAAGTCTGAACCAGTTGTTGAAGTTGCAAAGGCTCAGATGGATAGTTGCTTAATGCAATGGCCAGTGCAGATTAAGTTAGTTCCTGTAAATGCTCCATATTTTGATGGTGCGAAACTATTAATTGCTGCTGATTGTACTGCTTTTTCATACGGAAATTTCCATGATAAATTTATTAAAGATCATATTACTTTAATTGGTTGCCCCAAACTAGACGAAGGAGATTATTCTGAAAAATTAACAGCAATTATTACAGAAAACAATATCAAAAGTGTTACTGTTGTAAGGATGGAAGTACCTTGTTGTGGAGGGATATCAAATGCTACAATTAAAGCACTACAAAACAGTGGCAAGATGATTCCATGGCAAATTATAACAATATCAACAGACGGAAAAATAATTGAGGAATAACTTGCAATAAACAAAAGCCTGTAAGTATGGTCAAAACCACTCTTACGGGCTTATATTAATCATTATTATATTTTCCAGCTAATCCAACTGAACAACTTGCAATAAGTTCAACTTTTTCTTCCCTAGATAACTGTTTAATTGCATATTCTCTCTTCATTGCTTCTTCTTTTGTAGCAAATTCCTCGTAGTACACAAGCTTAACGGGTAGATGAGCTCTTGTATATTTTGCTCCCCGTCCAAGATTGTGTGCTACAAGTCTTTGCTCAAGATCTGTGGTCCAACCTGTATATAGACTTTTATCATTACATTCTAATATGTATGTATAATTCATATCTACTCCTTATCTTGGTGGTACTGGCTAGGCAAACCTACCCAGCCTGTAACCACGTATATAAAGCACCCGACCGATCTTGTATATTATCATAAGGCAAACCACCGGTTCGCCATAGGCTATGCGCCTAGAAAATGTAAGCATTTGCTTACGTAAGTGTAATTTATTCGGCTGCGAATTGTATTACTTATGGCTGAATTGTTACTATATTTTAATATATGTCTATGTAAAAAATGTGTTACCAGATATTACATGAAGTCAAAGCTTACTTGACTATAATCTAATCTTCTATATTCTAACTCTTCTTGCTCAACTTGGCTTCTATAATCCATAACAACGGTTTGTTGTTTTCCTCCAACTAACTGCTGCCCCAAAATATAATTAACATCAAATCTACTTGTTATTGCTGGTGTTGCTCCACGAGCAGGGACAACAAGTTGAACATTATTAATCTTAAGTAGTGCAAATATCGGTTCCCATATGTACACATCCTTAGCTGCACCGAATGGGTTATCAATAAATATAACTTTTCTAAGCTTATCAGTATCACCACTCGGAGAATACATTCCTGCTATATAATTAATTACTGATACAAGGAATTGAATATATATACCCTGTGACTGTCCAGTACTTCCAACAGCCTCTTCGTATCTTAGGTAACGACTTTGTTCCTTAATTCGCTCTCTCTTATATAGACTTAGTTTAATTCCATTCATATCAGCTACTATAACGCTAAATAACTTCTTAAGTTCTAGATGTCCACGAATATATTTCATACGGTCTTCGCTATCCTCATACTTATCAGCACCTGTAACAACATCATCAATGTAATCAGACATTCTCTTCTCATAGAATTCTTCCTTAACATATGGAATAGTAAGACCTACCATTTGAATAGGCTCTCCATCAAGCATAATTCTTGATAACTTAGGTAATTTATCAAGTTCTGTCTTAACATCTCTACATCTTTCAATACATTGCTTTTCAAAATTCTTCTTAATGTATTCCATATCACGAAGTCCAGTTTCTATTCTATTCTTCTCAAGCCCAATATATGAAACAATTTCAGATAAATTTTCTAATAAAATCTTAGCTTCACTATAATCGTTAGGTATTACAATGTCATTTAAAATGCTATTTGCTAACTCATATGCCTTCATTTGATTTAGAGTTTCGGCTGTATGCGTTTTATAATTAAGCAGTTCTGCTCTAGCTCTATCAAGAGCTTTTCTACTCTTATCATAAGACATTAGGCTTGATTCAAAACTTTCTCTAAGCTTAGATTTATCATCATATAATATGTGAGCATTTTCTAAGTTAATCTCATTAGTATCAATAATTCGCTTAACATCTTTAAATAACTCAACCATTACTTCATTATCGCCAAGGAAATCCTTATATTCCTTCTCTATTTCCTTGTACTCATTTTCAATAGACGCAATAAGTTTATCTCCTTCACTAATGGCACTTGTTGCCTCTTCAAAGGATATATCCATATCCTCATAGACTCCATATCTTTCTTCAAGAACCTTAATAGAATGTTCTATGCTTCCAGATAACTTATTGTATGCGTTATTTCTATTTGATAATTCATTTCTAAGTTGTGCTTCTTTAATAGTAAGGGTTCCGAACTGGTGACTTAATGTACTTAGTACATCTTCCTCAATACCATATAACTTATTTTGCCTTTTCAGTTCTTCTAGTGTATTAATCTCAACAGTTCTCTTCTCAATAGATTTAAGACTTCTTGCCATAGATACCTTAAGAGTGTCTATAAGCTTTCTCTTATCTTCAAGAACAACAGTAATACTATTTGATACTCCTACCAAAGCCTTAAACTCTGCCTCTAATTGGCTATCAGCCATGTTCATTGGCACCTGACTTATTATTGTTTCTTCATTATAGTAATCCTTATATATAGTTTCCCATTCTGTTTCTATATTAGATAACATTACTTTAAGGGCTGTTACCTTAGATTCATTTTCACTATATGTAACCTTCCACTTGCTAACACTATCCTTTGCTTCATCTAATATAGCAGTTAATCTATTGGATTCTATAGAATATTCCCTTATGCTATCTTCAAATAATGATACTCTAATACTTAATTGACGCAACTCTTCAAGTCTTTGTCTGTCCCCAATTAGTTCGTATAAATGTTTTGTATTGCCCTCTAATTCAGCGTAATCTTTAGCTAATTTACCACTTATACTATTATTTTCTGTTGTCTTAAGTTCTAATTCCTTTGATACAGAACTTAATCTACCCTTAAGCTCAACCATATTTTCTTCTGCTGTTAAAAATGCTTCATCTGTAAGCTTAGCTACATATTCCATATCTTCTTTATAGATATTTCCTGTATCATTAAGTCTTCTAATACGACCTTCAAGCTCTTCTATTTTCTTACTACATTTATCCAACTCTGCATCTACAAATTCAGCACTTGTAAAATGTTCCTCGTTACGGCATACATATATAACATCATCCCTGCTACCGCTAGAGCCCATTGGCATTTCAATTATATTTTTATTATAAATAGTAACTGCAACATCGCCAGTATCAATATTTCTAAGGTTATTATCTAAGGTTAATGGTTTGTAATCCTCTACAATTATTCCATATGGAAGCAATGGATATTTTCTAAGGACTTCTATTTTATTATTTTCAGGAATTGCACTTATATAATCAATTCCTAATATAACTTCCATTCCATGGCGAGTTTCTATATAGTCTTTAACAGAATTTACTGCACCATTTACACCTACTAGTTGATGTTCTGATAGTGCCTTAAGCTTTTTATAAAGGTCCTTAAGTTCCTCTTCTTTTGCAGCATTTTCTACCACATATGCTGTATATCTTTCATTTATTGCACCTATTAATTGTTCCTTCTTAGAAACACCATAGATTTTTAGCATCTGTGATAATCTAGTAGCATTTTCTCTGTATTCTTCTAGTTTCTCAGCTACATCTTCTATCTGAACTTTTACTGCCTCTTTTTGTCTTTCTAATTCTCTGCATGAATATGATAATTCTAATTTGTTGCTATTACCTTCTTTTATATCTTTTTCTAACTGAGAATTTTTCTCCTTAAGGGTTTCTTGAAGGGCTTCATTTTCCTTAACCACATCTTCTACGTCAGATAGCACAAGTATATTAGTATTACTTCTAAGTCTACTAATATCACCCATTAATTCTTCTAGGGAATCCTTTGCTTTCTTCTCATGACTACGTGCTATTTCTAGGGCTATTTCAGTTTCTTTTTCTAGAGATACACTAATATCTAATTCTTTCTTTGCCTCTTCATATGTACTAGTTGCCTCTACTAATTCCTTATTAATAGCTTCTCGTTTCTCATCATCTCTTAACTTCTTTAATGATGCCATTTGTCTCATACGTCTTGATTGGTCATCACCCTTATTAAGCTCTGCCCTAATAATCGCTTCGTTTTCTTCTACTTGCTTTAGGTCATTTAGGTAAGCAATATAATCATTAATACTTTCCTTAAGACTTAATTCTAATTTTACCGCCTCTATTTCTCTAGAATTATCTTCTAGAAGGGCTTTGTTTTTATTAATATCCTTCAATTGTTCTTCTAAGGTATACGTATCTTTCTTGATTTTAAGACTTTCTAGTCGTCGCTTTTGTTCAGTCTTATCAAGCAGCTTTGCCTCTTTTTTGTTATTAAGTTCTTCAAGTTTGGCTGCATTTTCACTAGTGAATTTCTCACCAGTTACATATATGTCACCTAATACATTAGATACTCTATCTCTTTCCTCATATAAATCTAGAAAATGTGTAACCCTTGCTTGCAATACATTTACTAATTCTATTTGTCTGTCATAATCCTCTAGATCACGTTTCTTATTTGCCAGTTCAACTAACTTATCCTTTATATCTAACAAAGTCTTAGCCATGTTGTCAGAAGAACTATCTCGCTCAGTCTTCACGTAAAATGCTTTCTCAATTATCTCTTCTATAAGTAAGTCTTCTACAACTTTTCTAGTTGTTTTGTAATTAGTTTCAAAATAGGTTCTTACATGTCCTTCTGTTTTATTAATACCTCTTATAATCTCCCATTGGCTCTCGTATAATCCGTGTCCACTTATAAATCTCTGATATTCGCCCTTACGTTCAAATACTTTTACTTCTAGACTTAGGTCTTTTCTTCCTATTTCTTTCAGGTAATTCTTTAGTCCTGAAAAGCTTATCTTCTCATCACTTTTGGATAAAGGAAGATTAATAATATCGTTGTCATTATAGTTCCTATATAATATACAATAGTTAAAATATTCTATCGATGCTGTGTCTTTGTTCTCATTTGAATCCTCAGTAACATCCTTTGCTTTTCTCGCACAAAAACCAGTAGTCATATATCTATAACCATCTTCTTCTGTGGCTTCATCTAACTTCCACTCTACTAGAGAATGAATAACTGTATTTCCACCGCCAGCTCTAAATAACTTTTCTATTGGTTGTTTCTCATCTAATGTACAGTTGGGTATAAGATTTTGTAAAAGAAGTAACATAAGTACACTTTTACCACCACCATTTGCTAGATCATACAAGGTATTTTTGCCATATAAACGCATAGTAAAATCATCATAACACTGAGTACCAAAGTTGTATTTTACATTATTAACCCTTATTCTGTTAATATTAGGCATCCTCATTTCCTCCTTCTAGCAACTGATATAACCGTCCTCTATACTCTTCAAAGTAATTCTCAACAATAGCCTTGAATCTATCTGTAGGATAATATCTCTCTTCCATATCAATAAATAATCCTTGAGATATTAGGAAGTTAAATGTTAATTTAGTAATACCCGCTCTGCTACCACGAGCCGCTCTAACCCCTTCATTATCCTCACTTGTAACCATTGGTAACTCGTCCCATACTAAGGCAATTGCCTTAAATGATTTCTCTTCAATATCCTCTAATGAATATATAGCCAAGTCCTTAATAACTGTAGTAAGTGCCTTTGAAGTATCTTCGATTATATCTTCTAGTTTAACAAATTCCTTAAATTGATAAGATATAGAATCCTTGTAGAAGTTAAGTAGCACATTATACATAATAAAATAGCACAGATATAATTCCTTATTATAACGAAGTCCCATTATTCTCTTTAGCTCTTCGTTGGTATAACCAAATACTCTATTTCCCTCTCCTGCTGTAAGAAACAGACTATCGTTATATTCATATATATTTAGATTAAGACGCTTAAGCATCTCTTTTACTATTTCGTAAACCTCAGCATTTTGATAGAACTCCTCATATAGATAACCATTTTTATTGTCTGTTCGGCTAATCTCTTCGCCCATTATAAGACAGCTATATATATCTAATGCCTTTAACATATTTCGACTATCCATTATCCTTCTATCCTTTCATAATTAATATCAGTAGTTGCAAAATTATTTCCAAGTTGTATCTCTTCTTCATAATTGAATGTTATTTTAAATGCTAGATTCTTAAGTTTTACATTTTCATCTTCTCTAAGCATATCTGCAACTAATCCCTCTAAAAATGTATCTTGCCTATCAATTATCTGGCTTATTCTATACTCCTTCTTCTGTGCCAAATGCACCATAAATGAGTAATAATCACCATTAACAAATAGGTCCTCTCCAAACTTAATCTTCAATATTCCATTATATTCTTTCTGGCTAATGCTTCCCTTTTTGTATATTTGGTCAAGAAGTTCATAGAACATCTTAGCAAAGTTATTTGCTATTCTCATATCTTCAATCTCATCTTCATAGATAAAATCTTCTTCAACTTTTTCCTTAACTATCTTCTCGCCCTTATCTCCATTTTCATTATTAAATGTAAGGAGATTATCAATAGCTGTCATGCAAAAACTCTTATTAATGTTAGGTCTAAATAGTGGTGTTAATACTATTTCTAACTTTGATACATCGTCTTGCGACTCTAATTTATTCAGTGTATTTTTGAAATCAAATACTGGTCTTAATTTCTTAAGCTTGGCTCTTGAAATAATATTATCCGCAACTTGTTGTAACTCTATAGTTTCAGTAATAAGTTCACCATGTCTTGTAATTGTTTTCTTAAGCTCTACCTCTAGGTTATGTATGTCTGCTAGAGAACGGAATAGACTTCCTTCTCCAGTATTATCTTTATCAATGGCTGCCTTGCTAATTGCAATATCTACAAGCTCCTTGTTCTTAACAAACAACTTCTGCTCTTCTTCAAACCACACTGCAACTGTTGACATGTATTCTTCACTTGCCTTAGCACCTGCAAATACATCATAGCTTAGTATATTAATAACCTCATCTTTTTTAAGAATAAGCTTACTAACCTCGCTATTTATTCTCTTAACAACTTCGATACCACCCTTGAAGTTATTAGCATTTATCATCTTCTCTAGTAGTAATTGCTGGATACTAATATTACTCTCATCCTTAACCTCTTTGGTATCAAGATAGAATTCTATTCCGTCACTTGTTATATGGTATAGAACAACTCCATCTACAATTCGGCTATCTATTAATTTAACCCTTGTTACCTTGTTCTTCTTAGCAGACGGATCATAGAATCGGAATTCAAATGCCTTACCGTCATTCTTTAATTTATCAAATATATATAAGATTAATTCTTGCTCTTCTCTCTCATTATTCTCGTTTAACGAGAAATCTCTTCTAAGCAATTCTCTAAGAAACTTCTCATAATCCTCAAATCTTATCTCTTCTTGATTAAAATTATTCTCGTTTATAAAGAAACGCAAAGAAGCCATAGTAATATAGCCCATGTCCAAATCTTGATACTTACCTTCTTTGTATTGTGAAAATGTGGTCTCACAAAGTACAAAGAATGGATAATACTTTTTAAGATTAAACATTCTAAAACTATGCTCTTCAATTATCTCATTTATCATAATGTACTTTTCAGCCATTTATGTTCTCCGTCTTCTAAAAATTCCCGTCACAATCCGACGTTTTTCCCTAAATAATTATAATATAGCAAGGGGTATAAAGCAAATGTAATTGGTATACTATTATCACTTAACGAGGTGTTTTCGAGTTTAGTGAGAATGCATACCTAGACACTTGATGAGGTGTTTTCGAATCTAGTGGATATGGTATACAATAAAATAGGTTATAGGAGAATCATCTCCTATAACCTACTAATTATCTTATATGGTTATTATGCTTGTCCTACTGAACCGAATAATTCCATTTTCTCTTTAACTGTTGCGCTAATAGCTGCAGCACCTGGAGCTAATAACTTACGAGGGTCAAATCCTTTACCTTCTTTATCTTTACCAGACTCGATGTATGCTCTAGTAGCTTCTTGGAATGATAATTGACACTCTGTATTAACGTTAATCTTTGCAACGCCAAGTGAGATTGCTTTCTTAATCATATCCTCAGGAATACCAGTACCACCGTGTAATACTAAAGGCATATCTCCTGTTAATTGTTGGATAGCATCTAAAGTCTCAAAGCTAAGACCTTCCCAGTTATCTGGGTATTTACCATGAATATTACCGATACCAGCTGCTAACATAGTAACACCTAAATCAGCTACTGCTTTACACTCATTAGCATCTGCACATTCACCTTTACCAACTACTCCATCTTCTTCTCCACCGATTGAACCAACTTCTGCCTCTAAAGAAATTCCTTTACCAGCGCAGATGCCTACTAATTCAGTAGTCTTTGCAATGTTTTCTTCGATTGGATAGTGAGAACCATCAAACATAACTGAAGAGAAACCTGCATCTATACAAGCTAAAGCTCCTTCGTAACTACCGTGATCTAAATGAAGTGCTACTGGAACT
>JAVBSS010000066.1:0-21655 GCA_031556525.1 Lachnospiraceae bacterium
TGTTGTTCCAACTGTTATGGCTAACGCAGTATATGAGAATAAATATTTATTAGGTACTTCTTTTGCAAGACCAGTTATCGCTAAGAGATTAGTTGAGATTGCTAAAAAAGAAGGTGCTGTTGCTATTTGCCACGGTGCTACTGGAAAAGGTAATGACCAAGTTCGCTTTGAGTTAACTATTAAAGCTCTAGCTCCTGAACTTAAGATTATTGCTGCTTGGAGAGACCCACTATGGGATATGGATTCTCGTGAAGCTGAGATTGATTACTGTAAGCAACATGGTATCGATTTACCATTCTCTGCTGATAATAGCTACTCTCGTGACCGTAACTTATGGCACATCAGCCACGAAGGTCTTGAGTTAGAAGATCCTGCTAACGAGCCAAATTATGATCACTTATTAGTTCTTGGTGTATCACCTGAGAAAGCTCCTGATGAAGGAGAATATGTTACATTAACTTTTGATAAGGGCGTTCCTACTTCAGTTAATGGTAAGAGCATGAAGGTTTCTGATATTATTCGTGAACTTAACAAGCTTGGCGGAAAACATGGTGTTGGTATAATTGATATCGTTGAAAATCGTGTTGTTGGTATGAAATCTCGTGGTGTATATGAGACTCCAGGTGGAACAATCCTTATGGAAGCTCACACTCAACTTGAAGAATTAATCTTAGATAGAGATACATTAGCATATAAGAAATTAGTAGCAACTAAATTTGCTGATTTAGTATACGAAGGAAAATGGTACTGTCCACTTCGTGAAGCATTACAAGCATTTGTTGTATCTACACAAGAAAAAGTAACTGGTGAAGTTAAGCTTAAATTATACAAAGGTAACATTATCAAAGCTGGTACTACTTCTCCAAATTCACTATACAGTGAGTCATTAGCAAGTTTTACAACTGGTGAATTATATGACCACAAAGATGCAGAAGGTTTCATTAACCTATTTGGTTTATCAATGAAAGTTCGTGCAATGCTTGATTCTGACAAATAAGATATAAACCTTAAAGAGCTGATATTCATATTGAATACCAGCTCTTATATATTATATTATTCTTTACGAAGCTTCTTAATCTCCTCATAATCTAACTTAGTAATTGAATTAATGTAGTCATCATCATCACCATGTTCAATCATTGCTAATGCAATGTTAATTACGGTTTCTTTTGCATATTCTTTTGCATATTCCTCTACAACCTCACACATATCATCAATCCCCTTTCCTTCTTTGAATCCACGGATTCTATTACATACATATGGATATCTATTATCTGTTGGTATACTGGATTGTTTCAATATACGCATTAATCCAGCAATATCTGTACCATCATCTACTGCTGTATTTACAAAAATCTCATGATATCCATTATCTATAACATCTTTTGTTTCTTCAATAATACTTCGTATATGATATATTGTTTTCCCATAACCAAACATATCAAAAGTCGATATATAAACAATATATACATCGGGTATTTCTTCAAAAGAACTCCCTTTTTCTGAAACAAATGTATCAATATTTGAAGCATTATATCGTACCCTTTTTATATGATTATCATTATTGTCTTTTTGCACCTCAATGTTATAATAATTATTATAACCATCTCTACATAAAACATCAACTATCACTGATCGACCATTAATGTTTCTAAGATTTTTTTGTGGTTCAGCATAGACTACACATAAATCTCTTTTTTGTAATATAACTTGTAATATCTCTTCACAAAATCTTTTATCTTCTACTAATTTATGAAAAAACATATCATCAATAGGTCTTAACTTATTAATTGTATCTTCCGTCGTTCTATTCATACTCTCTCCTCCGTTTTCGTACAACAAACGAGAAATCAAGTATTTTAATGCATCCCGTTTTTGTATATTAAAATATACCAACTTGGATACACTTAGATTTTCATAAATCTTATTATATAGTATAACAATACATATACATAAAATCAACGAAACACCAGATTACAAATAAGGTATACCTTTTATCATTCAGCACCCTATATTGTCACAAGAAGGTAATAAGATATAATACATATATGTATGTATTACTAATTAGAATTTAAATATTTACTAATTATTTTACACCTAATCCCATGTTAAGTCAATTAATTATTTTGTTTTTTACAATCGTATTCTTTCACCTATTACAATTGCTCTACTTCTACTACTATGTCCAATATCTGTAGTCTTAATAATAGGTATATTCTCACATTCAGCTAAGAATATTTCTTCTACTGTAGGTCTAATATTCTTCTCCTCCATTTCAGTAAAAGTACCTAGTAATATACCACGTATATTATTAAATGCTCCTATTTGTTTTAATTGAGTTATATAGGTTCTTATCTTGCCCTCGTCACCACTATAGCTTTCTAATAGTAATATTTTATCCCTGAAATCAGGCATATAGCCTGTTCCCGCTAGTTTTAAGAGACATCTAATATTACCACCAACAACTATACCTTCTATTGCCTGTCCCCTTATATACTCATAAGAAAAATTAAACAAGTCTCTTTTACCATTAATAATATATTCAATAAATATCTGTGAAATATCTTCACCTTCTAAAATATTTCTTATTTGATACAAATTAGAAAACTTCCCTACTCGTGAATACATAGCATTTATAACTGATGTTAAATCACTATAACCCCAAAATACTGCTTTTGATTTTAATACTGTATTAAAATTCAAATACGGTAAAATCTCATTGGCTATATCTCCACCAGATATATCAAATATATCTGTTATATACTCATTTGCAAACATTTGATTAAGTATATCTGCTCTATTAATAGCACTTGCACTACATACGGTATTATCTCTGTATATATATGGACTAATGACTACTTCTATATTATTTTCTTTTAGCACAAAAATCAATCTATCTATATGCATTTCCTGCGTTTTTGATAACCCATTAGAACAAGCTACTAAGCCAACATATCTTTTCATATTACTTATCCTTTGACTTTCTATTTCTTATGTACTCTCTTAGTTCTTCTATGCTTCCTTCAAATCTCTTAGATGTTGCTTGTGGGAATGATTTTAACAACTCTTTCTTAAAGAATCCAAACTTATTAAATAACTCTTCCTTTTCTGCTTCCAACACAGCTATTCTAACATCCCACTCTTTTATCCTGTTAGCATTCTTTATCCTTGCATCTTCTTCTATCTCAGCTTTTACATTCTCTACTTTTTCTTTAATATCATCCGATATCTCATATAATTTCATATATATAAGACCATCCAGTTCTTCTCTGATTTCATGCATTCTACTAAGATACTTAGCCAAATCAAGAGCTGTCTTAAGGGATGTTATGAAATCTGATACGAATACAGCCAGTATAGTTATTGTAATGATGTATAATGCTACCCTAGGTAATTCTAGTACAAATTTTTCTATAGGCTTATGTAGCACATAAGTCATTACTATAGATAAAAATCCCCAAAACAATGAACATTCTAGACAAATATGTCCTTGTACATTCATGAACTTACCTGTATAATCCCAATATTTCACCTTAAATAATTTCTCCATTGCCCAACCAGTAAATAATTCTAATATAGTAGCACCTATCATACCACATATATATACTAATACAGAATTGCTTCTTACTGGTATTGTACATATCAATATACTTAATGCACCAAAACCATATATAGGTAACATTGGGCTCTTTAAAAATCCTCTGTTAACAAAATGTTTCTGCTTAGTTGATACAATTGTAGATTCACAACACCAACCCAAAAAGCAATATATAAAGAAAAATAGTAACCATTGAAAAAAACTATAACTATACATATTCTCACTCCTCTTTCGTAATAAACTTATGATATATCTTTTAAATAAAATGTCAATGCCCTACATAATTTTCTTTTATAGAATTCTACAATTGTGATATACTATGAGTACTTAGCGAAGTTTTATTGAGCTTAGTACGAATGTACACCTAGACACTTGATGACTGGCAGAGAACTTAGTGAGGTATTTTCGAGCTTAGTCGTAGCCGTATCTTGTAATTGACTGAGGTATTTTCGAAGTCAATGAAAAGATTGTCCTTTCGAACCTAGTGTCTATGGTGTTACCCGAGTACTTAGTACTAAACTTAAAGGGAGGATTTATATGAGTAATTCAATTCCACAATCTGGAGAATTCTATAAGCATTTCAAAGGCAACCTATATCAAATTATTACAATTGCAAAAGATTCAGAAGACTTATCTGATATAGTAGTATATCAAGCCCTATATGGCGATTATAAAACATATGTAAGACCACTTGATATGTTTATAAGTAAAGTTGATTCTGATAAATACCCTGATATAACACAAACTTATCGATTCCAAAAAATTGATATTTCAAAATATTCCAATGATAATAACACTCCTAATCCAGATATTATTTCAGAGAAAACAACCCACCCACCATTAGTCACACAAGATTATATTACAGAAGAGTCAAGAACTCTACCGTTAACATCACCCGAAGATGTTATTCCTGAAGGTGTTAATCCTAATTTAATAAAGTTTTTAGACTCGGATACCTATCACAAAAAACTAGAAATTTTTAATCTTATGAAAGATAATATTGATATTAATACATTACATTCTATATCTGCTGTTCTTGATATTACTCCAGAAGGTGATTCAACTGAGGATAATTACTATGTAATTCTTAAACATTTAGAAACACAAGTAAAGTTTGAACGTCAAGGAAGATAGGTGACAATATGATAAAAAGAAAAACAAAACAACTATTAGATGAGAAATTTAATGCCTTAATTATTAACTTAGAAAATAATTATAAAGATTTGGCTAAGGATGCCCTTAAAGATTTAATTAACACTATTGAAGAGTTAAAATCATCTGGGGATATAAACGAAAAAGATTATGCCAAGATAAGGCGTAATGCTGATGACTACGAAAGAAAAATGGAAGGTTATCACCACTAATCTATACTATTTTTACTTCTTTCATACGTTATAATTCATTAAAATAGGAACCCATACTTGAATTTTGTTATCAAGTATAGATTCCTATTTTATATTTTTATCTATATCTTATTATCTATCCCATTTATCACATAGATTATTAATCTGATCTGTAAATTTAACCAAATCCTTATTTGTTCCACCCTCGTTACGTTTAACAACTATCATTAATCGTTGCGCTGCCGCCACAAGCCTTGCAAACACATCATTAGCACGCTTAGTTTTTGCAGATACCTTAACTTTTTGAATCTTAGAACCTTCTAATATCCATTGTCCAGCAGTTAAATCATATCTTCCGCCTGAATATGGTGCATATACTGTATATCCATATTCATGCTGCAAACATTCTTTGAAATTCTCGCATACACCATCTTCACCGTGAACAACAAACACTGTCGGTTTGGGATCAAATGAATTTACCCAACGTAATAATCCTTCTTTGTCCGCATGACCACTTATACCATCCAGCTTCTCTATATTAGCTCTTATCTCTACTGTCTCACCAAATAAATGAACTTCTGGCGCACCTTCTAATATTGTTCTACCTAATGTTCCATGAGCTTGATATCCAACAAATAATACCGTACACTCTTCTCTCCATAAATTATGTTTCAAATGGTGTCTAATTCTACCCGCTTCACACATTCCCGATGCTGATATTATTACCTTTGGTTTATGATCAAAGTTAATTGCTTTTGAATCCTCACTTGTTGTAGATAATTTTAAATCTGGAAAACTAATAGGATTAATACCCTGTTTAATTAAAGCCATTGTTTCATCATCAAAACAACAATCAACATTTTTATTAAATATACTTGTAGCTTCTATTGCAAGAGGACTATCTACGTATACATCAAATCCTTCATGACCTTTGATTAGATTATCCGCTTTTATCTTTCTTATAAAATACAATAATTCTTGTGTTCTACCTACTGCAAAAGCAGGAATTACTAAGTTACCTCCCTTATCAAAAGTAGTTTGTATTATTCTAGTTAATTCAGCAATATAATCTGGAGTTCCTCCATGACTTCTATCGCCATATGTAGATTCCATAATTACATAATCAGCATTCTTTAAATATTGTGGATCCTTAATAATTGGTTGATTAAGATTACCTATATCTCCTGAAAATACTATTGTCTTTGACACACCATCTTCATCTATCCATAATTCAATACTTGCTGATCCTAATAAATGTCCTACATCAGAAAATCTTGCTACAATTCCATCACAAACATTTACTTTTTCTTCATAACCACATGGTACAAAATGCTCCAATACCCCCACTGCATCGTCCATTGTGTATAAAGGAGTATATTCTTCTTTTCCTGCACGCCTAGCTTTTCTATTATGCCATTCTGCTTCAAATTCTTGTATATGAGCACTATCTCTTAACATTATGTTACAAAGATCTACCGTTGGACTGGTCGCTATAACCTGCCCCCTAAACCCTTTTCCATACATTAGTGGAATTAGTCCTGAATGATCAATGTGTGCATGAGTCAGCAATATATAATCTACTGCCGCTGGACTTATCGGCAATTCAGCATTCTCATACATATCCTGTCCTTGTTCCATTCCACAATCAATTAAAATATTTTTTCCGCACGCCTGTAAACAATGACAGCTTCCTGTAACCTCGTGGTCTGCACCTATAAATGATATCTGCATGTCAGTGTACCTCCTAGTAATATTATATAAGTCTTAATTTCTTTGCAAATTTAATTATTAACC
The DNA here is from genome assembly GCA_031556525.1 of Lachnospiraceae bacterium. Lineage (GTDB taxonomy): Bacteria > Bacillota > Clostridia > Lachnospirales > Lachnospiraceae > JAVBSN01. The sequence continues at coordinate 6,736 of JAVBSS010000066.1, forward strand.
CTCCTTTTGGAATTTTCATTAAATCTTCTTCATTAAACACATCTATCTTAAGAGCAATAATAAAATATATCATCGCTGCAATAGGAATCGATATAATAAGTCCAATAGCATTTGATTTAATAATCATATGAACTAAAGTAAATACTAAATATGCAACCACTCCCATAACTAATGATGCAAATAAAGGTGCAATAAAACTCTTCACAAATTCTTGTTTATATCCAATATATTTTCTAATTGATATTTGATTAAGTATACACATTGTTAATGCATATACAATTGTTGCAATCATAATTGCATATAAATTAAGTTCAGTAAATAGCAATAACGGTATTAGAACAATTATATGAATTATTAATGAAATAACTGCATTTTTAAGAGGTTCTTGTACTTTTCCTATTCCTTGTAATGCTCCATTTGATACAGTAGACAATGCATATAATATAATAGATACACTTCCCGCAATTAACAAATTAGATGCCATTGGATCAGAATCCTTAAATAATAATTCAATTATAGGATAAGATAATGCTGCTAATCCCACTGCTGCTGGTATAGTAACAAACATAGTTCCTCTAATTGCTGTATTTACACTATTTCGGCACCTATCCATATCACCCTTAGCAAAACTACCTGCAATACCTGGTATCATTGCTGATGAAATTGCTGATGCTATTGCTATAGGTACATTTTGAAGCACTCTAACTTCACCTGTAAATACTCCATAGAATGTTGCCATCTCCTTATCTGTATATCCCTTAATTCCCATAATCCAATAATATATCTTCATATCTAGACTTGTGCTTATATTGTATACTGCTGTAGCAAATATTACTGGCGTTACCATTAGAAGTATTATTTTAAATATATCTCCATAAGTATCTTCTTTTTTTGTCTTATCAACTCTTAAATACTTCTTAATAGTTTTTCTATTAAGAATATATACCGCTAACATAAAAATAAGACCAATTAATACTCCTGCACCCGTTCCTATTGCGCTTCCCGCTGCTCCTACAACCGGTATCTGTGCCGGATCTGTTGCTGCTGCAACAAAAAGATAAGCTGCTACTATACTAACTATACAGTTAAGAACTTGTTCCATTACTTGTGAAATGGATGTTGGTACCATTGTATTATATGCTTGAAAATATCCCCTAAATACACTTAATATTCCTGAAAAGAAAATAGTTGGTGCCATAATCCTAAGTGGTAATACTGCTCCTTCTACATCAACAAATTGCTTTGCAAATATAAATGTAATTATAGACGCCAATCCTCCAACAATTACTACATATATTAGAGAGCATTTAAATATCCTATCTGCATTCCTATATTCTTTCAACGCTAATCTTTCTGCAATAATCTTTGACACTGCCATTGGTATACTATAAGAAGATATTAGAAGTATTACAGCATATATCTCATATGCAGAACCATAATAACCATTGCCTTCTTTACCTATTATTCTTGTTATGGGGACTCTATATAATAATCCTATCACTCTAGATAACAAACCAGCAGCTGCTAAAATACCTGCTTGTTTAAGAAAATTTCCACTTTTTTTACTATTTGCCATTATAAAATCCTTACCTTCGTTTGTAACATTTCAAATTCTATTAATACTAATATTTTACCACATTTAAGTAATTATAACCATAAAAAATTGCATAGGCATTAGCCTATGCAATACTATACTCAACATTTTTATTAATTGCCTGTAGACATACATGTAAAATAGCTCTGGCTATCTTAGAACATATTCCTACAATATATTTACAATCTTCTTCAACTGAATGAAATCCTCTCTTAATATATCTCTTGTGCTCTTTTTTTATAAATTCACATATATCTCCAACAGAACTAAATTCCATTAAATCGTTATTTCCATATTTGTTGGCAACTATGCTTATATCTCTATTCCCAATTTCACTAATATAACTTCTTAAAGAATGCTTCAATTTTCCCTCATACACACAATGTTCTTTCATGTCTCCTGGATATTCTTTGTTATGGGGAAAAGTAAAATAATCTGCTATATAATGAATAACCTCACCCAACTTCGTAAAATACATAGTAGATAACTCGTCTGTATGGGTATACCCCTCAGTCAATATTCCTATTCTCCCTGTAAGATAATCAAACGTGCCATGTATCTCATGTCTCTGGGTTATAAATGATGGTTTGCAATCTGGTAATATACTTCCTACATAAAATGCTTTCTTGTGTTTAACAAAATAATCTTTGTCTGAAACATGTACGATATGTCTTGCCAATGAGATATGTGATTTCTTACGCATTTGTTAATCTCCTATAATAATCCACTATAAGCTCCTATATAATTGTATTACTATTATATCAAAATAGCAATATAAATTATCGTTCTCCATCGTATTTCAAAATATTACATATACATTTATTACCATGCCAAAAAATCGAATTAATATATCCCTCATACCCCGTTAAATTTTCTATACTATCATTATAACATTCCAAATGTGGCAACGCATATTCATCTAATATAATTTGTATAACATCCTCACTAAGTATAAGTGCTATTCCGTCTATATTTTTCAATATTATATCCCACATAACAATATCAAAACACTCTATACATCTTTTTCTAAATCCTTCTTCATCTTCTGACTTTGTTATAGAATTCCCTTGAATTCTGCTTCTTAAATTATCAATCACTTCAATATAATTATCATTAAACATTTCTCTAGCTGTATCCATACATATCTTATCAGGTCCCGAATATATAACATCAATCTGCGGAACTCTATAGGATATAAGTGTATTATGATCTTTCTTCGACAAAATTGTTTTATCATTTACATCACTATTTTCAATTGTCTTTCCATGCTTAATAAGATATATTTTCATAAACTCTCTCTATTCAAAATCAACTTTTTTCTTCCCTAAGTATATCAATCTATTATCTACGTGTCAATTTTAAGAATTTTAATTATATATATATCTTCTACATTTCCCTTGACATCTATTGTAGTTAAATACTAAAATGTACTGTATATAATGTATTGTAATCAGGAGGATATATAATGAATAAATATGATGATAAATTAAAGAAAATTAACGATAAACATATGTCTATATTTGCTATTCTATTAATTGTACTAGCTCTTATTAATATTGTTCTATGTGCAAATAGTGGCAATACTATAGGTTTAATATTTTATATAGTTATGTTAGTAATAACTATTCTCTTTTTGCTTATATACTTTAATCGATACTCAATAAAAAAGGAAAATAGTGATATATTAGATAAACAAACATTATCTGAGACTACTACTTCTTCTACTTCAAATAACACTCTTCAATATACAGAAATTAATGCTATACAGGCAAAAGAGATTATAGATTCCAATAATACTTGTATTATCCTAGACGTTAGATCTATATCTGATTACCAAAAAGAACATATTGAAAATGCAATATGTATACCTTCTGAAACTATATTAAACGGTAACCTCTCTGAACTAACAAACAAAGATGCAAAAATACTTATATACTGTTACGATGGTGAGTTAAGTCGTTTGGTAGCTCAATATCTCACTACACAAAAATATTCTGACGTTTCTGAATTTGGCGGCATTATAGATTGGGGATATGATTTGGTATCAGAATAGTATTTCATTCATATAATATATATAATTATGTATTGGAATAAAACTATGATTATATATATCGTAAAACAAGGTGATACATTATATTCAATTGCTGACTTATATGGGCTCAGTTATAATGAGCTCCAAGGCATTAATCAGTTACCTAATCCAGAAAATCTAGTAATAGGTCAAACTGTAATTATTCCCGAAGATGATACCCCTCTAAGAGACATCCGTATCAATGGATATGTATATCCATATGTTGATAAGACTAGTCTTTCTAATGCCTTACCAAGTGTAACATACTTAACCATATTCGGTTACGGTTTCACTTTACAAGGAGAACTAATTCCCCCTGATGATAATGAACTTATACTATTATCGTATGAATATCGTTCTGCCCCAATTATGCTACTATCAAGTGTAACTGAAAATGGAAACTTTAACAGCAACCATGCTAGCATATTATTCAACAACCTAGAACTTCAAAACACAGTAATTGACAACATTATTATTACTATGGATGAGAAGGGATATTTAGGATTAGATATTGACTTTGAATTTATTAATCCTGAAGATAAAGATGCATATATTTCTTTTATTGAAAATGCTACTGTTAAACTTAATGCAAAAGGTTACACCGTTAATGTAGATTTAGCACCTAAGGTATCTGACGATCAAAAAGGATTATTATATGAGGGGCATGATTATAAAAGAATTGGTGAAATAGTTGATTCTGTATTAGTTATGACGTACGAATGGGGCTATACATATGGACCTCCAATGGCTGTTGCACCTATTGATCAAGTACGACGTGTATTAGACTATGCTGTAACCGTAATCCCCCTCGATAAAATATATATGGGAATTCCTAACTATGGCTATGATTGGCCCCTACCCTACGAAAAAGGAACTACGGCAGCTATAACAATAGGTAATATGGAAGCAATCACTATTGCAGCTGAACATGGCTCAATTATAGAATATGATGAGAAATCTCAAGCCCCTTATTTTTTCTATACTGATTATAATGGGATAAATCGTGTCGTATGGTTTGAAGATGCTAGAAGTATTGAAGCCAAACTTAATCTAGTCAACGAATATGGGCTTAGAGGTGCAGGTTATTGGAACCTAATGAGAGAATTTCCTCAAAACTGGGTTGTACTTAACAGTTTATATACTGTAGAAAAAGTAGTTATATAGTAAAATAATTGCACAAAACGTGCAATTATTTTACTTTTTGAACTCAATATAATTGTTATCCCCTAATCACATCAAGTATCTCTTGTTTTGGGTGAGCTCCTATTAATGTATTAGTTATCTCTCCACCCTTGAACATTTTAAGGGTTGGTATGTTCATAACCTTATATTTTATGGCAAGATCTTGAGCTTCATCAACATTAACCTTACATATCTTAACGTCTGTAACCTCGTCTGCTATCTCTTCTATTATTGGTGAAAGCATCTTACATGGTCCACACCATTCTGCCCAAAAATCTACTAAAACAGGCTTGTCCGAATTGATTACCTCTTGTTCAAAATTATCTGCGTTAACTTTAATTGCTGCCATAACTGTCTCTCCTTTACTTTTGTTATTATTCTAATTAATTAGCCAAAATTTATACATCTTTTAATCATTAAAAAAATTATAGCATGAATATTATATAAAACAAGTAATATTCATGCTATATTCTTAAATATTATTATCTAATAAAATTAGTCATTGTACCCGACTCACTCTTAGGTATATCTATTCCACTTTGCCTTCCTGCTTCAATACATTTTAATATCCACGCCATATTTCTTCCAAGATTTCGCATTGTTTGAAGTCCTTCTAAGTCTTTTGCTACATCATCTGCGTTACTTCCATGAACCATATTCCAGTAAGATGATGATATAACTGGCATCTCACATATAGTAAAATATTTATTAAGTACATCTACTGAAGAAGTTGTTCCTGCTCTTCTTGCTGAACAAATAGCAGCTCCTGGCTTATGTTGAAATGCACTCTTGCCTGCAAAAAATGCTCTATCTAATACTGATAATATCTTACCTGTAGGATGAGAATAATATACAGGTGTTCCAAAAATAAATCCATCACATTCTCTAGCTTTGTCAATTAATTCATTAACAATATCATCATTAAATATACAATGCCCACCTAGATTACTACATTGACGACAAGCAGTGCAATCTCTAATAGGTGTTGCTCCTAATTGAACTATTTCTGTATCAATACTCTCTTCTGATAATACCTTTGTAATCTCATTAAGTGCTGTATATGTACAGCCATTCGGTCTTGGACTTCCATTTACTAATAATACTTTCATAACATACCTCCATTATTGTGTTTATATATTGGTAATACCATATTCATTAATTATATATTATCTTTATCAAATAATAATACTATATTACACCTTATTCACACATTTTAGAAGTATTCTAATTAATTTATTTTACCACCTTCAACAACTAATTCATCTGGATTAGCATTATCTCCATATACTGGCTTTAATGTTGCATCATACGCATTATGAAAGAAGTTTTCATTAGCTAATGCTTCTATTTCGGCATTTATCCATTCCAACAATTCTACGTTTCCTTTTTGTACTGCTGGTGCTATCGTATCAATACTTCCTAAAGACTCTATACCCACAGTATATCCTTCATTATTAATGGCCCAAGCTAACACTTCTGTATTATCGGTTGAAAATGCATCCCCTCTACCATCCAACAATGCATCATATGCTTCTTGATATTCATCAAACTTTAATAATTTAACTTCTGGATAATTTTCATCAAAATAGCTTTCAGCTGTAGTTCCCTTTACCACTATTAAAGTCTTTCCATTTAACTCACTTACATCTTTAATATTGTTTTCATCAGGTGAAACTACACCTAGAGCAACCTTCATATATGGAAGTGCAAAATCAACTTGCTCACTTCTCTCATCTGTAACTGTAAAGTTCGCTAATATAATATCAACTTTTCCTGTTTTCAAGTATTCAATACGGTTAGCTGCTTCTACATATACATATTCAACAGCATCTTCGCTTCCTAGTAGATCTTTACCAATTCTGTTAGCAAAATATACATCATATCCTTGTTCATCACCATTTGCATCTACATATCCAAATGGGTTCTTGTCGCTAAATACACCTATTATAATCTTGCCATCTGCTTTAATCTCTTCTAGAGTTCTTGCCGTTCCATTACTAAGTACAGCTTCTGTATCCTTCACCTCATCACTTACTTTAGTATTTGTTGTATCTACAGCATCTTCTTTCTTGCCACAGCCAACACTTAAACCTGTCAATAAAATCAACGATGTTACTAATAAAAATACTTTTTTCTTCATAAATTCTTCCTCCTAAATTATATTTATATATTAATTACTCATAATGAAATGTATTTAAAAATTTCTTTGCACGCTCTGTCTTAGGATTAGTAAAAAATTCTTTTGGCAAAGATTCTTCAAGAATTACCCCATTGTCCATAAACAAAATTCTATCAGCAACTGCTTTTGCAAACTCCATTTCATGAGTAACAATAACCATTGTCATACCTTTCTTTGCAAGGTCTAATATTACTTGCAATACTTCTCTAACCATTTCTGGATCAAGGGCTGCTGTTACTTCGTCGAAAAGCATAATATCTGGATTCATCACTAATGCTCTTACTATTGCAACCCTTTGCTTTTGTCCACCAGATAATTGTCTTGGATAATCGTTCTTTCTATCTAGCAAACCAACTATTTCTAATAATTGTTCTGCCTGTTTAGTTGCTTCTTTCTTATCTCTACCCTGTGCTTTTATAGGTGCTAACAATATATTATTTAATATTGTCATATGCGGAAACAAATCATAGCTTTGAAATACCATTCCTATTTTTTGCCTTGTTATATGCATTTCTCTTGAAGATACTATGTTATTATCTTCAAATATAACCTCACCTTTATCTATTTTATCTAAACCATTAATACACCGTAAAAATGTGCTTTTTCCACAACCTGAAGGACCAACAACTACAACTACCTCTCCTTTTGATAATGAAAATGATATATCCTTTAAAACTTCTTTATCTCCAAATGATTTATAAAGATTACTAATTTGTAATAATACGTTTTCTGTCATTTACCTTCACCTCAATCTACATATTTGCTTGCTAACTTCTTAGATAACACCGAAAACGGATAACATACTATGAAATACATAAAAAATATTATACTGTATATCCACAAAGCTGCCTTAGGATTGGTATACCTTGATGCATCAATAATCTGTTTACCCACCTTAACAACTTCAACTACTCCTATTAATACAACTAATGAAGTTGTTTTAATCATTCTTGTCATTAAATTGATAGCAGAAGGTATTAATCTCTTAATTGTTTGAGGAAATATAATATACAAATTTACCTGAACCTTAGTTAACCCTATGCCATAACCACTATCATATTGATGTTTAGGAATTGATATTAATGCACTTCTAACCAAATCTCCCATCTCTGCCGTACCCCAAAAAGTAAATACTATTACTGCCGCTACTTCTCCTGCAATATTTATTCCAAACATCTTAGTCGCTCCAAAATATGCTATAAACAATAATACTAACTGTGGCATAACTCTAACTATCTCTAAATATATTCTACAAATAACCTTAATTATTTTATTATTAAAAGTCATTAATATCCCAAACAGAAAACCTAATGCTATCGACAATCCCATAGAGACTAATGCTATTCTTACCGTTACCCAAAGTCCTTCTAGAAGTCTTATAAAGTTGTTGCCTTGAAATAAAATACTAATCCCCAAATTCTGCATATCTTACCTTCCTTTCTAAGGCTGAACAAATTATTGAAATAGGTAACAATATTACTAAATATGAAACAACTAACATAGTTAATGCTTCATCTGTTTTATAATAGATGCCTATCAAATCCTTTGCTACAAACATTAAGTCTTCCAATGCCAATATGCTAAATACTGATGTTTCCTTTATTAAAAAAATTGCATTAGCACATAAGACTGGAATAGATGTAGATATTGCCTGAGGTAAAATAATATGTATAAAAATCTGATATTTTCTTAATCCTAAACTAAGTCCTGTCTCATACTGTGCTTTATTAACATTATCTAATCCACTTCTAATTGCTTCTGCCATATAACTTCCGCCTAGAAAAGTTAAACCAACAATAGCGCATGTTCTAGACTCTAGAACTATTCCAAGCTTAGGTAATCCAAAGTATAAAAAGAATAATTGAATTAGTAGCGGGGTGTTTCTTGATAACTCAATATATACATCCACAATCTTCTCTATTATAGAAATCTTGATATATTTAATAACGCTACATACAATACCTACAACAATAGATAACGTAATTCCTATTAATGCAATTCTTAAGGTTAACTTTGCTGCCTCGATATAAAGAGGTATATAATTTCTAATAAACTCTATATCCATAATTAGCCCTACCTCCTAAAAGTCCCTATATCAATTATTAATATGCTTTTCTATGAACAATTGCTAATACTTATAGTATTTACTTATTTTCATATTATTCATATATATTTGATAGGAATAATATATATTATCTTATCATTATTGTCAATACCTAAATTTCAAAAAATATTATCTTGTTAAGAAGCCGTTAATATAATATTGCTTTTCGCTAAGAACTCATTAAATGTATGTTTTTGAAATTTAAAAAGTGCTATCATTTAAATTACTTAATATATATACACTTAGAAGGAGAATATACATATGCTTCAAACATTAATTTACGTTTTACTTGGAATAGTTGGACTATTTACCATCCTTATCGTAGCTTTTTTAACTTTAAGCATGCCTGTAATCTTTGTATGGAAGGTTTACAGAAAATTCAGATACGGTCTTTCATTATATGACTAATCAATAATATTTCAATTACAAAAGGATAGTAACTGAGTTTTTACTTTCTCAATTACTATCCTTATTTTAATTATTCATTAAACTATTTATTCTATTCTCCTGTTACTTCTTCTCTTAATCTATCCATTTTTTCAAAACCACCAGAAAATCCGTCACCCTCGATATGATCATCATTATTCTTTCTAAATACCAATTTTAACAATATTGGAGTAATAATAGTAGTAATTACAACAACTATTACTATCGGTCCTAAAAAGTTACTTCCAAGAAGTCCTAACGACGCACCTTTGTTTGCAACAATCAAAGCAACCTCTCCTCTAGATATCATTCCTACACCTATTTGAATACTTTGCTTATTTGTATATTTACACATCTTGGCGCCTAATCCACAACCCACTATCTTAGTAAGTATAGCTACTACAACTAATATTACAGCAAATAAAATTACTGATTTACTCATGCTAGGCAACACTACCTTAAGTCCAATACTAGCAAAAAACACTGGTGCTAGATACAAATATGATAATACATCAAACTTAGCTGCAACGTATTTTGATTTGTCTGTAGATGATAGAACTAGTCCAGCGACGAAAGCTCCTGTAATATCTGCTACTCCAAAATATTCTTCTGCTATAAAGGATAAAAACAAGCAATATACAAATGCTATAATTGCATATCTATGTAATCCCATTTTTGTTGAGTGACTCCATTTTTGATATACCACATATGCCAATATGCCTGTTACAATTGCAAATACAAAAAATCCAACAATTTTAAGTAATACAATTGCTATATTAACCGAAGAATCTGCCATACTTGTAACTATAGTAAGTGCAATTATTCCTAAAATATCATCAATTATAGCTGCTCCGAGTATTGCGTTTCCTGCCTTTGATTTTAACTTACCCAGTTCCTTTAACGTCTCTACCGTAATACTTACCGAAGTTGCTGTTAATATTATTCCAATAAATATATTTTGTAGAAATATACTACTTGTAGCATCCGAATCAATAACACCCGGCTTATTAAAGAACATCGCTACTAAGTATCCGCCTATTAATGGAACTATTACACCTATTACGGCTATTATAAACGATGCCTTTCCGCTTTTCTTAAGCTCTTTAATATCAGTCTCCATACCTGCACAAAACATTAGAACAATTACGCCTATCTCCGCTGTAAAATCTATAAAACTAATATCTTCTATAATACCTAAGCATGCTGGTCCAAACAGCAGTCCTGCAATCAGCGCTCCTACTACTTGTGGCATCTTAAATTTTTTTGATAATAACCCAAATAGTTTTGTGCTTAGCAAAATCATTGCTAGATAAAAAATAAACATATAGTTTTCCATAATTCTCACTCTTTTCTTATATTTTTTCAAACAAACCTCATTATAGTCCTATTAATTTTTTTGTCAATCAAATTTTATGTAATCTTTATGTTATTTTAATATCTTTAACTTTAATTTAATATTATTATGTGACACTTTAAATATATTAAGTGTATATACAAAAACAGATCTTACTATTAAATAGTAACATCTGTTTTATACTTTAATTTCTATATATCTATTGCATCATCCGACAATTTTGTTTCTTCCGTTATTCTTACCTATATACAAATTGTCATCCGCTTCCTTCAATAGTGATTCAATACTCTTTTCTTTCTCTAATGCTGCAATACCAAATGTCATAGTTATTGTTATATCATTACCTTCATAGTTAACCACTTGTTCTTCCACTTTAATTCTGATATCTTCTAACATTGCTCTAGCTTCTTCTATACTATCCTTGTAAAATGCAAATAGAAACTCTTCTCCACCCCATCTACATACAAATCCCTTATCCTTAATACTCTCTTTCAATACATCTGCAACTGCTTTTAATACTATATCCCCTGCTTCATGTCCATAACTATCATTAATACCTTTGAAGAAATCTATATCTGAAATAGCTATAATGGTATTCTTTTCTGCTTTAATATTATCCTCACATAGTTTCTTTAATTGAATATCTCCACATCTTCTGTTATATAATTCTGTCAATACATCTTGTTCTACTAATCTATGTAATGCATCCTGCATATTACTTGCATGATGTCCCATCTCTCCTATTTCATCATTTCTATCTAGTATATCTTTATCTAACTTCTTACTTAGACTTCCTTGTCCAACACTTTTCATAAATGTTGTCATCTTCTTAATATGATCTATCAATCCATGTGTATACCATATAGTAATAATAATAGTTATTATCAAACATATAGCAGATATAATAATAATTCTAGCTATAGAGCCATCGATAAATCCTTGCACCTCTGCTTGTGGAATACCTACAAATACAATGCAATCTACATCCTTTTCATTCTCATATACTGGTAAATAATATCCATAATATTCATCAGAGTCTATTAATACTGCCGTAGAAAAATATGCTGTATCATTTTCTTCTATCCAACTAGATATATTTTCATTAATAGTTGTTCCTGTCATTCTATTACCGTCAGAATCCAATATTGTTGTAATCATTCTTGTATTATCACATATAAAACTTATCTCAACATCTGAATTCTCCTTAATATTATCAAAGAATCCATATTCTTCACTAAGTATATTATTTCCCTTGACTAATTCTCCTCTATCATTTAGTGAATACTCCCCCTCATATAACTCATTATATGCAGATTCAATTGTTACTGCCATGTTTTTAAGACCGACCTCTACCTCTCTTACCATGCCATCTGTATATGTATTCAAACAATAGACTGTAATAACCAATCCTAATGCTAGAATCGGTAATACCGTTACAAATATCATATTTTTATATAAACTACCCGTTTTCCTTTTCATATAAAATCTCCATTCCCCTAGAAAATAACATTTAAATTTTATTCACATTAAAATATAATTATAACCATTTTCTACATTTTTTACAATGTATTTTCAACTTTTTTCTACACTTTTCGTTCTTCATATAAAATAAAATATACCTTAAATATTAGATGTATCGCTTCTAACATTCAAGGTACATTTTTTAATACTAAAACATATGTTAATTCATTATTTGATTCTATTTAACATATGTTTTCCATTATAAGTTTTTGCAAGATAATCTTTATTATACTGCGTAAATATCCATCTATCATTTTCATCAAACCAATAGTCAAAATCTAATTTATCATTCTCGTTTTTTTGCAATTGCTTAGCTGCACAAATAATATACTTCATCCAATCTGATTCAAGTTGTTCTAATTCCTCGTCATTTTGACATGTTGATTGGAAATATATATATTTTCTTTCCAAATTCGGCATTGCTTTATATACTATATTAGCAACCTTGGGATATTCTAGATTAAGATTGTCTTCAGCTATACTACTCTGTCTATGCCTTCTGTTATCAATATGCTTTCCCACCACCATTGATATAACAACTAATAAAATTAATAAGAACCATCCAAAAAATACATACATTTCCTTTCCCCCCTATTTTAAAAACACATCACATTACTATACTAATTTGTCTAGTATAATATAGATTTTATTATACTAATCTATATATAATCTATATATAATGCCACACTTCACCTATTGTCCCTGTTATATCAGTTTTAATATCAAACACAAAAACACTATTTATCCACTATCTCTAAACATTTTTTAACTTAATTTATGAATACTTTTTTAACATAGTAATAGGCGTACCACCTAAGTGATACGCCTACTCTATTTACATATTAACTAATTAATATGATTATTTTTTATCATTGATTGCAGCTTGAGCAGCAGCTAATCTAGCGATTGGTACACGGAATGGTGAACAAGATACATAATCTAAACCAATCTTGTGACAGAACTCAACTGAAGAAGGATCTCCACCGTGCTCTCCACAGATACCGATGTGTAACTTATCATTAACTGGTCTACCTAATTCGATAGCAGTCTCCATTAACTTACCAACACCAATTTGATCTAACTTAGCAAATGGATCACTCTCAAATATCTTATTATCATAGTAAGCATCTAAGAACTTACCAGCATCATCACGAGAGAAACCGAATGCCATTTGAGTTAAGTCATTAGTTCCGAAGCAGAAGAAATCAGCCTCAGCAGCGATTACGTCAGCTGTAATACAAGCTCTTGGAATCTCGATCATAGTACCAACTTCGTACTCTAACTCGATACCAGCAGCAGCGATCTCAGCATCTGCAGTCTCAACAACCATCTTCTTAACTACTTTAAGCTCTGTAATATCTGATACAAGTGGAATCATGATCTCTGGACATACATTCCAATCAGCGTGAGCTTTCTTTACATTGATTGCTGCACGGATAACTGCCTTAGTTTGCATTTTTGCAATTTCAGGATAAGTAACAGCTAAACGACAACCTCTATGTCCCATCATTGGGTTAAATTCATGTAATGACTCAATAATTGTTTTAATCTCTTCTACTGATTTGTTCTTAGTATCAGCAAGCTTCTTGATATCAGCTTCATCTGTAGGAACAAACTCATGTAGAGGTGGATCTAAGAAACGAATTGTAACTGGGTTACCTTCAAGAGCCTCATATAATGCTTCGAAATCTCCTTGTTGGTATGGAAGAATCTTCTCTAAAGCTTCTTCTCTCTCTTCTACTGTATCAGAACAAATCATCTCTCTGAATGCAGCAATTCTGTCTTCTTCGAAGAACATATGCTCTGTACGGCAAAGACCAATACCTTCAGCGCCAAGCTCACGAGCTTTTCTAGCATCGTCTGGAGTATCTGCATTAGTACGAACTTTTAATACTCTAAATTTATCAGCCCATCCCATGATTCTTCCGAACTCGCCTGCGATTTCAGCATCAACAGTTGGAATAAGACCATCATATATACTACCAGTTGAACCATCAAGTGAGATGAAATCTCCTTCGTTGTATTCTTTACCAGCTAATGTGAATTTCTTGTTAGCCTCGTTCATAGCGATATCGCCACAACCAGATACACAGCAAGTACCCATACCACGTGCAACTACAGCAGCGTGAGATGTCATACCACCACGTACAGTTAAGATACCTTGAGCAGCCTTCATACCTTCAATATCTTCTGGAGAAGTCTCTAAACGAACAAGAATAACCTTCTCTCCTCTATCATTCCAAGACTTAGCATCTTCAGCAGTAAATACAACCTTACCACAAGCAGCTCCTGGAGAAGCACCTAATGCTTTACCAATTGGAGTAGCAGCCTTTAATGCAGCAGCATCAAATTGAGGATGTAATAATGTATCTAAGTTTCTAGGATCGATCATAGCAACAGCTTTCTCTTCTGTGATCATTCCTTCATCTACTAAATCACAAGCAATCTTTAATGCAGCTTGTGCAGTTCTCTTACCATTACGAGTTTGT
>JAVBSS010000053.1:0-14215 GCA_031556525.1 Lachnospiraceae bacterium
CTTATTAAGTATATCTGCTACATCTCCAATTACATCTCTATCTAGAAGCATAGCTCCAATAACAGATTGCTCTGCCATTTCATTATAAGGTTGTTCTTTCTTTATGATTGCCTCATTATTTTCCATCTTTGCCTCCATGAACTGTAGCATCTTCTACAAATTCATTATTCCTCTGTAACTTTAACCTTTAACTTAGCTGTAACTTGTGGATGTAATTTCACTGACACTTCATATACACCTAATGATTTGATACCATCTTTAATCTGTATCTTTTTCTTATCTATATCATATCCTAATTGTTTCTTAACCGCTTCCGCTACTTCTTTTGATGATATAGATCCAAATGTTCTTCCACCTTCACCAACTTTAAGAGTTAATGTAATCTCTCCTTCTTCAATGCTGGCAGCTAATTCTTTTGATTGCGCCAAATTCTCCGCAGCTATTTTTTCAGTATGTTGGTTTTGAAGCTTTAACTCATTAAGATTCTTATTAGTTGCCTCTATTCCTAATTTCTTTGGTAATATAAAATTTCTTGCATAACCATCATTTACTTTAACCTTTTCACCCTTTTTACCAAGGCTTTTTACATCTTGTAATAATATAACTTCCATCTATATATCTCCTTCCGTAGTCATTGTAAGTAATAAATCTTTCACAAGCAATACTGCTTCATTTACTGTACAATCTCTTAGCTGTGTTCCTGCAACATTTGCATGTCCACCGCCGCCTAATCGCTCCATTATTATCTGAACATTTACATCATCTATGGATCTTGCACTAATATATACTTGCTCATTAACAAATGATAGTACAAATGATGCTCTTACTCCATCTATTCCTAGCAGTTCATTAGCAACCTTTGCTGCTTCTACTGTAGGGCTATCTATAATCTCTTTTGGTAAAATAGATATTGCAAATGAGTCCAAATACATCTCTACGCTAGCAATACATTTTGCTCTTAGCTTATGTGAATCCATATCCGTTCTAAACATCTTACGAACACGTACTACGTCAGCACCGCTTTTTCTAAGATAAGATGCTGCCTCAAATGTTCTAACGCCTGTTTTAGTAACAAAATTATCTGTATCAACCAATATACCCGCATACATTGCATCCGCCTCTATCGGTCTTAGTTTTGGACTATCAACAATATACTGTAATATCTCTGCAACCATTTCACATGCCGATGATGCGTTTGGCTCAATATATGAAAGAATCGCATTATCAATTATCTCGTTACTTTGTCTGTGATGATCCAATACAACTATAGACTTTGTAAGCGATAACAAATCTTCACACTCTGTATAACTTGGTCGATTAACATCTACTACAACTAACAAGGTACTACTATCTATTGCTTCTATCGCCTGATCACTTGTATAGAACAAATCATCTCCATATATACTGTTACCTAAGAAATTGTTAATTACTGGTCTGATTGATATTGTTGCTTCATTAATAACAATATGGGCCTTCTTATTCATTGCCATTGCTAATCTGTAAATACCAATAGCCGCACCAAGTGAATCTACATCTGGTAGCTTATGTCCCATAACAATAACTTTTTCTTTGGTCTCAAGCATTTCTCTAAGCGCATGGGCCTTAACTCTTGCCTTAACCCTTGTACTCTTTTCTATACCTTGAGATTTACCTCCATAATAGAAGATTCTTTCGCCCATCTTAACAACGGCTTGATCTCCACCTCTACCAAGAGCAAGATCCATTGCCATACGTGCATAGTCATAACAATCATCAAATTTATCTACTTCTGCACCTATACCAATACTAAGTGTAACTGATATTTCATTACCAATATTTATTGTTCTTACTTCATCTAATATTGAAAACTTAGTATTTTGAAGTTGTGTAAGACTCTTTTGTTGGAATACAAATAGGAATTTGTCCTTTTCAAGTTTCTTAACAATAGCATCTATATTTTGCATATATTTATTAACTTTTCTATCGATTAACGCTGTAAGCAATGAACGTCTAACGTCTTCAAGACATTCTAGCGCTTCATCATAATTATCAATATATAACAGACCGCATACTAGCTTCTGCTCTTTATTAGCAATAACATATTTTTGTAATTCTGTTTCGTCGAATAAATACATTGCTATAAGCAAATCATTTTCATTAATCTCTTCTTCCGTATCACCAAAATCTTCTTGAAAATTAACTCTCTTCATCTGAACTCTAAAATAAGAGTCTTCATAATTCAAACTAATCACTGATTCTTCTTCATCTATAGGAATTAATTCCTTAGTGATATCAGGAAATATATTACATACATTTCTCTTAGCCCTAAATACTCTTTCACCACCAAGAGCCTTGTGAAATGCTTTATTACCCCATAGTAGCTTGCCATCTATATCCATAATTGCATAAGGAATAGCTAATTCTTTAAGTAATTCCTTCTGTATCTTTCCATGTTCAAATGCAAATCCTAATAGTGCAGTGGTTATATTCGGTTTAAAATGCACATATACAAGTACAACAATAAGAAGATACAAGACCAAAAAGATAGATATAATAATGGCTGATGATGTATCTATAAAATATATAGCTCCATTCATAACTACTAATACGATAAATAGTATAAATGGTATTCTTAAATATTTCTCTATTTCCCTTTTTAACATTACTTTTTCGTTCATTCTGTTACTCTCCCTATCTAATCAAAAGCCTACTGCAATCTAATCTCAAAACAATTCGATAGATGCCAATATTGTAACACAATCACAAATATTTTTAAATAGTAACATTATTTCTTGGCGTTCCCTTAAGGAATTCTTCTATGTTTATGCATATTTCATCTAAACATCTTTGCCTAGCTTCAACACTTCCCCATCCTATATGTGGTGTTAGTATTACATTTTCATAATTTTTTAATCTAAACATTGGACTATTTGATGGAAATGGTTCTTTTTCATATACATCTATTCCAGCTCCAGCAATTAACTTATCCTCTAATGCTTTAACTAAATCCTCTTCTTTAATAACAGCACCTCTAGCTACATTTATTATAATGGCACTATCTTTCATTTTTTTAAATGTATCTAATGTAAACAAATACTCTGTATGCTCATTTAGAGGACAATGAAGGGATATAATATCACTAGTTGTTACTAATTCCCCAAAGTCTACCTGTTTATACGGAACATCATAGGTTTTTCCAGAAGCTGAATAATATACAACTTCACAACCAAAAGCTGTTGCAATCTCTGCTACTTTTCTTCCTATGTTACCTAATCCTACAATTCCGTATCGCTTTCCTGCTAATTCACTAAACGGTCTATTAATATATGTAAACGATTGACCTTCTGCATATTTTCCATCCTTTACGTATTGATCATAATGATTAAGATGCTCATATACACTTAATAACATTGCAAATGTATGTTGAGCAACTATAGGTGTTGAGTAACCTATTACATTAGATGCCACTACTCCGTGTCTTTTGCATGCCTCAATGTCTATATTATTATAGCCTGTTGCTGTCAAACACACTAACTTTAGATTCTTAGCCTTATTAAGTACTTCTTCATTTATAAGACTTTTATTTATTATTGCTATATCCGCATCTGCCAGTCTTTCTCCAACTTCCTCTTGGGTTGTTCCATCATATACTACTAACTCTCCGTACTTTTTGTAACACTCAAATGACATATCCTTGCCTACCGAACCTGCCTCTAATGAAACTATTTTCATCCTAATCATCTCCTTATGTTTCAAATATAGATTTTAAAAAAGGCCATCACTTTTTGTGGTGGCCCCTTTGAATTATATTTATTTGTTAAGACGAGCCATTAACTCTTCTCTTTCTTTTTCAAATCCTGCTTTACCAAGCAATGCAAACATGTTCTTCTTGTAACTCTCTACACCTGGTTGGTTAAATGGATTAACACCTAATACATATCCACTCATTCCACATGCAAATTCAAAGAAATACATTAATTGTCCCAAATAGAACTCATTAATCTCTGGCATGTTAACTTTCATATTAGGAACATTTCCATCTACGTGAGCAATTATTGTACCATTCATAGCACTCTTATTGATAAAGTCAACAGTCTTTCCTGCTAAATAATTAAGTCCATCTAAATCAACTGCTTCTTCTTCTAATATCATCTCACATTTTGGACTATCAACACTGATAAGTGTCTCAAAATGATTCTTAGTTCCTTCTTGAATAAATTGTCCTAATGAATGAAGGTCTGTTGTAAAATCTACTGCTGTAGGGAA
The DNA here is from genome assembly GCA_031556525.1 of Lachnospiraceae bacterium. Lineage (GTDB taxonomy): Bacteria > Bacillota > Clostridia > Lachnospirales > Lachnospiraceae > JAVBSN01. The sequence continues at coordinate 4,246 of JAVBSS010000053.1, forward strand.
TATACCCTTGCCGTCTTTTCCTTCGCTCTCACCAAATAATTGTTTCCACCACTCTGCAACAAAATGTAGTGAAGGCTCATAGTTAACGAAGATCTCCATTCCTAAACCCTTGTCATGTAATAAATTACGAACTGCTGCATACTTCATAGAATCGTTATTATCGAAATCTGTATCTAGGTACATATCTCTTGCTGATGCTGCACCTTCCATCAATTTATCTATATCTGCACCACTTACTGCTATAGGAAGTAAACCTACTGCTGTAAGAACAGAAAAACGTCCACCAATATCATCAGGTACTACAAAACTTTCATAACCTTCTGCTGTTGCAAGGTTCTTAAGAGCACCCTTTTCTTTATCAGTTGTTGCATATATTCTCTTAGCTGCTTCTTCTTTACCATATTTCTCAATAAGCATTTTCTTAAATACTCTAAATGCTATCGCTGGTTCTGTTGTTGTACCAGATTTTGAAATAATATTAACAGAGAAATCCTTATCTCCTACTGCTTCAATAAGATGTTGTAAGTATGTGCTACTTATATTGTTACCTGCATAGTATATCTCAGGAGTCTTTCTAACATTCTTGTCTACTGCATTATAGAAACTATGTCTTAATGCTTCGATAGCTGCTCTAGCTCCAAGGTATGAACCACCAATACCAATTACAATTAACACCTCTGAATCATTTTGAATCTTCTTAGCGGCCTCTTTCATTCTAGCAAACTCTTCTTTGTCATAATCAACTGGAAGGTCTATCCAACCTAAAAAGTCGTTTCCTTCACCTGTCTTATCTAATAATACTTTTTTAGCTGCTACTACCTTATCTTTCATTGCAGACATATCTGCATCAGAAAACATAAAACTTGCATTAGTATACTCAAAGCTTATATTTTTACTCATCTTTTATCTCTCCTCATATTAAATATCTCTTATGTAAAACAATCCATTTCCCATTTTATCAAATAGATTTAATAATATCAATGGTTATTTGCTATATTTAGCTATATTTAATAGGATAATTCATCTAGCGAACCAAATCTATAGCCCTCTTGTTCTAACAAAGTCAAAATATCATCTAATGCTGAGGCATTTGCTGATGATACATTATGAAGTAATGTTATAGCCCCTGGATGATGATATTTTTCAAAATGCTCTACTACATGCTCCTTACTTGGTTGATTATTAACTAGGTAATCCATATGGGTCATACTCCAAAATACGGTTTTATATCCCATATCTTTGGTTAATTGTAATGTTCTCTCACTATATTCACCCTTAGGCGGTCTTAAATATTTATCCATTTTATAGCCTGTAGCCTCATACATATAGCTATCACAGCCATTTATTTCATTTTTAAGAAACTCTATATCTTTGCCTGGCATACTTGGATGAGTTATTGTATGATTACACACCATATGCCCTTCATCTTTCATACGTTTAACTAAATCCGTATCATCTCTTATATAGGTTTGAGTAACAAAAAATGCTGCCGTAGCATTATGTCTCCTTAATGTATCTAATATACACTCTGTGTATCCATTTTCATATCCACAGTCAAAAGTTAAATATATTACCTTGTCATCTGCTGTAGGATTGACATAGTATGCTTCATATTGAGAAAGATCAATTTTATCTTGTGCTCCTGATTGACCATGCTCTGTATTTCGCTTAATCCACCAAGCATTTAATTCATTAGAATATGTACTATAGTCACTAATGGCTGTAGTAGGTTCTTCTGTTATCTCTTCTGTAATGCCTGCATCTTCTGTTTCGCTATTTTCTGTTAAACTACTATTGTCATCATTCTTTCTTTTTTCACATGCTACTGTACTTATTAAAAGAAAAAGGCATACTATGTATATACATATTTTTTTCATTCTATATGCTCCTAATTACTATCTATACATTGTATGCGCTCTTTTTATATAATATCAAAAATTGTATTTAATTTTATTCTGCAAAAAATTCTTGCAACATATCTTCAATAAACTGCTCTTCACTTGGTGTTAGTATACTTTGATGTTCAATAACATCAATTTGCTTTATTGGTTCAGTTGTACTAGCTGCTATTTCACTAATACATTTAACTAAATATTTTATACTTTCTTCACTATCAGTTGTCTGTTCTTCATTTAATAGTTCGCCTGTAGTCTCCAGACGATTTATGTAATAATTCTCTAGATAATCTGTAATATTAATTACCAATACATCCTTTTTATCCTTAAGTCTCAACATATTTTCTGTAGTAATTAGAAGCAACATAGATGCGCATGTCACAATAAATATTCCTTGTATTTGTTCTGTACTATAATTTGCTGCAAATGCTACATATAACGATGCCGCACAACAACCGGCAATAGCTATAATGCCTTCTATATTAAATTTTTCCCATACATCTATTGTAAATCCAAGTATCTTGTACTTTTCTATATACTTGTCCACTAATACATCTATATTATTAACTTTCTTATTTAGATTAAAGCAGGTCTCAAATTTTGACTTTATATTTTTCAACAGTTTCTTATCCGATAGCCCCATATTTTCTGCTGCCTTAGCCAATTTGGCTATAATATTATGTACAATAATTCTTCCTAAAGCTGTAATAATTCCGATAGCTCCTATAATATATACAAATATACTTTGTTCTTTTAAAAAGTCCAACATAATTAGCATCTCCATTTCCAAATTTGTATTTTACTTATTTTTACATAATTATACCGAGTTTGTCCTTTTTATTTCAATATAATTCGTAGGACATATTCTCTATTAATAAACTGTTTTTCGTCAGAAAATTGTGGTATACTATGAACACTTAATAAGTGCGAGTGAAACGATGCACGAATTTAGTGTGAATGCACACCCAAACACTTAACGAGGTTTTGTCGAGTTTAGTGGATGTGGTGTTTCCTTAAACACTTAGTGACTGGCAGAAAACTTAGCGAGGTGTTTTCGAGCTTAGTTGTAGCCGTATCTTGTAATTGGTTGAGGTACTTTCGAAACCAATGGAAAGATTGTTTCACACGAATTTAGTACGAACGTACACCTAGACACTTAATAAGTGCGAGTGAAACGATGCGCGAATTTAGTGTATATGGTGTTACCCGAAATACTTAATAAGTGCTAATAATTACATATAAATATTTATAAATGAAAGAGGGCATTATAATGACATATAAAACATCTGGTGTTTGTGCACAGAAAATTGATTTTGATATTGTAGATGGCAAAGTTACTAACGTAAAATTCTTTGGAGGCTGTAACGGTAATTCTCAAGGTGTTGCTGTACTTGTAGAAGGAATGGACGTTAACGAAGCTATTTCCAAATTAGAGGGCGTAAATTGTGGTTTCAGAGGCACTTCTTGCCCTGACCAATTAGCAAAAGCTTTAAAGGCAAATATACTATAACTGGGGGATCATTTATGAAGCGAATAATACTTACTGGTGGCGGCACTGCTGGCCACGTTACACCAAACATGGCTCTTATTCCAGCATTAAAAGATGCTGGTTTTGATATACACTACATTGGTTCATATGATGGTATGGAGAAAAAATTAATAGAAGACCTTAAAATTCCTTATCATGGTATATCTTCCGGAAAGCTTAGGAGATATTTTGACCTTAAGAATTTTTCTGATCCTGCAAAAGTTCTCAAAGGCTATTCTGAAGCTAGTAGGCTTATAAAAAGCCTTAAACCCGATATAGTATTTTCAAAGGGTGGGTTTGTTACTGTTCCTGTTGTTATGGCTGCAAAAGCAAAGAAGGTTCCTGCTATTATACATGAATCAGATATGACTCCTGGTCTTGCTAATAGACTATGTATCCCTAGCGCTACAAAGGTATGCTGTAACTTTCCAGAAGCAATGGAGCATTTACCAGCAGGCAAGGGTGTTGTAACTGGGACACCTATAAGAAAAGAATTATTACAAGGTGATGCTGCTCTCGGCCTATCATTTTGTGGATTTAATATGGATAAACCCGTATTACTTATCGTTGGTGGAAGTTCGGGTAGTATGATAATTAACAATGCTATTAGAGATAACTTAGATGAGTTGTTGCAGAAATTTCAGATTATTCATCTATGTGGTAAGGGCAATCTTGATGAATCCCTTAAAGACACTACAGGTTATGTGCAATATGAATATATTAAAAAAGAACTTAGCGGTCTTCTAGCTGCTGCCGATATTGTTATATCAAGAGCTGGTGCAAATGCTATCTGTGAGTTACTTGCTATTAATAAGCCTAATATACTAATTCCTTTATCTGCTGCTGCAAGTAGAGGCGACCAAATTCTTAATGCTGAATCTTTTGAGAAGCAGGGATTTAGTTATGTTATACAAGAAGAAAATCTATCATCTGATACATTATTAAAAGCTGTTAACCATGTATATGATAATAGGGCTGAGTATAAAGCAACGATGACAAAGAGTCAAAGTTCTAATTCTATAGATATAATAATGAATCTTATTAATGATATTGTTAAATAAAATATACTGATAATATTAAAAGGACAGAAATTTTCCTGTCCTTTTGATTGTTTAAAAAATATTCATTAAGCCCAAGCATTCTTTTAAAGCTATCATTTCCCCTGCCGTAATTGTAACACCCTTCCCATATTTCATATGATCATCAGTCCATGCTCTAATATCATATACGGGCTCTCATTATCCCAACTAATGTAATTAAGTTCTTTTGTCCACCCGTTGTTAGGTTTAGATATATCTGCTATATGTTTATAAACAGTAAATTTCCTGTCCACATTTTCACCCCTTATATTGTGCTTCATTCTTTATCTTTAAAATTAAAGATAATATCAACAAACTAATAAATCCAGAATCTATCATTCTAATAACCAATGCTCCATAATTATTTATTGAAATTCTCTTTATAAAATACCAACCCATAAATACTAATAACGAAACAAGTATAGCTCCACTCCAGAAAAGATACTTAGTCTTTGTTTCTACTGATTCATTTTGAGTTTTATCCCTATGCTTATAAGAAGTCAATAGCAGACAAAACATAATTCCAAATCCAATCAATGTACTTCCATGTTGTAAAACTTTATATACTGGAATCTCATAATTACCTATAGCAACGACTTTGTTAAGCATAGCAATTCGTTTAACTATTTCACCTTCCTTATGAGTAAATGAATCCCATATAACATGTGTTGCTATACCGATTATAGCTGAATAACAAAAAGTAGCCACAAAACGAATCTTACTACACCACTTATATGTATTACCTTCCTTTAAAAACTGTGGCATATATGACTCGATTGCTGACCATATAATATATTTCCATATGAGAAATACAATAATTACAATCGGCAAATCAAATGCTATCATTCCCCATAGTGTATGACCATAAATACCATAAGGGCGACCTCTCAACAAGTATTCAAAATCAGGTGCCATACTTCCTAATATCATAGCCGGAAGATAAAAATACTTTTTAGATTTTGTAAATGGCAATACTGCTGCCGGATGTGCAAATGTAAATGGCATTTTTGTCCTCCTTAAATTCTCTAACTATTTTTTTGTAAAATACACTTTACAAATTTATCGTTTCGTATAGTTTTGTAAACTGCGTTTTACAAACTTATCTTTCTATATACTTTTCTAAAGTATAATTTACACTTTCTCTTAAACCCTACAACGCCGTTCCCTTCTTCGGAACATAAAATGAATCCTGATAAGCCTTCTCTATTTTCAACAATCCAACTTTTTTATCGATACCACCTGCAAATCCTGTAAGATTTCCTTGTTCTCCAACAACTCTGTGACATGGCACAATAATTGAAATAGGGTTATGTCCAACTGCTCCACCAACTGCCTGAGCTGACATTCTATCAATACCCCTGTTTTTTGCAATCTGTTTCGAAATATCTCCATAAGTTATAACCTGTCCATATGGTATCTGTTGTAGAATTTCCCATACTTCCATACGAAATTGGCTTCCTGCCATAGCTATAGGTGGCATAAAATCCGGTTCTTTCCCCTCAAAATATATATTAAGCCACTTGCTTACACTATCAAAAATAGGTAAATCTTTCTTAATTGAATCTGCTGGAACATCTATGTCATAATATTTTTGCCCATCAAATACTAGTGCTGTAAGATTCTCCCCATCACTTACCATTGTTATCATTCCTAATGGAGAATCATATTTTTCTATGTAATGCATATATCTCACCTCTTATTTCTTCGGTTTACTTGTCTTCGGTGCGTAATCCTTCATCTCTGGAATTGCTCCACCCGATACTGCCCATATGTATAGACTCGCTACACTTCCATAAGGACTATATCTTCTTCGGTACTTCTCAAACAATTTCTTATCTATTTTTCTATGATGATATATCATTCTAAGTCCTCTCTGAATTGCTAGATCATCATAACTTAATACATTTGGTCTTTGCATACAAAATAACATAAGCATTTCTGCAGTCCATTTACCTATTCCCTTTAGAGAAGATAATTCTGCTATAACTTCTTCATCTGTTTTTTCTGTGAGACCTTCTATGTCATATTCTCCTGTATAGACTTTCGTTGCAAAGTCCTTAATATATTCAACTTTTCTAAAGCTCATTCCTAGTGCTTGCAATTCTTCAACAGATGTATTATAAATGGTATCAGCATTTACTACCCCTAATGTATCTATCACTCTTTGCCATATAGTTGCCTGTGCCTTTGTAGATATTTGCTGTCCTATAATGTGATGAACAACAGAAGAAAATAAATCTGTGTCTATAGCTCTATCAAGATGACCAATTCTATCAATTACTTCACCAAGTTTTGTATCTTTTTGTTTCAAGTAGTCTGTTTCTATATCTGTATATAAAAAATACAATGTCACTCACCCTTTCTAATGGTTTTTCATTTTACTCTTTCTCACTTTGAACAGTTAAAACATATCTATTATTAATATATTCAAAACCTCTTTCAGCATAATATTTAACTAAAGGTTCATTTTCAGCAATTAATATTATATATAAATAGTTTTCATATTTACTTTTAATTCTTTTCAATAATTCTTTTCCGATTCCTTTACCTTGATATATTGGATTAACACATAAATAATGAACATAAGCTGTTAATTCACCATCATCTATAGCATTAATTAGTCCTATCATTTCATTCTCATTCCAAGCTGTGAATACCGTTTCACAATTATCAAGTGCTCTCTTTAATCTCCATTTTTACCTCCTAATTCAAATACCTATCGCTTCTGATTACTTATATCATCTACTGAATTTACTTCCTCATAATAAACGTTTATATCATTAAATAGTGGATAATCTATTTCCTTTTCAAGTGGAGCTTCAATATATTTCTTCATACCAGATAATATAATATTGGCTACAAGTAAAATCACAAACCTAATATCAAGTATTAACATTAATGCTGTCGTTATGGTATGAACAATTAAATTATTCTTAGTCATGGCAAAAATAAATGCAACTAATTGTATAGCAAGAATTACTATAGCTAATGCTGGCTTCTCAAAAATTTCATTACCACATGACATCAGCATTCCCAATAATACTAGTGGATTCAAAACATAAAATCCAAACTGTATTTCTTTTACTATTTTCATTTTCTGTCTACATTTCCTTGCATCTTCATTATATGTATTTACCTTCTTCCAACTGTCCAAATCTGTCTCTGATAATACCACACTACCACGCCTTATTATATCATCTATATTTTCCACATTTTCTCCCCTTTTTATATCAACATCAACAACTAACATTTTTATGCATATTTTCTCTATACAAGTCTCTATACTTTTCCACCATTTCATTATACTGATTTTTCGAAAAAACCCAATTCACTGTAAGAAGCCATGTGATATTCTCTTCACTTTGCATATAAGGTTTCATATAGTTTACATGTTGCCTTAATATTTCTTCCTCCCTATTTTCATGGTACCAATCCCAATATTCTGGATTACCATATTTTTCAGTTGCTATATTATCCCCATACTTTTCCCAATCTTCATCTGTATACTTTTCTAGACATAATATACCCGATTCATGTTCCTTCTCTTCATCCCAATTATCATGCTTAACAAGCCCTAACTTATCCCAATATATAAATTTCTCTGTTTTTCTTATGTGCGCAACAACTGTAATACAGCTTAAATCACAGTCTTCTTCACACACTAAAATAGGAACATTTAATTCCTCATCGCTATCGATTAGATTCCAAATAAATTTATTGTCAGCTCTCTCTTCTAACTCCCCTGTCCACGCTGGCATTAGTCCTAAAAACGAACCTACGAATTTATTCTTTTTCTTTTCCTTCACATTAATATTTTCCTCTAAATGCTCAACTACTGATTTACCATCAATCTTCCAGTAGTATTCTAGATATCTATATGGCGTTTTTGTATATTTAGCATCTATATTATTCATTTATATTCCCCCAAAATGTGATGTGTTAATAGCTTCACTTTCTTACTATATAAAATACACCCTAACATTAGAATATCTATTCTATCACTAGGGTGCTTTAATTAACTTCTATATTACGCTTATTCTATTTAACACTTTTATCTAAATACTCAATTACATATGTTTTCTTATTTTGTTTCACTTCTTTACCAGCTAATAAAATCTTCATATTATATGAACCATTAGCCATAATATCAAATTCAACTGTCAATATTTCTTTGTTATGTACTTCGTCACCTGATTCTACTCCCTCAAGAGTAATAGTTACCTCTTCACCTGTAAAGATAACCTTGTCATTAGTTATCCCTGCTCCGCTAACATACTCCCATCTAGAATACTTAGAAGATGTCTCAAATATATCTTTGTAAGTATGCTCCGAAGATGTTGGCTTTGCGTCTTGAATAGCTGTAATCGCTGCTTTTGCATCTTTATTAGTAAGCATTGCCGCATTATAGTCAACCATTTCTTTCAGGTTAGTTGGAAGAACAAATGCGTAAACCAAATACAATATTACTGCAATAGCTGCAAGCACTCCAATAAATTTCAAAAATCCTTTCATAAACAATTACCTCCCTTAAAAGCTAAAATAATTCCCTCTCCAATTGATACAAGTACTCCTCGATAGTCTTCATTCTCTTGTCATACTCTAGTCTAGCTGCATCCGTCTTACATCTTGAAATCTTAGGCTTATTAATTCTATGATAGTTCTTAACTCGATAGTATGCTTTTTTGTAACTTGCCTCATCTTCACAAGCTGTTGCCATAGAGTCCCATAATATACTCACAGCTCCAACTTCATCTAATAAGTCCGCATCCATAACTATCTGACATTCTATCGATAATTCATCCCCCGTATCCTTATCTGAATGTCTTCTAATAATCTCGCCTACTCTTCCTATCTTAACAGGATCAACTCCTATACTATCCAAATATTCGACAGCCATCTCTGCCCCAACATCTCCATGTGGTCTCTCATCATCCCAACCAATATCATGAAGCAATGCTGATAAAGCAATGATTTCTAGGTCTCCGCCAACCTTAGCCTGTAGTTTAATAGCCCATCTATATACTCTCATAGTGTGCTCAAATCTACTTCTAAACGGATAATTTGGTGGACGACCATTAACAGCAGTCTGTTCTTTTACGTATTCAATAATTTGTGCATAATTCATAGTATTAGCTCCTAATTCAATCTCATCTGCCATTAAAGGTATATATTGTTACATAAATCTATATTATCTTACTAAAAAATAAAAAATTTTACATATAGTATATAATAACACTTTTCCAATAATATTACTATTAAAAATTGATTAAATATACTTGTAAAATTGTACAAAAATATCCGTGCAATTTGCTTCGAAAAAAATCTCGTAGACGTTACAATAGTAGTTAGCTCGACCCAGGCACCCTCGCGGCACACAGAAAATTCTATTTAATGCTGCTTCGTTCCCGACCTGACATGGTTCACAGACATCTGTTGCGCAAGACCCAAGCTTCAACACCACTTGCTAG
>JAVBSS010000038.1:0-4505 GCA_031556525.1 Lachnospiraceae bacterium
TGGAGAGGGAAGAAGTAGAGAAGCCTATAGCTATGATGAATTTGGAGCAGGAGTAAATCTAGGAATAAGAGACAAAGCAGGGAATATAACAACAGGAAGAGATATATTTGAGAATCCAGCACAACCATTTGGATATACAGGATACCAGATGGAAGGAGCAGGAGGTTTATACTATGCCCAAGCTAGAAGATATGATGCAGGAATGGGAAGGTTTATAAGTGAAGACTTTATAAAAGGATTTAGAGAGGCATCATTTAGTTTAAATCATTATGTATACTGTTGGAATAGACCAATGGACTTTGTGGATTTGGATGGTCAGATACCAACGTGGTTAAAGGTTGTAGGAACTGTAGCCGCAGTAGCGGCAATAGCTGTAGTAACAGTAGCGACTGGAGGTGCCGCCGCCGCGGTTATTGCAGGGGCAGTTGTAGGAGCAGGATTAGAAGTAGGAGCACAAGCAATTGATAATAAAGTTCAAGGCAGAGATGTTTTTGATATACATAATTATAATATAAATGATATATGTATAAGTGCTATAACGGGAGCAGCTACAGGTGGATTTGGAAGTAGTCTTGGTGCGGCGACTAAAGCAGGAAAAATTGCAAAAACGACTGCGAAAGGTATAGAAATAGCTGGAAATGCGGCAATTTCTAGCGTAGGTACAGGAATAGCAGCTAAAATTGATAATCCTGATATTTCTACAGGTGAATTGATTGGTAGAATGAGCTTATCAGCACTTTTAAGTGGAGGAACAACGTATATTAGTCAAAGTGTAAGTGGTTCACGAGTTGCTGAGTATTTGAGAAAAATAAACGGTCAAGCTTGGGCTAGTGCAACATATTTTCCTGGGACACCAAGAGGAGATCAAGGAGTGTTTAGACTACTTTGGACAAATTTATTTTATAGGGGAGGATCCGCAGTATATACTGTAGGAAGTTCATATATCGCAAGAACATTAGATATTTCATATCAGAACTTTATGTCTGGAAATTCAATGCCAGAAGAAGAGTGTTTAGAATAAAATATTATCGTAAATAGAAATTTTACATGAAAGGTTAAAATATGTTAACAGTAAATTATTATATATTTATAATATATTGCTTGGTGCCAATTGGTATATTATTAATATTAGGAAATGTTATTAAGACAGTATTATTAGATTATACTGTCTCGAAAAACAAACAACAAAAATATTGGAATATTGTATTGGTAGTTATTATGAGTTTTCTTATAGGTTTAGTTGGTTGCGGAATTACCATGGTATATTTTCCTATGTTTCAAGATATTCCACAACTTATATCAAAAGATTATTCTATTGTTGAAGGAAAGGTAATACATATAAATTCAAAAATTGAAGAGAAACAAGCAATAATAGCTTATGTAACCATTTGGGATGATATAACAAATCAAGAAGTTGAAATTAAAAAAATATATACACCATATATGACTGAAAGTACATATGTAAAGGTGGCTTATTTAGAGCATTGTAAATGGGGTTCGTTTTTAGAAATAAACAATATAAATGTAGAAAGAAAAAGTTATACAGGAAAAATATTTGTAATTATAGTAATGATTGTATTAAACATAATTATAATAAAATATGTGTTAAATCTAAGATTTGAAAAAGAGCATAATAAAAATAAAGAATATGAAACTTTAATATATAAAACTATACACATGAGATCTTTTATGTTTTTTGAATTAATAATTTTGTTGCAATCTATAATTTTAGAAGGGGCTATATTAGGTCATCATAACACAGAAAGTGATAAGATATGGACAATTTTGCTGTTAATAGAATCAATTAATTTAATTATTATGTATATATCTAGTATTCCTATGATGGGAATGAATGAGGATCAAATATATTATATTAATTTTAATAAAAAATATAAATTAGATTTAGAAGATATAAATGATATTGAAGTTAAGAATAATAATTTAATATTAGTTACCAATACAGAAAATTTTATTATTAATAATATAGATAAAATATATTTTAAAGAAAAATTGATTGAATATATTAAAAACAGACCAATTAGAAAACCAATTTCAAATGAGCCTATAATAAAAGATAAAATATATGAAAATAAAAATGGAAAAGAGAAACAGAAGGATAATGAAATTTGGAATGGTATAAGGATATTGTGTTCAAATAATAGGCGTAGATTGAATGAATACCTATATGTAAAAAGATATATTAATATAGATAATAAATTCTTATGGATTATAAAAAATATATTACTAACTATTTTTTGGATTGGGTTAATTTTAATGTTTGTTATTCCAATATTATGGACCATATATGAGCATGAGGTCATATATATGATACTATTTATAGTAGGTGCTATAATTATGATAATATCACTAATAGCAATTAGAATACAAAATCCAAGTATTACTCAAGAAGAGTTAGAGCTATTAAATTCAGAATTGGAGCATAGTGAAATTGAAATAGAGAGAGGAAATATAATATTTACTAATAAATCATTGATTATTATACAAAGAAATCGTATCTATAGGATAATATATAATACAATTAAAAAAGTAAAATTAGCAGATTATGAATTATTTTTTATACTTGAAAATGAGAAAGTAATAGTAATTAGATATTGTGATGATAAAATGTTTAATGAAATGTGCAGTGTCTTAGAAACTAAGAATGATGAAATTGAATTTGAACATTATCAAAGCTAATAGGGTGAAAAGAATGATGAATTATTTTTAGTGATGGTTATATGAAAAACGTTAGTACTAAAGTAATTCATGTGAGAGGAGTGTTTAGAACAAATGTGGTTACAAATACAAAGAATGATAATTGAAACCATATTAGTTTATATTGTTTTTGTATTTATTCTATATTTAGAAGATGGTATGGTATTTATAAAAACAGAATATGGAAAAATTATTAGGGGAAGTGCATTTATAATACCACCAATGATTAGGTTTTTTAGTATTATTTCATGGATGGAAGCTATAGTAATTGAACTAGTATTTATTATACAAATTATAGATATATTTTCTATGAATATGTCTACTACTATATATACTAGTAGTAGAATTTTGATAGGATTTATAATTTTCTTTCATGGTATTATTATAGTCTCAATAGATAATGTATCCATTCATAAAAAATATATATGCTCCAATACTAAAGAAATAATAGAAGACAATATAAATTTGGAAGTATATGATTACACAAATGGGAAAATAGTAGAGCAAATTTACTATAATAGAACTAAAATAGAAGAAGTAAAGGGTTGCATAATGATATTCCCCTTTTTACATAATGCTAAACCTAATGGCAATATTTATAATATATATACTGGAAAAGATTATAAAATAAAAGGCAACATAGAAGATAGCTATACAGAAGATTATTATGAAAATTTTATGTTATATGATAGATTGGCTGATGTATTAAATGGATTAGGCTATGATGTAATAAGGTTTAAATTTTCAAAAAGAAATAATGATTATTCTATTGATATTTTTTGTACAGAAGTTAAGCAGATTATACAGTTATATGAAATAAAAGATATATATTTATTGGGACATGGTGTTCAAGGATGTATAGAAGCTGAGGTAATGTCAGAATATATTTCAACCAAGGCAATGGTACTATTATGTGGTGCAGGTACAACTATATTAGAAAGTATTCGACAAGGATATAAAAATACTTTTAATAATAAATATTGGATTATGCCTTGGAATAAGAAAAAATTTAGAGAATATTTTGAAAGTATAGAAAAGCTTCCTGTTGGTAAGTTCTGTGATGATTGTACAAGACAGAACTTAGTAAATGAAATGACACATATGTGTACAGGTTTTTGTAAAGAAAATATAACTCTGTATTTTGAAAGTTTAAGAAAATATAGTCAAGACGAGTTGGAGAATATTATATCTAAATATGATGGAAAAATTTTAATTATTTTTGCCCAAATGGCACTTGACTATAATTCTAGTAAGAAAAGAAAATTATGTTCGCTAGAGTTTTATGATGCCAGAATTGTTGAAATAGAAAAAGTTTATGATACATTTCGTAGCCCTCATATTAGAGATTATAGACTTTATAATGAAATATATAAAGTAAAAAAGGGTGAAAAAGATATAATTGATAGCGAATTACTAATGGAATTAAAATCGTTTTTATAAATTAGTACATAATGGAGGAATTAGAAAATAGTTTTGCAGATTTGAATTCAAAACTATGAAATTCAAAATTTTGTGGGATACTTTATTTGCAGGAGGTATTAGTTTTGCAACAGGAACAATTACATCAATTGGTATAGGTGAAATTTTTGATAATGGCAATTCAGAAGAGATAGAGCCATGTACGGAATAGGATGGATATATAAATATTAAAGATAGTGTAAAGTGAACTATGAAAAAGCATAATTGAAAAAATAGGCTCAAATGAACCTTGAAATTTAAAATGTGATAAGTTTTGGTGACGTACGCCACCCTTGACTGCACTAAAAAGTAATGCTCTGATAGTTATATCG
>JAVBSS010000036.1:0-30927 GCA_031556525.1 Lachnospiraceae bacterium
TGAATTCGGGTAATAGTTGGAAAGCGACTTTTACAGATCTTCCAGTAGAAAATAATCTTGGAATACAGTACGAATATCGTATAAAAGAGATTAGTATTAATGGAACTGCTTATAACTCTGCTATATATCAATATAGCTATAGTGGTGCAGAAGCTACTAATGTTACGGATAAAGACGGTAAGACAACAAATACTGTAACTAATACTCTAGAGAAGAGAACACCTATAACAGTAACAAAAAATTGGGATGATGATAACAATAGAGATGGTATAAGACCAGATTCAGTAACTGTTAGATTGATAAAAGATGGAGTTGCAACAGATAAACAGGAAATAATACTTAATAGTACAAATAACTGGACTTGCACATTTGATAATCTACCAAGATATAAAGCAGATGGAATAACACCATGTGCTTATACTGTAGAGGAAGTGATAACTGATGTGACAGCAAGTGCTGCTTATACAATAGCTTACAGTGTAGATGGAGAAGATTATGTATCAACGGCACCGATAATTACAGAAATTGCAACAAATCTAGATACAGAGACAAGAGAAGTTACAGTTAAGAATATTTATGTGCCTAAGAATATGAGCATAGCTGCAACAAAGGTATGGGAGGACTATGATAACCTATATGGAACAAGATTAGATTCGGTAACCTTATTGTTAAAAAGTACAACTAATGAAGATGGTATTACAGGAGCTACTGTAGTAACAGGAATAGATAATCCGATTACTATTAATAAGCCTGATAATGCAAGTGATGGTTGGAATGGCTCGTGGAATAATCTTCCTATAAAAACAAATGCTTCAGGAACAAGCAAGACTATTTATTACTCGGTAGTTGAGATTAAGGCAGGCGGAACAGACGAGATACCACCGTTTAGCCAGTATCAATCACCAACTTATGATTATACAACAACGGTAAATGGTGGAGTAATGTCTAAAAATAGTACAGAAGTATCATTATATGGAAGCTTAGATGATGAAGATGGTAGTATTCATAATGTAGAAGTAACAAATACCCTAGATACTGTAGATGTTACAGCTAATAAGATGTGGGAAGATTATAATAACTTATATAGTTCAAGACCAGATTCTATTACATTTACATTACAACAAAAGGTACATGGAAGTAGTGATGATTATCAAGATGCAACAGATAATCAAGGAAACATATTAACTAAGGAGCTTTTATGTGGAACAAGTACAAGTGAGAGCCAAACAGTAACTTTCACAGGATTGCCTAAATATAATGCTGAAGGAAAAATTTATGAATATAGAGCTTTAGAAACAGCATATGAAGATAGTGATGGAATAGCACAAGTTACACCGAATGCAGATGATATAACAAAAGGAAGTTTTAAAACTCATGATTTTGAATATATTTATCAAACCAGTGTAGAAGGATATAAAACAGCTATAGCTAATACTTTGCAATTAGAGAGAATTATAATTAGCGGAGAGAAATCTTGGGAAGACTCTAGTAATAAATATGAATCTAGGCCAAGAAATATAAGATTAACAGTATATTATAAAAACAATATAAATGAAGCTACGTGGACGCTGTACAGTCTTCCGTATACTATAAATTGGGATAAAACAACAAAGGCAGATACATGGACATATAGTATAGAGGGATTACCTAAGTATGTAACAGGTACACAGGATACCATTGTTTATTGTATAGTTGAAAGTGATTCCACGTTCTATGAACAAACATTACCTGTTAAAAATGCAAGTGATTTAAATGGAAGTGTGGTAACTGTAAAAACAACAGATAAAGCTGTTTCAGGAGTAAACTTTACAAATACTCTTATTGCAAATGAAAAATTAGTAGTATCAAAGAGTGTAGATAGAGGTCGAACAGGAGATGCATTTGAATTTAAAGTATGGGTATCTGACATTCCAATAGACGAGAATAATCAAGGTGTATTATATACAGGAGATTATGAAGTATATAAGATGAGTGATGATATAGATTCTGCTGTTGGAGAAAGCAAAAACACTAATACAGGAAGTATAAGTATAGAAGCAGGAGAGAAATTCTTGATAAAGGGACTTCCTAATAACTATTATTACTTGGTTGAAGAAGTAGAGCAAGAAGACTATGAATTAATGACACCATATAACGAGAGAGAAGGACAATTAGGTAGTGATGGTAGTCAAATAAGTGAAGTTGATATTACAAATCATGGATATACCAAATTAGCTATTGGTAATGATACAAATAATCAAGATTCTAATAATAATACTGTCTATATGGGTGGTAAAGTAGTGGTTATTACAGATTTGTCTACAACACCAACGCAATCTGAAGAAGATGGATATATAAATGATGAAGTTGCGGTAGCATGGATGCCTGATTTATATTGGACATTTGGTGATACATTTACAATCGAATATACAACTTTCGATGGATTGGATGGAAAGATTGTAATAACAGAATATATTGATAGTGATGGAAATCTAAAATCATTATCAGAGTGTACGGTTATAGAAGACACATTAGGAGATCTAGACAAATTTATCGAAGATGGAGCTTCTCTAAGTTGGTATAATGAAACAGCAATTAAGTTAGTTGTTGTTGAGAATGAAGTAGATATGCCATATGAGACAAAAGTTATGGTAACATTTGTTCCAACATTAGCGGTAAATAATATTACCCCTAACAGTATAGGTGGTACAGTATGTGTAGAAAATGGTAATGCCAGTTCTGTATCAGATGGTATTAATGGAGATGGTAATGCCGTATATCCTGGAGCAACTGTAGTATATGGAATGGCTGATGAGGGCTATCAAGTTAATATACAACAATTGGCGGTACGTAATATGAATGATGCAGATGGTAACTCAGTATTACTTAACGTAGATGTAGATGGGAAATTTTCAGTTTTATTGCCTACTATGTTGGATGGAGATAGTGTAAATATACAATTAACTGGACACGTGGAATACGTAACAGAAGATGGTGTAGTTACAGAGGTAAAAATAATTTTAGATGAACTACCAATTCCGCTACAATTTGATATATTGTTTGTTGAGATTGAAGAGATACCAGAAGAACCTATTATAGAAGGCCCAGATGAAGATGTAGAACCAATTGATCCTAGTAATTTGGATGGTGATTCGGAAACGATAGATGCTAACAACAATGCAATAAATGAAAACAAAGTGGAAGGTGTTGCTAATGCAAGAACATCAGATAATACACAAGTTTTATTTGCACTTATAATAGGTGTGATATCACTATTCATGTGTGTTGTTTTAAGGAAAAAAAGAAAAATTAATATTTAAAAATGAAGTGGGATTTGGAATACAAATCCCGCTTTTGTTAATATTTCATAAAAAAACATTTTGTAAGAAAATATGTCTTTATTTTTGTTGATAAAGGTATTATACTTATGTAGGTTTTATATATTATTATTTTTATAAATTTAAAGGAGGCATTAGTAAAAACTCATGCAAATAATTATTGTAGGTTGTGGAAATGTAGGGGCTACATTAGTTGAACATCTTAGCAAGGAAGGGCATAATATTACAGTCATTGATAAATATGCTGAAAGATTAAGGGCAGTAGCTAATCAATATGATGTAATGGATATAGTCGGGGATGGAGCTAGCTTTTCAGTACAAAATGAGGCTGGAGTTAAGGATGCAGATTTACTTATTGCAGTTACACCATCTGATGAATTGAATCTGTTATGTTGTCTTATTGCGAAGAAAGCAGGTAATTGTCAAACAATTGCCCGAGTTAGAAATCCTGTTTACAATAGAGAAATAGCATTTATTAAAGAAGAATTAGGATTATCTATGACTATTAATCCTGAATATGCGACGGCTCTTGAGATTTCTAGATTATTAAAATTTCCTTCAGCTATAAAAGTTGATCCTTTTGCAAAGGGAAAAGCGGAGTTGTTAAAATGTAAAGTAGAGCAAGGATCACCCCTGAACAATATGTCTCTTATAGAAATATCTACAAAGCTTCATTGCGATGTACTTGTATGTACTGTTGAGAGAAATGATGATGTGTTTATACCGAATGGTGATTTTGTGTTACAAGAGAAAGATGTTATCTCATTAGTGGCTGCACCTAATAAAGCTAATGAGTTTTTCAAAAAGATAGGAATGGCTACCAATAGAATTAAAAATGTTATGGTTATTGGTGGAGGTAAGACAATATATTATCTAACAGAAAACTTATTGAATGTTGGTATGGATGTTACTCTTATTGAAAGAGATAAGAAACGTTGTAATGAACTTAATAATTTGTTGCCAGGAGCATTGATTATAAATGGTGATGGAACTGATAAAAATCTATTGCAAGAAGAGGGCATTGATCAGATGGATGCTTTTGTTGCATGGACTGATATAGACGAGGAAAATGTTATGTTAAGTTTATTTGCTAAACATTTGTCTAAGGCCAAAACAATTACTAAAGTACATAGAAGATCATATGATGATATTATATCAAGTCTTGATTTGGATAGTGTGTTTTCACCTAGAACAATAACTTCAGAGCATATTATTAGATATGTAAGGGCTATGCAGAATTCTATAGGAAGTAATGTAGAGACTTTATATAGATTAATAGATGGTAAAGTAGAAGCACTAGAATTTAGTGTGAATGAATTTTCATCAGTTATAGGTGTTTCTTTGAAAAATCTTGATCTAAAAAAGAATCTATTGATTTGTTGTATTAACAGAAAAGGAAAAATAATTACTCCATCTGGTGATGATACTATAGAAATTGGTGATACAGTGGTAGTAGTTACTACAAATACGGGATTCCATGACTTGAAAGATATTCTTAAATAGGGGAGATTGAGGGTAGAATTATGAATTATTCATTTGTATTGTATATTCTTAGTAAAGTAACTTGGTTTCAAGCATTATTTCTAGCAATACCATGTTTAGTGGCTATTATATACGGAGAAGAAAAGTGCGTATTTGCTTATTTTGTTGTAATGCTAGGTTGCTTTATAATTGGTTTGTTAGGTAGATTGCTTAAACCTAATAAGAAGTCTTTCTTTGCCAAAGAAGGATTTGTAACAGTATCCCTTAGTTGGGTTGTACTTAGTTTGACAGGAGCATTGCCATTTGTTATTTCAGGAGATATACCTAGTTATACAGATGCTTTGTTTGAGACTATATCAGGATTCACAACTACAGGTGCTAGTATATTATCTGATGTTGAAGCACTATCATATAGTAATCTTTTTTGGAGAAGTTTTACTCATTGGATTGGTGGTATGGGTGTCCTTGTATTTATACTTACTGTATTACCACTAGCAGGTGGCTATAACATGCATCTAATGCGTGCAGAAAGTCCAGGGCCTTCAGTAGGTAAACTAGTGCCACGTATTAAATCTACAGCAAGAATATTATATGGAATATATTTTGCCATGACAGTAGTTTTTATAATAATATTATTGATTACGGGAATGGATTTGTTTTCATCAATTACAATTGCGTTTGGTACAGCGGGAACTGGAGGATTTGCAATATTAAATTCAAGTATTGCTTCTTATCCATTAGCAAGTCAGATTGCGATTACAATAGGTATGATATTGTTTGGTGTTAACTTTAGTGTATACTATCTGATTTTAATACGTAAACCTAAAGAGGCGTTAAAACATCAAGAAGCAAGGTATTATTTATTAATAATTCTTGCAGCTATAGCTTTAATAGCATGGAATATTAGAGATCAGTTCGATAGCATATTTATGGCAATACATCAAGCAGCTTTTCAGGTAGGATCAATAATAACTACTACAGGTTATGCAACCACAGATTTTAATCTATGGCCAGCATTCTCGCAGACAATATTAATATTCTTAATGTTTATTGGTGCTTGTGCAGGCAGTACAGGTGGTGGAATAAAGGTATCTCGTATAGTGATATTACTTAAGCTTATTAAGAATGAAATATATTATTTACTTCATCCTAATAGAGTAAGACAGGTAAGACTTGAAAATGAAATAATACCAAAAGAAATATTTAGAGCCATTCAAGCATTTTTGGTGACATACTTAGTTATATTTGCAACATCAGTTTTATTAATTTCTACATGTGGATTTGATTTTAATACTAACTTTACAGCTGTAGCATCGGCGCTTAATAATATAGGACCGGGACTTGGATTGGTTGGACCAACAGGTAATTTTGGTATATATAGTGGCTTTGCAAAGTATGTACTTATGTTTGATATGCTTGCAGGAAGACTTGAGATATTCCCACTGTTAGTACTATGTTCACCTATAACATGGAAGAGATAGTTGTAATGTTTGTATAATGTCATACATTAGGCATTAAATATGTTAAAATTTAATAGATATTAATAGGTTATATATAGGGAATGAATACAAATGTGTTTATTCCCTTTTATAGTGATTTGAGGGAAAAATAACATGGAAATTTATAAATATTATATTGAGGTCTTTGAAATCTTTATAATTGCAACAAAATATTTATTGTGATATAATACAATGAGTTGTGTATAAATTTTCCCGAGACTTCTGAAAAGCACATTATGTAGTGTGTTTTTCAGTGGTTTCGGATTTACACAAGAATAATTTATTTAGAAGGAGATTTTTATATGTACAAAAAGTATGAGATGGAACTTGCTGGAAGACCTTTACGTATCGATATCGATAGAGTTTCAGCACAAGCAAACGGAGCAGCACTTATGCATTATGGAGAGACTGTAGTATTATCAACAGCTACAGCATCAGAGAAGCCAAGAGAGGGTATTGATTTCTTCCCACTTAGCGTTGAATATGAAGAGAAATTATATTCTGTAGGAAAGATTCCTGGAGGATTTAACAAAAGAGAAGGTAAGGCATCTGAGAATTCAGTACTTACTTCACGTGTTATTGATAGACCTATGAGACCATTATTCCCTAATGATTATCGTAATGATGTAACACTTAACAACTTGGTAATGTCAGTTGACCCAGATTGTAGCCCAGAATTAACAGCTATGCTTGGTTCAGCAATTGCAACAGCAATATCTGATATTCCATTTAATGGTCCTTGTGCAACTACACAAGTTGGCTTAATCGATGGAGAGTTTGTATTTAATCCTAATGCAGCTCAGAAGGCAGTATCTGATTTACAACTTACTGTTGCATCAACTAAAGAGAAAGTTATTATGATTGAAGCTGGTGCTAATGAAGTTCCAGAAGATAAGATGATTGAAGCAATCTATGCTGCTCATGAAGTTAATCAATCTGTAATCGCATTTATAGATACAATAGTAGCTGACTGTGGTAAGGCAAAACACACTTATACAAGTTGTGCAGTACCAGAAGAATTATTTGAAGCTATGAAAGAAATAGTAACTCCACTTGAGATGGAAGAGGCTGTATTTACAGATGTTAAGCAAGTAAGAGAAGAAAATATTAGAAATATTAAGAATAAGTTAGAAGAAGCTTTTGCTGATAAGGCAGAGTGGTTAGCAGTTCTTGATGAAGCTGTATACAAATATCAAAAGAAAACTGTTCGTAAGATGATTCTTAAAGATCAAAAACGTCCAGATGGAAGAGCTGTTACTGAAATCAGAAGACTTGAAGCAGAGGTAGATATCATTCCTAGAGTTCATGGTTCAGGAATGTTTACAAGAGGACAAACTCAAATCTGTACAATAACAACTTTAGCCCCAGTTTCTGAGTCACAAAGAATAGATGGTTTAGATTTAGCTGAGACAACTAAGAGATATATGCATCATTATAACTTCCCTTCTTATTCAGTAGGTGAGACAAGACCTTCAAGAGGACCAGGACGTAGAGAAATTGGACATGGTTCATTAGCTGAGAAAGCATTAGTTCCAGTACTTCCTTCAGTTGAAGAGTTCCCATATGCAATTAGAACAGTTTCAGAGACATTTGAGTCAAATGGTTCGACTTCACAAGCATCTATCTGTGCATCTTCATTATCACTTATGGCTGCTGGTGTTCCAATAAAGAAACCTGTTGCAGGTATATCTACTGGTCTTGTAACTGGAGATACAGATGATGATTACTTAGTATTAACAGATATCCAAGGTCTTGAAGATTTCTTTGGAGATATGGACTTTAAGGTTGCTGGTACTAAAGATGGTATCACAGCAATCCAAATGGATATTAAGATTCATGGTTTAACTAGACCAATCGTTGAAGAAGCTATTGCTAAGACAAAAGAAGCAAGAATGCATATATTAAATAACGTTATGAACCCTGTTATTGCTGAGGCTAGACCAGAAGTTGGCGCATATGCACCTAAGATTGTACAAATTAAGATTGATCCAGAGAAAATTGGTGAGATTATTGGACAAAGAGGTAAGACAATTAACGGTATTATCGAAGAGACAGGTGTTAAGATTGATATCAGTGATGAAGGAAACGTATCAGTATGTGGAGTTGACAAAGATGGTATGGATAAGGCTATCAAGATTATACATTCAATCGTTGATCCTATTGAAGTTGGAGCAATATATGAAGGTAAAGTAGTTAGAATTATGCCTTTCGGTGCATTTGTTGAATTAACACCAAACAAAGATGGTATGATTCATATATCTAAGCTAGCAAAAGCTAGAGTTGAAAAAGTTGAAGATGTAGTAAATATTGGCGATGTAGTTAAGGTTAAAGTATTAGAGATAAGCATGGGTAAAATCAGCTTAAGCCTTAAAGATGTAGAGCAATAGAAGATATTATAAATATCATAGGGGCAAGTTATTTCTTGTCCCTATTTTATACTAAATATTAGAACAATTATTTTATTTATTAAAAAGGAGATTACTATACTATGCAATACGGTTATTTTGATGAATTAAATAAAGAATATGTTATTAACAGACCAGATACACCAGCTCCTTGGGCAAACTATCTTGGTTCTCCAGAATATGGTGCTATTATATCTAACAATGCAGGTGGATATAGTTTCGTAAAGAGTGGAGCAAATGGAAGAATTATTAGATATGTATTTAACCAGTTCGATCAACCAGGTAGATACATATATTTAAGAGATGATGATAGTAAGGATTATTGGTCAGCATCATGGCAACCAGTAGGAAAAGACTTAGACTCATATGAGAGTGAGTGTCATCATGGTACAGCATATACTAACATGGTAGCTAAATATTCTGGAATTAAGAGTGAGGCTCTATACTATGTACCACTTGATAAGACTCATGAAGTATGGAAACTTACAGTAACTAATGAGTCGGACAAGCCACGTAAGATATCAGCATTTGGTTATTGTGAATTTACTAACGATAATAACTATGAACAAGATCAAGTTAACTTACAATATACTTTGTTTATTACAAAGACATATTTTAAGAATAACAAGATAGAGCAAGTTATTAATGAAAATGTTAATAAAGGTGATGTTGATGGCAATAAAGCAGTAAATAGATTCTTTGCAATGCAGGGAGCGCCAGTTACATCATACTGTGGTGACAAAGAGCAATTCGTTGGTAGATATCACCAATATGGCAATCCAGTAGCAGTTGAAAATGGTGATTGCGGTAACAACTTGAATTACAACTTAAATGCTTGTGGTGCATTACATACAGCAATGGAGTTACAACCAGGAGAGACTAAAGAGCTTGTATTTATATTAGGTATGAAGAGTGATGAAGAATCAAATGCTATTATTGATTCATATTCTGATGTAGCTAAGAAGACAAGTGAAGAATTAAATGAATTAAAGACATACTGGCATGGAAAACTTGATAATCTTCAAGTAAGTACACCTTCAGAATCATTTAATAATATGATAAATACTTGGAATTCTTATCAATGTTTCATGACATTTATATGGTCAAGAGCAGCATCTTTCTCTTACTGTGGACAACGTAATGGATATGGTTATAGAGATACTGTTCAAGATATTCAAGGTATAATACATCTTGATCCAGAGATGGCGTTAGATAAGATTAAGTTTATGATATCAGCGCAAGTAGATAACGGTGGTGGTCTACCACTAGTTAAATTTGATCATGTACCAGGAAATCAAAAGACTCCTGATGATCCAGAGTATGCAAAAGAGACTGGACATCCAGCGTATAGAGCAGATGATGCACTTTGGTTATTCCCTACTGTATACAAATACATTGCTGAGAGTGGTAATATTGACTTTATTGATGAAGTTATATTATATGCTAATGGCGGAGAAGATACAGTATATGATCATCTTAAGAAAGCAATAGATTTCTCTATGAATAGATTAGGAAATAATAATATGCCAGCTGGATTACATGCTGACTGGAATGATTGCTTAAGATTAGGTAAGAAGGGTGAGTCTTCGTTTGTAGCAATGCAATTATACTATGCAATGACAGTACTTAGAGGATTTGCAGAGAATAAGAATGATACTGAGTATCTTGCATACCTTGATAAAGTACAGACATCATTAGGAAATACTATTCAAGAAAAATGTTGGGATGAAGATAGATATGCTCGTGGATACAAAGAAGATGGTATGATTATTGGTTCTAAGAAGGATCCAGAAGCTAATATGTGGCTTAATCCACAGTCTTGGTCTGTTATAAGTGGACTTGCAAGCAAAGAGCAATCTGAGTTAGCACTTGAATCAGTTCATAGAGAATTAAATACACCATATGGTGTAAGATTAATGGCACCATCATATGTAGACCATGCATTTGAAGGAGCATTAATGTTATTATTCAATCCATCAACAAAAGAAAATGGTGGTATTTTCTCACAACCTCAAGGTTGGATTATACTAGCAGAGAGTTTAATGGGACATGGTAATAGAGCATTTGAGTACTTTGAAGAAAGCTCGCCAGCATCTATGAATGATAAAGCAGAGATTCGTAAATTAGAGCCATATTGTCATGGACAATTTACGGAGAGTACAGATAGTCCTTATGAAGGTCGTTCTCATGTACACTGGTTAACAGGAACAGCGTCAACTGTTATGGTTGGTTGTGTTGAGGGTATACTAGGAATGAGACCAGACATTGAAGGAATTAAGATAGCACCTTCTATTCCAAGTGATTGGAAAGAATGTACTATAACAAAAATGTTTAGAGGCAAGAAACTTAATATTAAAGTTTCTAATCCGAACGGTGCAGAAAGTGGATATAAGTCTTTAACGTTAAATGGAACAGTTCTTGAGGGGAACTATGTAAAGGCAGACATGCTATTAGATGAGAACGAAATATTGCTTGAAATGTAATGTATCGAGGTGAAATATAATGGAAACTATGAGGCAGATAATTGGTAACAAATTGTTTGTAAGTGCTTTTTTAGGATGGAGTATAGCGCAGATATTAAAAACTCTTATAAATTTTATAATTACAAAAAAATTTGTATGGGAGAGATTAATAGGAAGTGGTGGAATGCCTAGTTCACATTCAGCTACAGTATGTGGATTGCTTACAGCGACAATCATAGAATATGGTATAGATGGATTTGAGTTCCCTATGGCATTTGCATTTGCAATGATTGTTATGTATGATGCAATGAATGTTAGAATGGAGACAGGAAAACAAGCAATTGTGCTTAATTTAATGCTTAAAAATGAAGATTTTATTAGTCAATTTAAAAACAATTCAGTTGGAAATTGGCCTAAAATATTTAAAGAATATGTTTGACATACGCCAGTACAAGTTGTTGCTGGAATGTTATTAGGCATAGTAATAGGTCTAGCAGTGTGTTTGTAAATGAGATATGCACTTCAAAATTGAATTGACCTTTGGGAGCTTGCTCACATAAGGTTATATTCATATTTTGAAGTATACGGCGAATGCCGTACATCGAGATGAAGCGTAGCGTAATCGAGATGACATGGCATAATAACTTTATATTTATAGAATATATACTTGATTTTTCCACATACTACTGTAAGAAGTGCTTTAATGGTACTTCTTACAGTTATGTATTGAAAATGTGAATTTTCTTACTAAGTATGGAGGCAAGTATGGAAGATAATAAAAGAGACGATGGACAATGTAATCTATCAAATAATGAATTTGGCTATAAAATACATTTACTTAATATTATTGGTGAGATTGAGGGGCATGAGTGTTTACCTTCAACAGCCAAGACTACTAAATATGAACATGTATTGCCAGAATTGGCTAGAATTGAAGAAGATAATAGTATACAAGGGATGTTAGTCATGATAAATACAGTTGGCGGAGATGTGGAAGCTGGTTTAGCTATGGCAGAGATGATAGCATCAATAAATAAACCAGTAGTTAATCTAGTGTTAGGTGGAGGCCACTCTATAGGAGTACCTTTAGCTACATCTGGAATATACTCATTTATTGTACCAACTGCAACAATGGTTGTTCATCCAATAAGAATGAATGGAACTGTGATAGGCGTAAAACATAATTTTGAATATATTGAGCGAATGCAAGATAGAATAATTGAATTTACAGCTAATCACTCTAAAATAGATAAAGAGAATTTAAAAGAAATAATGTTTAAAACAGGCGAACTAGCAAAGGATGTGGGATCTATGTTAGTTGGAAAAGAAGCTGTTGATATGGGACTTATTGATGAAGTAGGTGGCATACATGAGGCGTTTGAACATTTGTATAAGTTGATAAAAGAAGAAAAAAATAGTAATATGTTATAGAACTAAAAGGGGAGATAATCTAGATGGCTGGGAACACAAGAAAAACCAATTCATCAAAAAAGAATAGTAATAGGAATTATAATAATAAGAAAAGAACGAATACCAAAAGAAAAGTAGAAGAACAGAAATCGCTAAAAGGTGAAATTATTGTATTGGCAATAGCGGCAGTATTAATTGTATTACAATTAAGTAATTTTGGATTATGTGGTGGAGTTCACTATATTACAGACTTTTTATTTGGAGTATTTGGTATAGTGCAATATGTATTACCGATATACGTATTATTATTAGTTGGATTTCTATATGCAAATGAAGGTAGTATTAGAGCTGTTAAGAAATCTATATATATAACATTATTTGTATTATGTATAAGTATATTTGCACAGTTATTAAGAGATCCTAATGCAACAAGTGTTAAGGCAGTATTTACAGATAGCATGAGCACTAAGTTTGGAGGCGGATTTATTGGTGGTGGACTTACTATATTGTTACTAAAAGGATTAGGTATAGTAGGAACATATATTTTAATGATATTTATATTTGCAGTAGTAATTATGTTGGTTACAGAAGTATCCATTTTTGATGTTATTACTGAAATTAAATTATATTTTGCTGAAAGAGCAGCATATGAAGAAGATGATGAATTTGAAGAAGTAGATACTCCTATTAGCAATAATAGAAAAGCTACTAAAAATAGCACCAAAGAATCAAGTAGACAAGATAAAGAAGTACATAAAGGCAAGGCTAAGAATAAGCCTAAGAAAAGTGTATTGGGCAGTATTAAGGTGTTTGATGATGAAGCAGATATTGAAGAAATAGATAAAGATGCTTTGATAGAAGAAGATGTTCATGAAATAACAATGGATTTTAGTGTAGATGAATTCGATGATATGCCTATAGCTAAGGTAGAACCTATATTTGCAGAACCTATTTTAGATGATATTGACATCGAGGAAGAAATAGTTAGCAAACCAACAAGAAAGAGAAGAACACCTACGGTAGAAGACAAGGCAGTACTAGAAGAAAATACTATAGAAACAGAACAGATTATTAATAAAACTGCATCTAGCACTAAAAAGGGTACATATGTATTTCCACCAATGAATTTACTTAGCAAGGGTAGTGGAAGCAAGACTAATAATGATGCAGCAGTAAGAGCAACAGCAGCCAAATTACAGAGTGTTCTTGCAAGTTTCGGAATTAATGTTAAGATAACCAATTATAGTTGTGGACCTGCAGTTACAAGATATGAGATGCAACCAGAACAAGGTGTTAAGGTAAGTAAGATTACAGGTTTAGCTGATGATATAATGCTTAATTTAGCTGCAGATGGAATAAGAATTGAAGCTCCTATACCAGGTAAAGCAGCAATAGGAATAGAGATTCCTAACAAAGAAACACAAGCTATAATGTTTAGAGATTTAATAGAAAGTGACGAGTTTAAGAGATCGTCTTCTGATATTTCTTTTGCAGTTGGTAAGGATATAAGTGGTGAAACTATGGTTTCTGATATTGCTAAGATGCCACATTTACTTATTGCAGGAGCAACAGGTTCAGGAAAATCAGTGTGTATAAATACTCTTATAATGAGTATATTGTATAAGGCTCATCCAGATGATGTTAAGTTAATAATGATTGATCCTAAAGTAGTTGAATTATCAGCTTATAATGGAATACCACATTTATTAATACCAGTTGTTACAGACCCGAAAAAAGCGGCTGGAGCACTTAACTGGGCTGTTATGGAGATGACAGAAAGATATAAGTTATTTGCAGAGTTTAATGTTAGAAACCTAAAAGGTTATAATGACAAAGTGGATCAAGCACTAGCAGGTGGTGAGTGTGATCCGGAAAAGCTTCAAAAGAAACCACTTATAGTAGTAATAGTTGATGAGTTAGCTGACCTTATGATGGTAGCTCATGGTGAAGTTGAAGATGCAATAGTTAGATTATCTCAATTAGCACGTGCAGCAG
This sequence comes from Lachnospiraceae bacterium, assembly GCA_031556525.1. Taxonomy (GTDB): domain Bacteria; phylum Bacillota; class Clostridia; order Lachnospirales; family Lachnospiraceae; genus JAVBSN01. The sequence continues at coordinate 14,571 of JAVBSS010000036.1, forward strand.
GTATTCATTTAGTAATTGCTACACAAAGACCTTCTGTAGATGTTATAACAGGTCTTATTAAGGCAAATGTACCATCAAGAATAGCATTTTCAGTATCATCAGGTGTAGACTCAAGAACCATATTAGACATGGTAGGAGCAGAAAAACTATTAGGTAAAGGTGATATGTTATTCTATCCAACAGGATATCCTAAACCAGTTCGTGTTCAAGGAGCATTTATATCAGATGATGAAGTTGGTAAGGTAGTGGATTTCTTGAAACAGAAGAATGGCGAGACTACATATAGTGAAGAAGTAAAAGAACAGATTACAAATGCATCAAGCAGCAGTCCAAGTAGTAGCGGACAAGGCGGTAATGATAGAGATGAATATTTTATAGAAGCAGGCAAGTTCATAATTGATAAAGATAAAGCATCAATTGGAATGCTTCAAAGAGTATTTAAAATAGGCTTTAATAGAGCAGCAAGAATTATGGATCAATTATCAGAAGCTGGTGTTGTAGGTGAAGAAGAAGGCACGAAACCTAGAAAAGTAATTATGAGTATGGAAGAATTTGAAGACTATATTGATGATTATGTATAGTAAGAAAGGATAATACAAAGTATGAACACGGATATTCAAATCGCCAGAGAGGCTAAGTTAGATTTAATTAAAAATGTAGCAGCTAGACTTAATATTGAGGAAGACGATTTAGAATTATACGGTAAGTATAAGGCGAAATTATCAGATGAACTAATGGATAAGGTTAAATCTAATCCAGATGGTAAATTAGTATTAGTAACAGCAATTAATCCAACACCAGCGGGTGAAGGTAAGACTACTGTAACGGTAGGATTAGGTCAAGCATTAGGCAAATTAGACGTAGATTCAATTATTGCATTGCGCGAGCCATCACTAGGCCCTTGTTTTGGTGTTAAAGGTGGAGCAGCAGGTGGTGGTTATTCACAAGTAGTTCCGATGGAGGAATTAAATCTACATTTTACTGGAGATTTTCATGCAATTACTTCAGCAAATAACTTATTAGCAGCAATGTTAGATAATCATATTCAACAAGGTAATGAACTTAGAATCGATACAAATCAAGTAGTATGGAAACGTTGTTTAGATATGAACGATAGAGTGTTACGTAATACTGTTGTAGGATTAGGTTCAAAGATGGATGGTGTAGTTAGAGAAGATGGATTTGTAATAACTGTAGCATCTGAGATAATGGCAATATTATGCCTATCAAATGATATTAATGATTTAAGAAATAGATTAAGTAGAATTATAGTGGCATATAACTATAATGGTGAGCCTGTAACAGCAGGTGAACTAAAGGCAGTTGGAGCAATGACTGCTTTATTAAAGGATGCTATTAAACCAAACCTAATACAAACATTAGAGCATACACCAGCTTTAGTACATGGTGGTCCATTTGCAAATATTGCACATGGTTGTAATAGTGTTAGAGCTACAAAAACAGCACTAAAATTAGCTGATGTAGTAGTAACAGAGGCAGGATTTGGAGCAGATTTAGGAGCTGAGAAATTCTTAGATATTAAATGTAGAATGGCTGACTTGAAACCAGATGCAATTGTATTAGTAGCTACAGTTAGAGCATTAAAATATAATGGTGGAGTTAAGAAAACTGATTTAAGTGAAGAGAATATCGATGCACTTAGCAAGGGTATTGTAAATTTAGAAAAACATATAGAAAATCTTAAATTATATGGAGTTCCAATAGTAGTTACTCTTAATAAATTTGTTACTGATACCGTAGCAGAATTAGAGTTTGTAAAGAATTTCTGTGAGGATAGAGATTGTGAATTCGCATTAGCTGAGGTATGGGAAAAAGGTGGCGAAGGCGGAATCGAATTAGCTAAGAAGGTAATGAACACTCTTGAAACTCGTGAAAGCAATTTCAAAGTATTGTATGAAGATGAATTAAGTATTAGAGAAAAAATTACTACAATTGCTAATAAAATATATGGTGCTGATAATGTTACATATTCAGGAGCAGCTGAGAAAGCAATTGATAGAATAGAGAAATTAGGATATGGAAACTTACCAGTATGTATGGCAAAGAACCAATATTCTTTATCTGATGATCCAACTAAATTAGGAAGACCAACAGGATTTGATATTAATATAAGAGAAGTATACGTTAGTGCTGGAGCAGGATTTGTAGTAGCTATTACAGGTGCAATAATGACAATGCCTGGACTTCCAAAAGTACCAGCAGCAGAGGGAATTGACGTAGATGAAAATGGACAGATTACAGGATTATTCTAAGGAGGACTAATTAACATGGCAAAACTTATTGATGGCAAGAAAATATCGGCTGATATTAAAGAAGAACTAAAAGTAAAAGTTGCAGCTTACAAAGAGCAAGGTAAAAATATTGCCCTAGCAGTTATTCAAGTAGGAAATGACCCAGCATCAAGTGTATATGTGGGAAATAAGAAAAAAGCGTGTGAATACATAGGTATAGAATCTGTTGCTTACGAATTACCAGAAGATACAACCGAGGCGCAATTACTTGATATAATAGATAAGCTAAATCAAGATAGTAAAATAAATGGAATACTAGTTCAATTACCAGTGCCAAAACACATTAACGAAGATACTGTAATTAAAGCTATAGCACCAGAAAAAGATGTAGATGGTTTCCATCCTCAAAGTGTTGGTGCACTTAGTATTGGACAAAAAGGATTTGTTTCATGTACACCAGCAGGTGTTATTCAATTATTAAAACGTTCAGATGTTGATATTAACGGCAAAGAATGTGTAGTAATTGGACGTAGTAATATTGTTGGTAAGCCAATGGCATTATTATTACTTAGAGAAAATGGAACAGTTACTATATGTCACTCAAGAACAGCTGACTTAAGGGAAGTAACAAAGAGAGCGGATATTTTAATTGTTGCAATAGGAAAACCTAAGATGATAGATGCATCTTATGTTAAAGATGGAGCTGTTGTAATTGATGTAGGTATACATAGAGATGAGAATAATAAACTATGTGGAGATGTTGATTTTGAATCAGTAGAGCCAGTAGCTTCGTCAATAACTCCAGTACCAGGTGGAGTAGGACCAATGACAATAGCAATGTTAATGAACAACTGTGTAGAAGCAGCAAACATGTAAGAAAAGAGAAGATTATAATGAATATATTATTTGTTTCATTAGGCTGTGATAAAAACCTTGTTGATAGTGAAGTAATGTTAGGTTTGGTTAAAGCAAAAGGTTACAATATAACTAATGATGAGAGTGAAGCAGATGTTGTTGTAATAAACACATGTTGCTTTATTCATGATGCCAAGGAAGAAAGTATTAATACCATTTTAGAGATGTCAGAACTTAAAAAGACAGGCAATGTAAAATCAGTAATTGTTACAGGTTGTCTAGCCCAGCGTTACAAAGATGAAATTAAGAAAGAGATTCCAGAGGTAGATGTAATACTCGGAAGTACTAGTTATGATGCTATAGTAGAAGCTATTGAAAAATCAACTAATGGCAAATCAGAAGATGTATATAAGCCTCTAGACTATCTACCTAAGGATGCATCAAAAAGAGTAGTAACAACTGGCAATTATATGGCTTATTTGAAAATAGCAGAAGGTTGTAACAAACATTGTACATATTGTATAATTCCTTCCGTAAGGGGAGATTATAGAAGTGTTCCCAAGGAAGAGGTTTTAAGGGCAGTTCATAATCTTGTTGAAGAAGGAATCAAAGAAATTATAGTAATTGCTCAAGAAACTACTATATATGGAATTGATTTATATGGTGAAAAGTATTTACCTAAATTATTAAAAGAGATTGCATCTGTAGAAGGTGTTGAATGGATTAGATTAATGTATTGTTATCCAGAAGAGATAACGGATGAATTAATTGAGGTAATGGCAAATGAACCTAAGATTCTTAAATATATTGATATGCCTATACAACATTCAGAAGATGATATATTAAGAAGGATGGCAAGAAGAACTTCTAAGGAAGAGATAATAGAGGTAATATCTAGGCTTAGAAACAAAATGCCTGATGTATGTATAAGAACTACATTAATTACTGGTTTTCCAGGAGAAACAGAAGAAAATCACAGAGCTTTAATAGAATTTGTTGACGATATGGAATTTGACAGATTAGGCGTATTTAATTATTCTATGGAAGAAGATACACCAGCCGCTTCTTTTGATAATCAAGTTGATGAAGATATAGCTATTGCTAGAAAAGAAGAAATAATGGAACTTCAACAAGAAATATCATTAGATAATAATGAAAATATGATTGGTAAGATATTAGATGTTATAGTTGAAGGATATTTACACGAAGATAATGTATATGCATGTAGAAGCTATAAGGATGCACCTAATATAGATAGCTATGTTTTTGTTTCAGTTCCATATGAACTTATATCAGGAGATATTATTAAGGTAGAGATAACTGATTACAATGAATATGATTTAATAGGAGAGATTTACGATGAATTTACCGAATAAACTAACAATATTAAGAGTATTATTAATCCCGTTTTTTTTAGTAGCACTTTTATGGGATGCAGTTCCTTATGGAAAGTGGATAGCGCTAGGAATATTTGCTATAGCAAGTTTAACAGATATGTTAGATGGAATGATAGCAAGAAAATATAATCTAATAACTAACTTTGGTAAATTTATGGATCCTTTGGCAGATAAATTATTAGTATCAGCAGCTATGATAGCATTTGTTGAAATGAATAGGTTGCCATCTTGGGTAGTAATAGTTATAATAAGTCGTGAGTTCATTATTAGTGGATTTAGATTAGTTGCAGCTGATGCAGGAATTGTTATTGCTGCAGGATACTTAGGAAAAATAAAAACAGTAATTCAAATGATAATGATATGTGTTCTAATTGCTAATTTTGGTGGATATGTATTCTATATAATAGAACAAGTATTAATTTATCTAGCACTTATTTTAACAGTAGTATCACTAATTGACTATTTGATAAAAAACAAGAAAGTATTACAATAGGAGGCATTTTATGAAGAACATTGATGATATCGCTATAATTTCAATTGAAGATGGAAAGAACATAGAAGAAAAACTTGTGAAAAAGTTAATCAAGAATAACTTAACTATATCTACTGCAGAATCTTGTACAGGCGGGCTTATATCAGCAACATTGGTTAATGTATCAGGAGCATCAGTCGCTTTTAAACAAGGATTTGTAACTTATTCTAATAAGGCAAAGAGAAAGACTTTAGGAGTTAAGAAGACAACCCTAGATCAAGAAGGAGCAGTATCTAGAAAAGTTGCAAAACAAATGGCTATAGGCGCAACAATGGAAGCTAATACAGATGTGGCAATATCTTCAACTGGTATTGCAGGACCAGATGGTGGAACAGATGATAAACCAGTAGGTTTAGTATTTATAGGATTTTGCATTAATGAAAAAACTTATGTAAGAGAATGTAATTTTACAGGAAGTAGAAGTGATATTAGAGAACTTACAGTAGTAAATGCATTAAATATGTTGTATGAATTATTATAGATATAATAATCATAGATAAAGTTATAATAGAATATGAGATAATAAAAACGCTGTCTTAACGAAAAAAGACAGCGTTTTTATATGTATATACTTTTATGTGAATAATTATTCGGCAGATGTATTGCCTTCGAAATGATTATCAACAAATTTAGTTATTACAGGAATCTTTAAATCTTTACCCTTAACAACAGTAAAGAATGCTAATACTAATACTACAAACTCACAAAGGCCTAAGAAACCATTTAACCAACTGAAAATGTTAAGAGATGCTAGGATCTTGTATATGCTGTATGCATTCTCCATGATTAAATCAGCGCCAACTAATTTTAAGTACCAAGAACTAAGAGTAACTAATAAAACAGAAGTAACTGAGAAGAATAAGTTAAGTAATAGTGCTTGAGAAACGTTTTTCTTTACTGAAACCTCTAAATCTGCAAATAGTACAAAGATAAATAATAAAACAATTGGTGTAACTCCTGTAAAAGCTAGTAGATAAGCAACTCCACTAAGTAGTGCTGTTGAAACAGCAAATTTTGAAAAATTCATAATATAACCTCTCCTTTATTTAATTATATGTAATAATATACTAATAAATATATTATAATAGAAATAGTTTGTCAAATTCAATTTATTTCGGTAAATAGGTCTTGAAAGTTTTTCCTAAAAGTAATACAATTATAATCGGCAGAAAATTGGTTTACCAATATTTAAGAATGGTAGCCATATATTCAATATATTTAAACGGAGGGCTAAAAATGAGCAATACAACTCAGTTATCATCTAGAGAAAGAATAGCTTCTTTATTAGATGATTCAAGTTTCGTTGAAGTAGGTGCATATGTTAATGCAAGAAGCACAGATTTCAACATGGTAAACACTGAAACTCCTTGTGATGGTGTTATTACTGGTTATGGTGTAATTGACGGTAACTTAGTATATGTTTATAGCCAAGATGCAAGCGTGTTAGGTGGTTCAATTGGTGAAATGCATGCCAAGAAGATTTCTAAGATTTATGATTTAGCTATGAAAATGGGAGCACCAGTAATTGGATTATTAGACTGTGCTGGTCTAAGATTACAAGAAGCTTCAGATGCACTTAATGCATTCGGTGAGATTTATTTAAAACAAACAATGGCATCAGGAGTTATACCACAGATAACAGCTATTTTTGGTACATGTGGTGGTGGTACTTCAATTATGTCAACATTATCTGATTTCACATTTATGACTAAAGACAATGCAAAATTATTTGTTAATAGCCCAAATGCTTTAGATGAGAATAATTCATCTAAGTTAGATACAGCTTCAGCTGTATATCATAATGAGAATACAGCATTAGTAGATGGTGTATTTGATACAGAGTTAGAAGTATTAGGTAAAGTAAGACAAGTAGTTAGCATGTTACCAGCTAACAATGAAGACGAAGCATGTTTTACAGAGTGCATGGATGATCTTAACAGATTAACACCAGGATTAGACTCTTTAAATAAAGATGCGAGAAGTGTAATTGCACATATAGCAGACAACGGTATGTTTGTTGAACTTAAAAAAGATTATGCAAAAGGTATGGTTATTGGATTTATAAAATTAAATGGTGCTACAGTAGGTTGTGTTGCAAATCAAATAGAGGATGGCTCAGATGTATTAACAACAAGTGGTGCTTATATAGCAGCAGAGTTTGTTAATTTCTTAGATGCTTTCAATATTCCAATCTTATCATTAACAAATGTTAATGGTTATGCAGCAACAGTAGCAGAAGAGAAAAATATTGCAAAAGCAGTTGCTAAATTAACATATGCATTTGCTAATGCTACATCTCCTAAGATTAACTTATTAATGGGTGATGCGTTTGGAACAGCTTATGTAGCTATGAACTCTAAGTCAATTGGAGCAGATATAGAATATGCTTGGCCAACAGCAAGAGTTGGAATGATGAATCCAGAGCAAGCAGTTAAGATTATGTATGCATCTGAAATTGCTTCAAGTGATGATAAGAATACATTATTAGCTGAGAAAAAAGCTGAGTATACTGATTTACAAGCAAGTGCGATGTCAGCTGCTAAGAGAGGCTATATCGACGATATCATTCAACCAGATGAGACAAGAAAACGTATTGTTGCAGCATTTGAGATGTTGTATACAAAAAGTGAGGACAGACCACTAAAGAAACATGGTGCTGTATAGAAAAGGAGATAACAATATGAAAATGAAAAAAATATTAGTATTATTTTCAATGATTATCCTTGCTTTTTCTGTGACTGCTTGTGCTTCAGGTACTGAAAGTGTTGAATATAAATATGATGAAGATTCACTAATAAGTAACTCAATCACTTTATATAGTGCATTTGAAAATCTTGACGAAGAAACTAGAGACTTCTATATGAGAAGCGAAACAGAGTTCTTGGTTAGCGGTGTTAAAGCTGTTCGTTCAGCAGAAGATCAGGCTGGCAAATATAAGTCAGTAGATGAAAATAATGTTACTGTTGAAGAAGTTGGTAGTAATGTAATGGTTGTATTACATTCCCAATATTCAGAAGGAATAGTAGATGTTAGTTTTATGTATGATCAATCTTCAATTGATAGTTATATTACGTCTGGAATGTTTGTTCCGACAGAAATAGTAGCAAGTAAGAATGTAACTAAAGGTGAATTATTAAAAGAAGCAGGACTAAATACACTTATGGGTATGGGAACTGTATTCGCAGTATTATTATTAATGCTATTAGTAATTGGTTGTTTTAAATATATACCAGGAAGTGGTGCTAAAGAGCAAAAAGCAAAGAGCAAAGAGCTTAAACCAGTTCCAAGTTCGATACCTGCAATTAGTGCAAACTCAGAAAATTTAATGAATGACACTGAATTAGTAGCAGTAATTACAGCAGCAATACATGCTGCAAATGAAGGTGCTAGCAGTAGTGATAGTAGATTAGTTGTTCGTTCGATAAGACGTGCAAGAAGATAATTATTAGGAGGAAATAACATGAAAAATTATAGAATCACAGTAAATGGTACAGCATATGATGTAGCTGTAGAAGAAATAGGTGCAGGACAAGTAGCGGCAGCACCAGCAATCGCAGCTCCAGTAGCTCCAGTAGCAATTGCAGCAGCACCAGTACAAAAAGCAATCGCAGCTCCAGTAGCACAAGGTGGAGTAGTTATATCAGCACCAATGCCAGGTAAGATTTTATCTGTTAAGGCAAGTGCAGGTCAAGCAGTTAAGAAGGGTGAAGTTATCCTTGTATTAGAAGCTATGAAGATGGAGAATGAAGTAGTAGCTCCTGAAGATGGTACAGTAGCAGGCGTTAATGTAGCAGTTGGAGATATGGTTGAAGCAGGAAACACTTTAGCTACTCTTAACTAGTTTGCTTATATCATCAAATCTTACAGGAGGTAAAACTAGATGGATTACGTAATTAATACGTTAACAAACTTAGCTGAACAAACAGGATTTGCCAGTCTATATTGGGGAAATTATGTTATGATAGCTGTAGCTTGTATATTTTTATATCTAGCAATAAAACAAGGATTTGAACCGCTTTTATTAATTCCAATATCATTTGGTATGTTATTAGCTAATATGTTCCCTGATATTATTGCAGAAGGTGGATTATTACATTATTTCTATTTGTTAGATGAATGGACAATATTACCATCATTAATTTTCTTAGGTGTTGGAGCTATGACAGACTTTGGTCCGTTAATTGCCAATCCAAAGAGCTTTATACTAGGTGCAGCAGCACAATTTGGTATCTATGGTGCTTATTTCCTTGCAATTCTATTAGGATTCTCAGGACAAGAAGCAGCAGCTATATCAATTATTGGTGGCGCAGATGGACCTACATCAATATTCCTTGCAAATAAATTAGGAATGGGTGGAACATTACTTGGACCTATTGCAGTTGCAGCATATTCATATATGGCATTAGTACCAGTTATTCAACCACCATTTATGAAATTATTTACTACTGAAAAAGAAAGAAAAATTAAAATGGAACAACTTAGACCAGTATCAAAGTTAGAAAAGATACTATTCCCAATAGTTGTTACTATCGTAGTTGTTCTTATATTACCTACAGTAGCACCACTTGTTGGTATGCTTATGTTAGGTAACTTATTTAGAGAGTCAGGAGTTGTAAAGCAACTTACTGAAACAGCATCAAATGCTCTTATGTATATCGTAGTTATACTACTTGGTACATCAGTTGGTGCAACAACAACAGCTCAAGCATTCCTTAATATGGATACAATTAAGATTGTATTACTTGGACTTGCAGCATTCTCATTAGGAACTTCAGCAGGTGTATTATTTGGAAAGATTATGTGTGTAGCTACTAAAGGTAAGATTAATCCTCTTATCGGTTCAGCTGGTGTATCAGCAGTTCCTATGGCAGCTAGAGTATCACAAAAGGTTGGTGCAGAAGCAGATCCAACAAACTTCCTATTGATGCATGCAATGGGACCTAACGTAGCTGGTGTTATTGGTACTGCAGTTGCTGCAGGTACATTTATGGCTATATATGGTGTTAAATAATAACAGGAGGAAAATATAATGGCAGACATAAGACCGGTAAAGATTACCGAAACTATATTACGTGATGCTCATCAATCACTAATTGCTACTAGAATGACAACAGAAGAGATGTTACCTATTATCGATAAGATGGATCAAGTAGGATATCACTCTGTAGAGTGTTGGGGTGGTGCAACTTTTGATGCTTCACTTAGATTTTTAAAAGAAGATCCATGGGAAAGACTTAGAAAGTTAAAAGATGGATTTAAGAATACACCATTACAGATGTTATTTAGAGGTCAAAATATCTTAGGATATCGTCATTATGCAGATGATGTAGTTGAATATTTTGTTCAAAAGTCAATTGCAAATGGTATTGATATTATTCGTATATTTGATTGCTTAAATGATTTAAGAAATCTTGAAACAGCTGTTAAAGCAGCTAATAAAGAAAATGGTCATGCACAAATCGCATTATCATACACTTTAGGAGATGCTTATACATTAGATTATTGGAAAGAGACTGCTAAGAAGATCGAAGATATGGGTGCTAATTCTATCTGTATCAAAGATATGGCAGGACTATTAGTTCCTTATAAGGCAACTGAATTAGTTGAAGCACTTAAAGATGGAACTTCACTTCCAATTCAATTACACACTCACTATACTTCAGGTGTAGCAGCAATGACTTACATGAAAGCTATAGAGGCAGGTTGTGATATTATTGATACAGCTATGAGTCCACTTGCTATGGGTACTTCACAACCAGCAACAGAAGTTATGGTTGAGACATTCAAGGGAACAGAGTATGACACAGGATTAGATCAAAACTTACTTTCTGAAATTGCTGATTACTTCCGTCCTTATAGAGATGAATGTTTAGAGTCAGGATTATTAAATCCAAAGGTAATGGGTGTTGATATTAAGACACTTATGTACCAAGTACCAGGTGGTATGTTATCAAACATGGTTTCTCAATTAAGTGAGATGAATGCAGCTGATAAATACTATGAGGTGTTAAAAGAGATTCCGGAAGTTCGTAAGGACTTTGGTGAGTGTCCACTTGTTACACCTTCAAGCCAAATCGTTGGAACACAAGCTGTTCTTAATGTAATAAATGGTGAGAGATATAAGGTTACAACTAAAGAGACTAAGGCTGTTCTTTCAGGAGAATATGGTCAAACAGTTAAACCATTTAACAAGGAAGTTCAGAAGAAGGTTATTGGTGATAAAGAGCCAATTACTTGTAGACCAGCAGATCTAATTGAGCCAGAGTTAGATAAATTAGAGAAAGAAATGGCAGAGTGGAAACAACAAGACGAAGATGTTCTTACTTATGCGTTATTCCCACAAGTAGCTGTAGATTTCTTCAAATACAGACAAACTCAACAAACAAAAGTAGATGCTGACTTAGCAGATACAGATGCAAAGGTTTATCCAGTATAGATTTAATGTTATATTTATGATATATATAATATTTGACTAAATTAGAGGGATGATTTAATATACACATAGTATATGTGATTATATTAATCATCCCTTATATTTATTTTAGAAGAGGTAGAAATTACTTAAATACTTTGGAAAGTGCGGAATATTTACATGAAGATTGATAAGTTCAAATTAAATCTTTCTACTACACAACTTATTGCAACAGGTTTTTTGATTGCTATTATGATTGGTACTTTATTTTTGATGTTACCTATATCATCATCAGATGGTACCTACACCCCTTTTTTAGAGGCGTTATTTGCATCGACAGCATCGGTTAGTGTAACAGGATTAGGTTTAGTAGATACATTTGATTATTGGAGTTTTTTTGGTCAATTTGTAATATTGTTATTAATACAATTTGGGGGATTAGGTATTGTTACATTTACTACATTTGTTATGATAGTAATTGGGAAGAAGGTTAGTCTGAAAGATAGAATGCTTATTCAGGATGCATACAATCTTAATTCATTAGGTGGATTAGTAAAGTTTATTAAAAAAGTAGTGATTGGAAGTTTAATCGTGGAGTCTGTCGGGGCTCTATTATATATGATAGAATTCATACCTAAATATGGAATAGCAAAAGGCATATGGATATCTATTTTTAATGCTGTTTCAGCATTTTGTAATGCAGGAATTGATATAATAGGAAAAGATAGTCTTGTCAATTATGTAACAAACCCATTGATAAACATAATTACATGTGTATTAGTATTATTAGGAGGACTTGGATTCGTTGTCTGGTTTGATGTATTAAATATAGTTAAACTCATTAGAAATAAAAAGATGGCTCGTAAGTCGTTTTTTAATAGACTAGCGTTACATACAAAAATAGTAATCGTAGCAACTATGTTTTTGATAATTATAGGAACAATACTTATACTTATATTTGAATATAATAATCCGGAAACATTAGGTGATTTGTCATGGGTACATAAGATGATGGCAGCGAGCTTTCAGTCTATAAATATAAGAACTTCAGGATTTCATACATTATCAGTTATGGCTTTAAGAGAACCAACATTGTTAGTTTATATGGTCTTTATGTTTATTGGCGGTTCACCAGTAAGTACGGCGGGTGGTATCAAAACGATATCATTTGCACTTATTGTAATTGCAGTTATATCAGTGGCTAAGGCTGATGAGGATACCGTTGTATTTGGTAGAGAGATACCAAGGGGTTTGATAAGAAAAACCTTAGCAGTTGTAGCTATATCAATATTTGTTGTAAGTATTTCAGTAGTATTATTACTTATATTTAATGAAGGTAGTACAATGGATGTAGTGTTTGAAGTTATTAATGCAGCAACAACTACAGGTTTAACAAGAGGATTTACAGATTCATTAAATACGATGGGTAAAATAATAATAATTGTAATAATGTTTCTAGGTAGATTAGGTCCTATAACAATGGCGATTACATTTACGTCTAGACATAAAAAACGAGCTTTAGTAAAATATCCTAAGGGGAATGTAATAATAGGTTAAAGTGGAGGATTATTAAGTATGACAGAAAAATCGATAGCAGTATTAGGATTAGGTAGATTTGGACGTACAATTGCTTTAGAATTATCAAAGGCTGGTATGGAAGTATTAGTAGTAGATATAGATAGAGAGAAAATAAATGATATATCGAATGATGTAACCTGTGCAATACAAGCAGATGTTAAAGATTTGGATACAATGAAATCAATAGGTATAAGCAATATGGATGCTGTTGCTGTGTGTATGACAGACGATTTAGAGGCATCTATACTATCAATTATTAAGGCAAAGGAATTAGGCGTTCCATATGTTCTTGCAAAAGCTAAGAATCAAATTAATATGCAAGTGCTATTAAAGGTAGGAGCTGATAAAGTTGTATTCCCAGAGATGGAAGAGGGAGTTAGAATTGCTAAACATCTTGCATCTGAAAGTATTATAGATTACCTGGAACTTACTGATAAGGTAAGTATTGTTGAAATCAAGGTAAAAGATGAATGGGTAGGACGTAGTCTTCTAGAGTTGAATCTTCGTAAAAAATACAAGATAAATGTAGTGGGAATTAAATATAATGATGATATCATAGTTAATATAGATCCAGAAGAACCTATACAAGCAGGAGCAGAATTAGTGGTAATAGGTGATAATGAAAGACTTAATAAATTTTAGCTTTGGGAGAAAATATGAGTAAAATAATAGTAGTTGGCGGTGGTGCTGCTGGAATGATGTCTGCAATATGGGCAGCAAGAGGTGGTAATCAAGTTGTTTTATATGAGAAAAATGATAGATTAGGTAAGAAGGTATTTATTACTGGAAAGGGTAGATGTAATTTTACTAATGCCTGTGAGGATATTGAAGATTTATTTAATAGTGTAACAACAAATAGAAAGTTTATGTATAGTAGCTTTTATAGTTTTGATAATCATACTGTATTATCATTTTTTGAGGAATTAGGACTTAAATACAAGATAGAGCGAGGGGATAGGGTCTTTCCGATGAGCGATCATTCTTCTGATGTTATATCCGCTTTAAGTAGAGAAATGAAAAACTTAGATGTCGAAGTTATACTAAATGCAAATGTAACAGATTTAATCGTAGATAATGGAGCTTGTAAAGGCGTTAAACTAGGTAATAATGATTGTTTATGTGATAAGGTAATAATTGCAACAGGAGGCCTATCATATCCGCGTACAGGTTCTACAGGAGACGGATATGGATTTGCTAAGAAGAATGGGCATACTATAACTAAATTATATCCATCATTAGTTCCATTTAATATAAAAGAAGAGTTTTGTAGAGAGATAATGGGACTTGCAATGAAGAATATATCAATAAGTATCAAAGCCGATAGCAAAGAGATATATTCAGATTTTGGTGAAATGTTATTTACTCATTTTGGAGTAAGTGGTCCAGTTATTTTAAGTGGAAGTGCATATGTTCATAAGTATATTGATAAGAAACTTATGTTATATATAGATTTCAAACCTGCTCTTGACAGTGAGCAGTTAGATAAGAGAATATTAAGAGATTTTGATAAATATATAAATAAGCAATTTAAGAATGCTTTAGATGATTTGTTGCCTAAGAAACTTATACCGATAGTAATTAATATGAGTAACATTTCACCAGACAAGAAGGTTAATGAAATAACAAAGCAAGAGCGATTATACTTAGTTGAGTTGTTGAAGAATTTCCCTCTTACAATAAATAGTCTGAGAGGGTATGATGAAGCTATAATAACCAAAGGTGGAATTGCGGTAAAAGAAATTGATCCTTCAACTATGAAATCTAAACTTATAGATAACTTATATTTTTGTGGCGAAGTTCTGGACGTAGATGCACTTACAGGTGGATATAATCTACAAATTGCATGGTCGACAGGATATTTAGCAGGAATAAGCATATAAACAGAGGAGAGAAAGATATGGCAAGTATAGCAATAGATGGGCCAGCAGGAGCTGGAAAGAGTACAATAGCAAAGAAGGTTTCAAATGGACTAGGATTCATATATGTTGATACGGGAGCTATGTATAGAGCTATAGCACTTTATTTATTGAACAAAAAAGTAGATGTATCTTCTAATGAGGAAATAGTAAATGCACTTAGTGATATTTCAATTGAAATAGAGTATGTTAATGGTGAGCAACAAGTTATTCTAAACGGAGAAAATGTGACAAGTAAATTAAGAACAGAAGAGGTTGGAAATATGGCTTCTGTCTCATCTGCCAATAAAAATGTTAGGGCTAAGCTTCTAGAGTTGCAGAGAAATCTAGCAGTAACAAATAATGTTGTTATGGATGGAAGAGATATAGGAACTAATGTACTTCCTAATGCTGAACTTAAAATATATTTAACAGCATCTTCAAAAGAGAGAGCGACAAGAAGATATAAAGAATTAGTTGCAAAGGGTGTAGATGCTAGTATTGATGAGATTGAAGCAGATATTATTGATAGAGACAATAGAGATATGACAAGAACAGAAGCTCCTCTAAAACAAGCTGAGGATGCAGTATATATAGATAGCTCTAATATGACAATTGATGAAGTAGTTGAAGCAATAGTATATAAATACAATAAGGTAGGATAATTCATGGAAGTAAAGATTGCTAAAACAGCAGGTTTTTGTTTTGGAGTAAAAAGAGCGGTAGATAAAGTTTATGAAGTCGCAAATGATAAAAATGTATATACTTATGGGCCAATTATTCATAACGAAGAAGTAGTATCTGATCTAGAGTCTAAAGGAGTTAAGATATTAGGTTCAATTGAAGAGATTAATGATGTATCTGAAGGAACAGTTGTAATAAGATCCCATGGTGTAGACAAAAGTGTATATGATGCCATTAATAAAAATAATTTAAGGCTAGTAGATGCCACTTGCCCATTTGTACTAAAAATCCATAGAATAGTTGAAAAAGATAGCAGTGATAATAAGGAAATAATTATTATAGGTAATAAGGAACACCCAGAAGTCCAAGGGATTATGGGATGGTGTAATAATGATCCTATAGTGATAGAGACTACTGCGGATGCAGAAAAATTGGCATTAAAAAAAGATAAAAAAGTAAGTATTGTATCCCAAACGACATTTAATTACAATAAATTCAAAGAATTAGTTGAAATTATTTCAGAAAAAGGGTATAATACATGTGTTTATAATACCATTTGTAATGCAACAGAGGAAAGGCAAAAAGAAGCTTATAAATTAGCAAAAAATGTCGATTCTATGATTGTTATAGGTGGTAAAAACAGTTCTAACACTCAAAAGCTATATGAAATTAGCAAAAAAGAATGTGCGAATACTTACTATATACAGACACTCGATGATTTGGATTTGACTACTTTTGAATCCTTTAGTAGG
>JAVBSS010000024.1:0-21251 GCA_031556525.1 Lachnospiraceae bacterium
CACGAAGTAGAAAACATGTGCTCAGTTGCTCAAGGTGTAAACCATGGTGCTGCACCAATACCAGAAGAAGCAAAGTGGGTAAAAGCGAAAGAAGTAAAAGATATTTCAGGTTTAACACACGGTGTAGGCTGGTGTGCTCCACAACAGGGTGCTTGTAAGTTAACACTTAACGTTAAAGAGGGAATTATTGAAGAGGCATTAGTTGAGACAATAGGTTGTTCAGGTATGACTCATTCTGCTGCTATGGCATCAGAAATCTTACCAGGTAGAACAGTTATGGAAGCTCTTAATACTGATTTAGTATGCGATGCTATCAATACAGCAATGAGAGAATTATTCTTACAAATAGTTTATGGTAGAACTCAAAGTGCTTTCTCTGAAGATGGTCTTCCAATCGGAGCAGGTCTTGAGGATTTAGGTAAGGGTCTTCGTTCACAAGTTGGTACTATGTATGGTACACTTAAAAAAGGTCCTCGTTACTTAGAGATGGCTGAAGGTTATGTTACAGGCATTGCATTAGACGAAGAAGATTTAATTATCGGTTACCAATTCGTAAGTCTTGGAAAAATGACAGACTTTATCAGAAAAGGTGATGACGCTAATACAGCTTGGGAAAAAGCTAAAGGCCAATACGGTAGAGTTGATGATGCAGTTAAGATTATTGACCCACGTGCAGAATAATTAAGGAGGTAACGAAAAATGGCTTTATTTGAATCATATGAAAGACGTATTAAACAAATTAACGAAGTATTAAATAGCTATGGTATCGCTTCAATTGAAGAAGCTGAGAAGATGACTAAAGATGCTGGTTTAGATGTATATGAGCAAGTTGAGAAGATTCAACCAATTTGTTTTGAAAATGCTAAGTGGGCTTACATTGTAGGTGCTGCTATAGCAATAAAGAAAGATTGTAGAAAAGCTGCAGATGCTGCTGCTGCAATTGGAGAAGGCTTACAAGCTTTCTGTATTCCAGGTTCAGTTGCTGATACTCGTAAGGTAGGATTAGGACATGGTAACTTAGGAAAGATGTTATTAGAAGAAGAGACTGAGTGTTTCTGTTTCTTAGCTGGACATGAGTCATTTGCAGCTGCTGAAGGTGCAATTGGTATCGCAGAGAAAGCTAACAAAGTTCGTCAAATACCTTTAAGAGTTATCTTAAATGGTCTTGGTAAGGATGCTGCTCAAGTTATTTCAAGAATCAACGGATTTACATTTGTTGAGACTGAGTATGATCCATATACAAATACAGTTAAAGAAGTATTCAAGAAATCTTATTCTGAAGGTCTTCGTGCAGGAGTTAACTGCTACGGTTCAAACGATGTTTGTGAAGGTGTAGCTATCATGCACAAAGAAGGCGTTGATGTATCTATTACAGGTAACTCAACTAACCCAACTAGATTCCAACATCCAGTTGCAGGTACATACAAGAAAGAATGTATAGAGCAAGGAAAGAAATATTTCTCAGTTGCTTCAGGTGGTGGTACTGGAAGAACTCTTCATCCAGATAACATGGCTGCAGGTCCTGCTTCTTATGGTATGACTGATACATTAGGACGTATGCACTCTGACGCTCAATTCGCTGGTTCTTCTTCAGTTCCTGCTCACGTTGAGATGATGGGTCTTATCGGTGCTGGTAACAACCCAATGGTTGGTATGACAGTAGCAGTTGCAGTTTCTATTCAAGAAGCAGCAGATGCAGGTAAGTTCTAAGAAAAATAATATGTAATATAGAGGATTTCTCAATCTGAAAATGATTGAGAAATCCTTTTTTGTTGTATTATTTTGAAAAAAATTTGAATATTTGTTATAATTGTAATAATAGCTTGAAAGGAAAAATTATAGGAAATATAATTACAATGGATGAATCTACTCCTGTTTCAGAGTATTTATCAATGTCGAATGGATTAACAAGTGTGTACGGATTGATATGAAAAAATGTTTAAGAAGTATGTTTTAAAATGCAATAAATAAAAAAGAAAAACCATGACTAAACAGAAAATAAAAGATATCATACGTGAATGTATGAAAATACGTAATTATTAAAGACCTCGCATCTGCGAGGTCTTTAATAATTACATTATGCGTTCCAAGTGTGGCTGCAGTTGTTGCAAACACACATAGTAGCAGATTTGTTAGTGGTCTTATATTTTTTAGGTTTGAAGATTTTAAAAATTAGCATTGGTATAAAGAAACAAAGCCATAAGATAGGTTCTAACCACCACCCAATAAGTAACCAGTATACCCAGTTATGTTTTTTCTTTAATTTTGTTTTGCTTACTATTTGTACATTTACGTTTTCACTACTACATTTAGGACATGTCATAGTAAATCCCTCCCTTTACATAATTTTATTGTATTTTCGTAGCAATACAGTCATTATACAACAAAGTGTGGAGTTGGTCTATATGAAAGAGTGATAAAACACTAAAAAAGGAATCCTGGGGAGGGATTCCTTTTTATTATAAGGGGAAGGTTTATGAAAAAATTCATTTCTAAAGCTCACTTGCTTTATGTATACATAATAACAGTTAAATGTGACGTAGATATATTTAAAGTGTGAATAAAATGTGAATTATTTGAAAAAAATTTATAAAAGTAAGAAAAGCCTAGAAAAACCATGCTATATAGATTGAAAAAATGTGAGTGATGGATTGAAGAAAAAGGCAGATAACCAATATAATCAGCGCTAGAGATTATAATTAAGATTATATTAAAGAATACTTGTATTGTTGACTTAATATATTGATAAGGGTAAAATGGGATAACGATTAGGTTGTTAGATAAATTAAGGAGTGATATTATGCAAAACACATTTATACATGTAATTGGACATAAGAATCCGGATACAGATTCAATATGTTCAGCGATTGCATATGCTGAATTGAAAAATAGAACTAGTAGTAAGAATTATATTGCTATGAGAGCAGGTCATATAAATGAAGAGACTCAATACATATTAAATAGATTCAACGTAAGAAGACCTAGATATTTAGGCAGTGTTAATCCACAGGTTAAAGATATTAAGATTAGGATGATAGAAGGGGTTTCTGGTAGTATTTCGCTTAAAAAGGCATGGGCAATTATGAATGAAAATAATGTTGTTACCTTGCCTATTACTGCTAGTAATAAATTAGAAGGACTTATAACTATTAGTGATATAGCCAAATCTTACATGGATGTCTATGACAGCAGTATTATTGGGCGTGCGAGAACTCAATATAGTAATATATTAGAGACTATTGATGGAACTATGATAACGGGGAACGAGCATAGCTATGTAGTTAAGGGAAAAGTCTTGATTGCAGCAGCCAATCCTGAATTAATGGAGAATTATATAGAAGAAGATGATATGGTCATCTTAGGAAATAGATATGAATCTCAATTGTGTGCGATAGAGATGAAAGCTTCAAGTATAATAGTGTGTGAAGGTGCAAGTATTTCGATGACTATTAAGAAAATAGCCGAAGAAAATGATTGTGCAATTATAAGTACACCGCATGATACGTATACAGTTGCCCGCTTGATTAATCAAAGTATGCCAATAAAACACTTTATGAAGAAAGAAAATCTTATTACATTTAGAACCGATGAAGAAGTAGAGACAATTAAGGCTGTTATGGCTAAGAAACGTAACAGAGATTTTCCGATTATAAATGAAGATGGAGATTATGTAGGCATGGTATCAAGACGTAATCTTCTTAATCTAAAGCGCAAGCAAATTATTTTGGTGGATCATAATGAGAGAACACAAGCTGTAGATGGAATTGAAAATGCTGATATATTAGAAATAATAGACCATCATAGAATAGGAACTATAGAGACTTTAGAACCTGTATTTTTTAGAAATCAACCGTTGGGATGTACAGCAACAATTATCTATCAGATGTATATGGAGCAAAATGTAGAGATTGGGCCAACTATAGCAGGATTGTTATGTGGAGCAATAATATCCGACACGTTAATGTTTAGATCACCTACATGTACTAGTGTAGATAGAAAAGCAGCTAGCGAATTGGCGCATATTGCGAATTTGGATATAGACGAATTTGCTAAGGATATGTTTACTGCTGGAAGTAATCTGGCAAATAAAAAAGCAAAATCTATATTCTATCAAGATTTCAAAAATTTTAGTGTTGGCGATATAAGTATGGGTGTTGGACAGATAAATTGTATGACAGATGAAGATTTAGCAATTATTAAGAAGAAGTTGAATGATTATATATCGACAGATTTTGCGAGTCATAATGCTGATATGATATTCTTCATGATAACAAATATAATAGAAGAGAATACAACCTTATTATGCTTTGGTAATGGATCAGAGCAACTTGTTGAAGAAGCATTTCATGTGATTCCTAAAAATCATGAATGTTTATTAAATGGTGTAGTGTCAAGAAAAAAACAATTAATTCCAACTCTTGTTGGTACGATACAGAACTAAGATATAGATATTTACTGACCTTGGGTGAGATAGGGGTCGGGAAGTAAACTCCCTACAAAAAATGTGAACTTGGTACAATATTCATTAGATACCATATATTGCGATTGACTGTGAATATGTGAAAAGTTATGATTGTAAATGTAACACGAAACAAGCACATTTACACAAACAAAAGGGAGGAATAAAGTTGAAAAATAAAATATTAAAATACTTTTATGTATTAACTTTATTATTTTCATTATTATTTACAATGGGTTTTGGTAGCATATCAAGTGAGGCAGCGACACGCATAGTAGTTGGTGGTAATGGTGATTGCAATACAGATAGTGGCAATACAGGGACATCTACGATGGATGAACTTCGACAAGCGCTTAACTCAGGTTCAAGTTGCAATACTAATACAGGAATACAATATAAAGTAGTAAATGGTAATGATGTAGATGCAGATACTATTAATTCTATTATTCAATCAAGAAATAATGGAGGGGTACAGAGTAAGGCAATAACAAAGAGAAGTTGCAATACAGATACAACTTGTAATGTAGACACAAATTGCAATACAAATGAGTGCAGTACAGGCATAAACTGTGATACAAGAGATTGTGATGCTAATACAAATTGTAACGAAAGTACGAATTGTGATGTAAATACTAATAATACAGCAAATGTTAAAACAAATGGATCTACTACAGAAAAAAATAATGCTACTCAAACAAAGGTTGTGGATAGTAAGGTAGAAGAAGTTATTAATTCAGCTGCTGATTCAGTGAAAAACACAAATACAAGTTCTAACTGTAGCATATCAAATATTAGTCCAAAATGCTCTGCTATAGTATTAGGAAGTAGCGTTGATTCACGTTGTAATAGTTATTTGCAAAATGCAATTGGTAATAACTACTCACAAGTAACAAATTGTAACAATATTGCTAGTAATGTATTGTGTTGGTCTAGTGGAAGATATATATTGTGTAATGATTTTAATAAATCAGAAGAATTATATCCTAGTGAAGAGAAGGATACTTCAACAGAGGCAGCAACAGAAGATGCTGCAGAACAAACAACAGAAGAAACAAATATACCTGCCACAAATGATGCAGCTATATCAAAAGCAAAAGAATGTTTTGATTTGATTAATGCAGAGAGAAGAAGTTTAGGTGTTGCAGAACTAGTATGGGATGATACACTTTATGGATTTTGCGGAACAAGGGTAGGAGAAATAAGGACATCATTTAGTCATACAAGACCTAACGGAACTTCATGGAATACTGTAATGGGAAGTGCTTATCCTAATATATATTCAGCCGGAGGTGAATGTTTATTAACAGGAGCTAATAATGCAGGAGAAACATTTAATGGTTGGAAGGGTTCGTCAGGACATTATGAAATATTAAAATCAGCTAATTATAATAGGGGTGCAGTAGCAACGGACGGTACTAATTGGGTGTTTATTGCAGCTAAAGCTAAGTAGAATAATTTAATAAATATGATTTAGTATATAAGTCCTGTCTTTGATAGGGCTTATATTGCTTGCGTTTGATATTAAATTAACTATTGTGGCTCTGGTTGAAAAATAAAAAAAGGATTTTATCAAAACACGTAGAAATATACTAATGTAGGGCTTTTTAAGGAGTTGAAATATGACTATTAGAGAACAACAAGAAATAAATGAATATAAGAATTTGTCTGGATGTGCTTCTTTTAGTGATAAATCCAGAGGTCGAGATAGATTTGAAGAACAATGTGATTTAAGAACTATATATCAACGAGATAGGGATAGAATAATCCATTGTAAAGCATTTAGACGATTAAAACAAAAGACCCAAGTATTCTTGTCGCCTGAGGGAGATCATTATAGAACAAGATTGACTCATACCTTAGAGGTTGCTCAGATTGCCAGAACTATCGCTAGATCATTAAATCTTAATGAGGATTTGGTTGAAGCTATAGCATTGGGGCATGATTTGGGGCATACGCCGTTTGGACATGCGGGAGAAAGGGCTCTAGATGAAGTCTGCTCGTATGGATTTAAACATAATGTTCAGAGTATAAGAATAGTAGAGAAACTAGAGAAAAAAGGCGCAGGACTTAATCTGTCATGGGAAGTAAGGGATGGTATTCTTAATCACCAAAGTATAGGAAGTCCATCAACCCTTGAGGGTAAAGTGGTACAATTAGCTGATAAGATAGCCTATATTAATCATGATATAGATGATGCAATTAGAGGTGGAATATTAGAGGAAAAAGATATACCAGAAGAGTTTACAAGCGTATTAGGTACAAGCGTTAGAAATAGATTGAATACACTCATTCATGACATAATTAAAAATAGTCAAGAGACAGATGATATAATTATGTCAACAGCGGTAAGAGAAGCAATGGTAGGATTACGAAAGTTTATGTTTGAGCATGTGTATTTTAATCCTATTGCAAAAGGACAAGAGGGTAAAGCAGGACAGATGATAAAACAATTGTTTTATTACTATGCGAAGAATCCTAATGATATGTCTATAGAATATATAGATATGATTGCCGATGGAGAAGAGATGGAAGTAGTAGTATGTGATTATATATCGGGAATGACAGATACTTATGCAATATATAAATTTAGAGAAATATTTGAACCAGAAAGTTGGCAAAGAGTATAGTTTTGTAGAAGGAGATAATAGTGTATTTTTCAGATGATTTAGTTGAAGAAATACGTCTAAAAAATGATATAGTAGACGTTATAAGTGAATATGCTAATGTTAAGAAAAAAGGCAATTCCTATTCGGCATGCTGCCCTTTTCATCCAGAGAAGACACCGTCGTTTCATGTTAGTAGAGAAAAACAAATGTATCATTGTTTTGGTTGTGGAGTAGGCGGTAATGTATTTACCTTTGTTATGGAATATGAGAATTTCACGTTTCCAGAGGCAATAAAACACTTGGGAGAACGTGCTGGTATAACGTTGCCAGAAGAAGAGATGTCGCCAGAGGCTAGGCGAAAAGCAGATTATAAGACAACTTTATTCGAGATGAATAAAATTGCAGCAGGATATTTTCACTACATACTAAAAACAGATAGAGGCAAGAAGGCATATAATTATTTTCAAGATAGACGGTTGGATGATGAAACAATAAAGAAATTTGCATTAGGATATTCAGATATGTATAGTGACGATTTGTATAAATATCTTAAGAGTAAAGGTTATAATGATGAACAACTCAAGAATTCTGGTTTGGTAAAGATAGATGAAGCTAGAGGTGCTACCGATAGATTTTGGAATAGAGTAATGTTTCCAATAATTGATGCAAATAATAAAGTTGTTGGATTTGGTGGAAGAGTGATGGGAGAAGGTGAACCCAAATACCTTAACACTAATGATACAGCAGTATTTGATAAAAGTAGAAATCTATATGGTCTTAACCTTGCAAAGAAATCCAAGAAACATGGATTGATATTATGTGAAGGATATATGGATGTAATAGCTATGCACCAAGCAGGGTTTGATAACGCAGTTGCATCCCTTGGAACAGCATTTACACTAGGACATGCAAATCTTGTAAAGAGGTATGCAGATACAGCATATCTAGCATATGATAGTGATGGCGCAGGTATTAAAGCGGCAAGTAAGGTTATACTTATGCTAAGGGAGATAGGAATATCAACACGTATAATAGATATGAAACCTTATAAAGATCCTGATGAATTTATAAAAACATTAGGGGTTGATGAGTTTGAGAAGAGAATACAGACATCAATAGGAAGCGTAATGTTTGAAGTGAAGATAATGTCACAAAATTACAATCAAAATGATCCTGAAAGTAAGACTAATTTTCAACATGAAGTGGCAAAAAAGTTATCTACAATAGACGATCCGTTAGGTAGAAATAATTACATAGAGGCTGTAGCTAACGAATATTTTATAGATAAAGATGGTTTGATTAAGTTGGTTAATTATTATGGTACAGAAGGAGGCTATGTGCCACCTAGTATATTTGACGATATAAAACCAAGAAAATTAAATCGTCAAGAAGTAAAAGAGGAGCTTAGCAAGACGCCACAGAAGCTTTTGTTGACTTGGATGATTAATATGCCTATATTGTTCAAAAAATTAGAAGGAATACTAAGCCCGATAGATTTTTATGAACCCTTATGTAATCGAGTTGCAGTATTGATGTATGAACAATATGAGACAAAGGGAACTATAGAGCCAGCGATTATTCTTAATCAATTTACTGAAGTTGAAGAACAGAGAAGAGTTGCAGATATTGTTCAGACTACTTTAGAGATGGAACCAGAAGAAGAAAATAATATTAAAGCAGTAGAGGATATTGTTAAAAAAGTAAAGTCTGGGAGTATTGACTATCAAATGAGTTCGACGTTAGATATGAATAGATGGCAAGAACTTATTAAAGAAAAAGCTAAGATAGAGAATTTGCATATATTATTATGAAATGGTTAAAATATTATATATTATGGAGGATAAATTTATTATGGGAAACCCAAGTAAGAAAAACACGGAGACAGTATTCCAAGAGAAATTAGTGGAATTATTAGAAACGGCTAAAACAAATGACAACATTATAGATGATACAATCATTATCGATTCATTTTCGGATGTTAAAGACTTTGAACTTGATTCAAACAAAATGTTGGCAATTTTTGAATTTCTAGAGTCGAATGATATATTTATAAATACTGTAGAAGTTGAAAAAGAAGTAGAACCAGATGATGAGGCAATATTGGCGGTAGAGGAAGATTCAGATGAACCAGATGATGAAGCTATATTATCAGTGGAAGAGGATACTGAAGTAGATGTAGATTTAGTTGATATATCTGTTCCAGATGGTATTAGCATCGAAGATCCAGTAAGAATGTATCTTAAAGAAATAGGAAAGGTACCGCTACTTAGCGCAGATGAAGAAATAGAATTAGCTAAGCGTATGGAAGAGGGCGACGAAGAAGCAAAGAAGAAGTTAGCGGAAGCTAATCTAAGACTTGTAGTTAGTATTGCAAAGAGATACGTTGGTCGTGGTATGTTATTTTTAGATCTTATTCAAGAGGGTAACTTAGGACTTATTAAAGCTGTAGAGAAATTTGATTATAGAAAAGGATTTAAATTTTCCACATATGCAACATGGTGGATTAGACAAGCAATCACTAGAGCTATAGCTGACCAAGCAAGAACTATTAGAATACCAGTGCATATGGTTGAAACTATTAATAAATTAATAAGAGTGTCTAGACAATTGCTTCAAGAATTAGGACGTGAGCCGCATCCAGAGGAGATTGCAAAAGAGATGGAGATATCAGTAGAGAGAGTTAGAGAAATCTTGAAGATATCACAAGAACCCGTATCTCTAGAGACTCCTATTGGTGAGGAAGAGGATAGTCATTTAGGAGACTTTATTCAAGATGAAAATGTACCTGTTCCAGCTGATGCAGCAGCATTTACATTATTAAAAGAGGAACTAGTGGAAGTATTAAGTACGTTAACAGAAAGAGAACAAAAAGTATTAAGACTAAGATTTGGATTGGATGATGGACGAGCAAGAACTCTTGAAGAAGTAGGTAAAGAGTTTCAAGTTACAAGGGAACGTATTCGTCAAATAGAGGCTAAAGCGCTTAGAAAACTTAGACATCCAACTAGAAGTCGTAGATTAAAGGACTTTTTAGAGTAGATTATGAAAGAAATATTATTAACTGATAGAATGAAATGTGTTGCAGCCATGGTGACAGAGGGTAATGTAGTTGCGGATATAGGCTGCGACCATGCTTATGTGTCTATTTATCTTATGCAACAAAATATTGCCCGAAAAGTAATAGCTATGGATGTAAGAAAAGGTCCACTTGAAATTGCATTGAAAAATGTGAATAAATATGGATTTTGTAAGGTGATTGATCTTAGGTTATCAAATGGATTGGAGCAACTTAAGGAGAAAGAGGTTGACACGGTAATAATTGCTGGAATGGGCGGAATGCTTATTGCAGATATATTAGAGTCGGGAAAGAACATACTGAATCAAGGTGTGGAATTGATTTTACAACCTCAATCGGATATACATATAGTTAGAGAGAAATTACACAAATTAGGATATGGTATAATATTAGAAGATATGCTTATAGATATGGATAAGTACTATACTGTTATAAAAGCGAATAGACTTACTCAAGATGAGGAAGTAGAGAATACATATGATAGAACGGTGTATTATAGGTATGGAAAGTGTCTTCTTGATGAAAAGAATGAAATTCTATATAAGTATCTTATGAAAGAGCAGAATACTTATGATAGGGTATTGGATTCGCTTAATGATAATACGTCTGCAAAAGCTGTAGAAAGACGTAGAGAGATAGAAGAGGATTTAGGATACATTAAGGAGGCGCTTTGCTTATATGATATGTAGAGATGTTATTTGTGCACTAGAAAAATTATCACCAGTTAAATATGCTGAGAGTTGGGATAATGTAGGACTATTAATAGGAAGAGAAGATAGAGAAGTTAATAGTATTATGATAGCATTAGATGCTACAGATAGAGTTATAGAGAAGGCAGTAGAACTTAATGTAGATATGATTATTACACATCATCCGCTTATATTTTCTCCGATAAAGAGCATAAATGATTCTGATTTTATGGGAAAGAAAATATTGTTGTTGACTGAGAATAAAATCAATTGCTATGCGATGCATACTAACTTTGATATAATGGGCGGAATGGCTGAATTAGCGGCTGATATATTAGGATTTAAAGATGCTGAAGTACTGGAAGTTACTTGTGAAGAAGAAGGTACTGAGCAGGGAATTGGACGCATTAGTAAAAATGTGAATAATTTGAGTGTGGAACAATTGTGTTATGAAATAAAAGAAAAATTTGAGTTGAAAAACGTGATGGTGTATGGCGATAAGCATGCTGTTCCGAATAGAATAGCTATTTCTCCTGGCTCAGGAAAGAGCTTGGTTAGAGAAAGCTTTCGTAAAGGGTGCGACCTGCTGATAACAGGAGATATTGGTCATCACGATGGAGTAGATGCAGTAGATATGGGAATGAGTATTATAGACGCTACACATTATGGCTTAGAACATATATTTATGGAGTATATACATAAATATCTTATAAATGTTTTTAATAATGATATAGAAATAGTAGTAGAGGAAATAGGAAGTCCTGTACAGATATTATAAGGAGGTGTCGTATTATGAATGAAATAGTAGTAAATGTATACGGAGAAAATGCGATTGTTCAACCAGATATTACTTTAAAGGAATTAGCGGAAAAATATCAAGATAGAGAAAGATATGATATTGTGCTGGCGTTAGTTGACAATCATCTTTGTGAATTACATAAAGTAATTGAAAAAAGTTGTAAAATAGAATTCCTGACTACGAGTACAGTGATTGGTAATGATTCATATAGAAGAAGTGCAACTTTATTGATGATAAAAGCATTTAATGATGTACTTGGAAAAGAAAACATTGATAAGATAAAGATTATGTATTCGCTTAGTAAGGGATATTATTGCGAGCTTGAGGGCAAAGGTGAGAAATTAACTATAACTGATATAGAAAAAGTTAAGGGCAGAATGCACGAACTTGTAGATATGGATATTCCTATTGTTAAACAAAATCTAAGTACAGGTGAAGTTGTTAAATTGTTCGAAGAACAAGGAATGAAGGATAAGGCTAGACTATTCAAATATAGACGAGTATCTAAGACGAACGTGTATACAATAGATGATTATACTGACTATTATTACGGATTTATGTTGCCAAGTACGGGGTATCTAGGATATTTTGACCTTATATTATTTGGTGAAGGATTCGTACTCCAGATGCCAGTAACGGCATCACCAACTATAGTACCACCATTTGATCCACAAGTTAATTTGTTTAATGTATTAAAGAAATCAGATGATTGGGGTAAAAAATTAGATATAGAGACTGTAGGTGCACTAAATGACCTAATAGCTAGCGGAAACATGGATGAGATAATGCTTGTTCAAGAAGCTTTGCAAGAAAAGAATATTGCTGATATTGCAGAAAACATAGTTAAGAACGGGCGAAAAGTAGTATTGATTGCAGGTCCGAGTTCTTCAGGAAAGACAACATTTTCACATAGATTAAGTATACAGCTAAGGGCGCATGGATTGAAACCGCATCCGATTGCTATGGATAATTATTTTGTTGATAGAGAAAAGACACCTGTTGATGAGGATGGTAAGTATAATTTTGAATGTATAGAAGCACTTGACTTAGCAACATTTAATAGAGATATGAATGAACTATTAGATGGGAAAATGATACAATTGCCAACCTTCAATTTTCAGACAGGATATAGAGAGTATCTTGGAGATACCCTTCAAATAGGTGAAGAAGATGTATTGGTAATAGAGGGAATACATGGTCTTAATCCTAAGATGACGGAAAAACTTCCAAACGATAGTAAGTATAAGATATATATTAGTGCGTTAACTATGCTAAATGTTGATGAGCATAATAGAATTCCAACTACTGACGGAAGATTGATTAGACGTATTGTGAGAGATGCTAGAACCAGAGGAAATGCAGCGCAGAAAACAATTTCTATGTGGCAATCTGTAAGACGTGGAGAAGAAGAAAATATATTCCCATTTCAAGAAGAAGCAGATGCAATGTTCAATTCCGCGTTAGTATATGAATTAAGTATAATAAAACAATATGCAGAGCCATTATTGTTTGCAATACCTAAAGAATGTGATGAATATTATGAAGCAAAGAGATTATTGAAGTTTCTAGACTACTTCTTGGGAATAAGCGGAGAAAACGTACCGAATAATTCGATTCTTAAAGAATTTATTGGTGGAGGCTGTTTCAAAGTCTGATGAAATAGAATAAACAAAAAAGTAGTTATTAACAATATTGTTAATAGCTACTTTTTTGTTTACGAGTCGGACGATAAGCCGGGTTATGTCGTGAATGATCATCTATCTAGACTTGCCGTTGCCGACAAGTTCAAGCGACCTACCTGAAAGCAGATCGGGCAAATCTATAGCTCTCAATATGGTCTTGCTTCAAGTGGAGTTTACAGAGCCTATTTTGTTACCAAAATAGCGGTGAGCTCTTACCTCGCCTTTCCACCCTTACCAGAAAACTGGCGGTTTATTTCTGTTGCACTAGTCTGGGAGTTGCCTCCACCGGACGTTATCCGGCACCCTGCCCTATGAAGCCCGGACTTTCCTCACCTGCAACCTTTCGGTTTTGCAGCCGCGATCATTTGTCCGGCTCGTAGAAATGATTTTAACAAATTGTAAGAAGTTTGTAAAGACAACAAGATAGGCATATGCTAAAATTGATATGGTAGTATGTGGAGAAAATGGAGGGATATACATGAACGATGCAACAGTCTTAGTGGTAGATGATGATAAAGAAATTGCAGAATTAGTAGATATATATTTGACAAATGATGGCTATACAGTTTTGAAAGCTTATAATGGTGAGGAGTGTTTGAAATGTTTGGATAGCAATTCGGATATTAAGATAATTGTTTTAGATATAATGATGCCAGACATAGATGGGCTAGAGGTTTGTAGAAGAATTAGAAGAATCAGTAATATTCCGATTATAATGTTAAGTGCAAAAGCAGAGGATATGGATAAGATTATAGGATTTGGAACAGGTGCAGATGATTATATGACTAAACCGTTCAATCCGCTAGAATTGTTAGCTAGGGTTAAATCTCAATTAAGAAGATATACCAACATTGATAATAATATAAATGTAGTGGAAGATAATAATGAAATAGAGATAGAAGGCGGATTAATTATTAATAAAAGTGCGCATACAGTAATAAAGTATGATGTTCAGATTAATCTTACACCTATAGAATTTGATATATTATATTTGTTAGCAACTAATAAGGGAAAAGTGTTTGCTACTGATGAAATATTTGAATTAGTGTGGAATGAGAAAGTATACGAAGTAAACAATACGGTTATGGTACATATAAGAAGGTTACGAGAGAAGATAGAGGATGATACAAAGAATCCTAAAATATTAAAAACAGTATGGGGGGTAGGCTATAAAATTGAAGCCTAATATATTTCAAAGTCTTAGAATGAAGATGGTACTATGTGCCTTTATGAGTGCGATATCTACGGTAGTGGTAGATATTATAATAGTATTTTTTATATATGTAATTAAAAAGAGTCAGGTGTTTGAAGAAATTTTCTACAAAACAACATCGCCGATAATGGATAATGCGACAGAACCTGTTAAAAAATTCGCAGGAATATTTAAGGGAGTAGATAATGAATTTATAACTATTAGACCAACTCCGTTTTTAACTAATCACTTTGTGATAGATGTGATAATGTTATTAGTAGTCACACTAACATTATTTATGATGTTCTATGTGTTATTTTCACACAATATAATCACTTATTTTAGAGATATTAATAAAGGAGTAGAGCGGATAAGAAATGGTGATTTGGAGACGGACATAAAAATAAAGGGAAATGATGAAATATCTATACTTGCAATATCTATTAATAATATGAGACTTGAGTTAAAACAGAGTATAGAAAAGGAAAGAGAATTAGAGAGAACAAAAAACGAATTGATTACAAATGTTGCCCATGATCTTAGGACTCCTCTTACATCGATGATAGGATATTTAGATTTAATTAAGCGTAATGAGAATCTAGAGTATGATACAAAGGAAAAATATTTAAATATTGCGTATGATAAGTCGAAGAGATTAGAGGGATTAGTTATAGATCTATTTGATTATACCAGATATGAAAAAAACAAGATCCAAGTTGAACTTAAAAGGATTGATTTAACTAGGTTTGTTGAACAGTTAGCAGAAGAGTTCTATCCTAGTGCGAAGGACAATAATCTTAACATGATAAATTCATTTCCTAAAAATAGTATTTATATTAGCGGTGATGGAGAATTGTTGGCAAGAGCCTTTGGCAATCTAGTAGGAAATGCAATAAAATATGGAGCTGATGGTAAGCAGATAAAATTATCTTTATTTGAAAAACAAGATAAGGCGATATTTGTTGTTACTAATTATGGAAAAATAATTTCGGCTAAAGATATAGAAAATATATTCCAACAGTTCTATAGAGGTGATGCATCAAGGACAACAATAGGAGCTGGACTAGGACTTGCAATAGCAAAAAATATAATAGATATGCATAATGGAGAAATACATGTTACAAGTGGTGAAGAAGGAACAGTGTTTCGTGTAATAATAGATAAATACAAAGATTAAAGTATGGAGGTGTAGTATGAAGTATAAAATAAAGACATTAAAAATATTTAGTGTATTTATGGTAGTATTTTTGTTGCTAGCAAATATAAGTGTGGAGTCTTTTGCTAAAGACAAGGAAGATGATACATTTACTATAGAAGTTGAATATGGGTTAGATGGAATTACTAAAACAAATGTAGATATGCCAATTAATATAAGTATAACTAATAATGGTAAAGATTTTGTTGGAGTGGTAAGAGTAATAATACCAGATTCATATGATGAAAATAATAATGTAGCTTATGATAAGGATATAACAATTGCTGCGGGAACAACTAAAGATATTTCTATGTATGTTAGAGGAAATAGCTATTTAACATCGTTTTATGTACAGATGATTGACGATAAAGATCAAGCTTTATATAGTGAGAAAGTACTATGTAATTTTTATGAAAATGGTGATTATGCTGTAATGGGTATACTTAGTGATGATTATACAGCGTTAAATTATTTTGATGGCGTTAGTTTTGAAAGAGGATATTTTTACGGGAAGTTAAAAATAGTTGAATTAAGCGAAAAAAATATGCCTAGTACTAGTGGAAGCCTTGCAGTATGTAATTATATTTTAATTGATAATTATAATACATCAAAATTGTCAGATGAGCAGATTGAAGCTATAAAACAATGGGTATCTAATGGTGGTGTATTAATATTTGGTACAGGTGCCAATTATAATAAGGTGTTTGAGAAATTTGATGATGAATTTATTGGTGGTAATATAGGTGGATTGCACAAAGAAGATATATCGGTAGCTTATGGATATGAAGATGGTGTTATTGCAGATCTACTAGAAATAGAAGTTAATAATAGTGACGACTTAGCAGTGGAATTTGATGCCTACCCTCTAGAATTTCATGAAAAGATAGTTGGAAAAGGTAGTGTTGTAGTAACAAATTTTGATTTTGCGTTAGAGCCATTTACTAGCTGGAAAAATAGAAAAGATATGGTGTCTTCTTCTATTGAAATGATGGGAACGAGCACAACTACAAGCATATTGCAAGACGGTGGAGCAGTGGCTAATAAACTTACTTATTCAACGAAGGAATATATTAATGTTATACCTGACATAAAGAAGCCAAGTGTTATACTGTATGCATTATTATTTTTATTATATGTAGTGTTTATTGGACCGATAATGTATATAATTTTAAAAGCTAAAAATAAGAGAGAATATATGTGGATTGCTATTCCTATAAGTTCGGTAGTGTGTACTTTAGTTATATTTGCAACAAGCATTATTTATAGAGTGTGGCAACCTTATGCTAGTTCAGTCACTTTTGTTGAATTTGGAGAAAATGTGGTTGGAGAGAGAATATATGGTAGTATACAAAGTCCATATACAAAGGCTTATAGTGTGAAATTTAATGAAGATTATATGGGATATAGACCGCAGGATACCGACAGCAGCTATTATTACTATTATGCCGAAGATGTTAAAGTGACAGATAAGTATGATTATGTTATACATGAGAATAGCGATGGAATTGATCTTGAATTCTCAAAGAAAAAAGCATTTACAACAAGATATTTTAGTGTTGATAAGAAAATAGAAAATTCATCACAAGACATAGTTATAGATTTTGAATATGACTATTCGAATTTTTGGGGAACTGTACAGAACAATACAGAGTATGACATGAAAAATGTAGTGGTAGTATTTAATGATAAATATGCTATTATTGGTGACTTGGCAGCAGGCGAATTTGTTACGATTACAGCGGACGATTTAGAGGGATATGGATATGCATATTCAATATACACTGGATTCGTCTACGACGTTGATAGGAAATATAGCTATAATAGCAAAGAAAAAGTGGAATTAGAGAATATGATAAATATGGTGATTGATAATTACTATGTTAATGATGGAGTAAATGGAATAGTATTTGGCGAGATTGTTAAGTATAAGCAAGACTTAGTTGAGACTAAAAATATAACGGAATATAATAATGCAGTAGCGGTTAGATCCTTTACAGGGGAAATGCCTTATGAGGAGTCTAGTTATTATCCTAGTATTTTGGAATTGGAAGTTGAAGCAGTAGGATCATATGACAAAGAAGATGGATATATGAATGATAATGAGGTGGAAATAACCTGTATGCTTCCGGAGGATAGTAATATTAATCAATTAATAATGATGAGTAATCTAGATTTTGAGAGCGAATATATATATAGGGAATTTGCTAGAGTAAGTATGTATAATAACGAGACAGGTGATTTTGATGTATTGTTTGAGGATGGAGAAACAATTATAACAGATATTGAAAAATATATTGATGAACGAAGATGTATAATAATGCGGTGCGAAGCTAACTTAACTCTACCTGATGGATCAATAACAGGACATTGTATCCCTGAGATATGTGCAATTGGAGGTGAAGAGTAATGCTAGATATTAGAAATCTTACAAAAAGATATGGAAAATTTGTAGCACTAAATAATCTTAATCTTCATATTGATAAGGGAGAAATATTTGGATTTGTTGGACCGAATGGCGCAGGTAAGACTACAACTATGAGAATAACATGTGGTCTTTTACAAGCAACTAGTGGTAGTGTATTTGTTGATGGAATAGATGCCTTAAATAAGCCTCAGAAGATAAAGAAAAAGGTTGGATATGTACCAGATTTCTTTGGTGTATATGATAACTTCAAAGTAATGGAATACATGGAGTTCTATGGATCTATGTATGGTATAGGATATAATGAAGTAATAACAACGTCGAGAGGGTTGTTGGATTTGGTGAATCTAAGTGACAAAGAAGATGTGTATGTTGATAGTTTGTCGAGAGGTATGAAACAGAGGCTGTGTCTTGCAAGAGCTCTTATTCACAATCCAGAGTTGCTTATATTGGATGAGCCAGCATCAGGTCTTGATCCTAGAGCTAGATTTGAGATGAAGGAAATACTTAAGAATCTAGGAAGTATGGGAAAAACAATTATAATAAGTTCGCATATATTACCAGAGTTAGCCGAGATGTGTACTAGTGTTGGAGTTATGGAGAGAGGTAGACTTATTGTGAATGGTAAGGTTGATGAAATTATAAAATCTCGTTCAAATAATCAACCGATTATAATTGAAATTATAGGAAATTTAGAGCAGGGTATAAATATACTAAAGGAAAATCCTCTTGTGTCAAAGATTTCTATAAGAGAAGGCGATATAGCAGTATTTTTCGATGGAGATGAAGAGCAGGGATATGAACTTCTTAAAGAGTTAATTAATAGAGATATTCGAGTAAGTAAATTCAATCGTGAAAAAGGAGATTTGGAAAGCTTATTCTTAGATTTAACAAGTGGAAATGGAGGAGCACTACGATGAAGATGAATCCGATATTGAAGAAGGAATTACGTCTAGGTTCAAGAAGCATTAAGCTTCCTCTAGCAATTATGTTTTATAATTTATTATTGGCAGTTATTACTGTGTTAACGATGGCGGTATGTAACTTAGCAAGTAGTTATGGTAGTGGTAGTATATATGACTCTATGATGTCGATATTTCCTATATTAGCATGGACAGAATGTATGATTTTGTTAGTAGTTATACCTGTAATTGCGGCAGGATCTATAGCAAGTGAGCGAGAGAAACAAACGTTAGATATTATGTTAACTACACCAATTAAACCTTTTTCCATTATAGTAGGAAAAGTATTTAATTCAATAGCAAGTGTATTAATGTTTGTTATCTCAAGTATACCAATTATGTCGGTGGCATTTATATTTGGAGGACTTAATTGGTTTGCATTGTTAGGATATATTGTAGTTATGGTATATATATCTTATTATGTTGCCAGCATAGGTGTATTTTGTTCTAGTCTAGTAAAGAAGACTATATTAGCAATTATATTAACGATAATATTCGAAGTACTTGTGTTTATTGGCACTGGTGTTATTTATGGAATAATATACAGTATAGTAGCAATAAGCTATGAACTTTTAAATCCAAATGGATATTATAATGGTGAAGGAATGGGAATATGCGCATCTATATTTATGTTTAATCCATTATCAACATTTCTTGATTATACATTAAGAGTAATGGGAATAGGCAGTTTATCTTCATGGGTTGAAGAGATTGATGGAAGTAACGTAATAGGTATTATAATAACAAAAATGTGGATTCCAATATCTGCAATAATAAATATTGCTATAGCGTTATTTTTAAATTGGATTGCGGCTAAGAGAATCAATCCAATAAAAAAAGTTAGGGGATAATATATATGAAAAATCTAGATAGGAGTATAGTTAACTTAATAAAGAAGGTAAGAAACCGACTAAGAGAAATATTAATAGTTAGATATGCTCTTGTTGGATTAGGAATAGGATTAATAGTAGGTATAATAGTAAATGGATTGGCTTTAATATTTCCTATATACTATAGATTTGTATATTCAATATTCGCGGTAGTTGCAGGCATATTAATTGGAATTATATGTGCTATTATGAAAAGTCCTGATATGGATAAAGCTGCATTAACATTAGATGGATTAGGACTAAGAGAACGAATTATTACTGCTTATGGACTTGTAGGAAAATCAGATACATTTAGTATGATACAAAAAACAGATGCTTTTAATAGAGGAAGAACTATAAATATTAGAAAAAGTTTTGCTCTTAATATAGCATGGCAAAAATATGCATTAATACTTTTTCTTATAATGGCATATGGCATTATGGGTGTCATACCGTCGGATTCGAAAATACTCGCCCAAGAACAACATGAGATAAAAGAAGAAGTAAAAGAAGAAGTGCAGAAGATAGAAGAAGTTAAGAAAGAATTAGAAGAGAATACAGATTTAACAAAAGAGGAGTTAGCAGAACTTATAGAACAATTAGATCAAGCTATAGAAGAATTGAATGACTCTACAAGCGAAGATGAACTTGCCAAAGCCAAAGAGAGAATAGAGAAAAAATTGGAGCAGACTGCAAAGAATATAGAGAATGAAGAAGCGAAGAAGCAGTTAAAGGATTTGGCAGCAGACATAGGTGAGAAAACTGAAGAAGAACAATTGGCTTCTGATTTGCAAGATATGAGTGAGAAACTGTCAGACCTTGCTGAATCAGGTGAAGATCTTGAAAGTCAATTAACAGATGAAGAAATACAGGAATTAGCAAATCAATTAAATGACCTTGGTGAGAAAACAAATAATCAAGAATTGAAGGATGCGGCGGAGCAAATGTCTAATGGATCTGTATCAAGCAGTGAACTTGGTGATATGGCAAATTCAACGAGTGAAGCAAGTCAAAGCCTTAAGCAAAATAACGGAAATGGAAGTCAAAGTGCTAGCAATAATCAAGGAAATGGACAAGGACAGGGAGAAGGACAAGGTCAAGGAAACGGTCAGGGACAAGGAAGTGGACAAGGACAGGGCCAAGGAGATGGAACAGGTCAAGGAAATGGAACTGGAGGTGGCTGGAATAAGGGAAGTGATTCTGGCTATGAAAAAAATAGTGAAAATTATAATGGTATAGTATCTATTCCTAATAATGGTTTTGGAGATGATGAGAATCTAACAGGAATGGCAAATGGAAA
>JAVBSS010000002.1:0-229215 GCA_031556525.1 Lachnospiraceae bacterium
GGCTTAGAAGAGATTAAGACAGAAGTAAAAGCAATCGAAGAAGCGATATTCAACCCATCATACGGACTTGAGGAAATTAAGTCAGAAGTGAAGGCAATCGAAGAAGCAGTATTCGACCCATCCTACGGTTTAGAGGAAATCAAGACAGAAGTAAGAAGTATTGAGAGTACAATCAACAATCCATCATATGGATTAAAAGAAATCAAGTCTGAAATTAAAGCAATAGAAGAAGCGGTATACGACCCATCATACGGCTTAGAGGAAATCAAGTCTGAAATTAAAGCAATCGAAGAAGCGGTATTCAACCCATCCTACGGCTTAGAAGAGATTAAGACAGAAGTAAAAGCAATCGAAGAAGCGATATTCAACCCATCATACGGACTTGAGGAAATTAAGTCAGAAGTGAAGGCAATCGAAGAAGCAGTATTCGACCCATCATATGGACTTGAAGAGATTAAGACAGAAGTAAGAAGTATTGAGAGTACAATCAATAATCCATCATATGGATTGAAAGAAATCAAGTCTGAAATCAAGGCAATCGAAGAAGCGATATTCAACCCATCATACGGACTTGAGGAAATTAAGTCAGAGGTGAAGGCAATTGAAGGAGCAGTATTCGACCCATCATATGGACTTGAAGAGATTAAGACAGAAGTAAGAAATATTGAGAGTACAATCAATAACCCATCATATGGATTGAAAGAAATCAAGTCTGAAATCAAGGCAATTGAAGGAGCAGTATTCGACCCATCATATGGTCTTGAGGAAATTAAGACAGAAGTAAGAAACATTGAGAGTACAATCAACAATCCATCATATGGATTGAAAGAAATCAAGTCTGAAATCAAGGCGATCGAGGGAGCGGTATTTGACCCATCATATGGCTTAGAGGAAATCAAAGAGGAAGTAAGAAATATTGAGAGTGCAATATATAATCCATCATTCGGATTGTATGAGATAAAGACAGAAATTATTGAGATTATTGATAAATTGAATAGCCCAGTATTTGGTTTACCAGTAATGAATCAAAGAATAGAAAATATTGAAAGCAGAGTGGAATATATTATATCTTTACTTTCAAAAGTAAATTAATCATTATTAAAAATTAAAATAAAGGGGTATCAACAGTGAAAATTGCTGGAATGATGCCCCTTAAAGGAGGGGCATTTTGATAACACTAAGCCTATGCATGATTGTAAAAAATGAAGAAGATACTCTTGCCAGATGCTTAGATGGCATGAAGGATATAGCAGATGAAATAATTATTGTAGATACAGGTTCTGATGATAAAACCAAGGAGATAGCCCAAAAATATACAGAGCATATATATGATTTTGAATGGGTAGATGATTTTTCAAAAGCTAGAAATTACTCGTTTTCAAAAGCAAGCATGGAATATGTTATGTGGCTAGATGCGGATGATGTAATTTTAGAAAAAGATAGGATTGAATTAAAAAAGCTAAAAGAGACTCTTAATAAAGAGGTTGATACTGTTATTATGAAATATGATCTCACTTCTAGAGAAAATGGAAAGGTGGTAACCTATTTTTATCGAGAAAGAATAGTGAAAAGAAGTAATGAGTTTAAATGGTATGATCCTGTTCATGAATATATACTTTATAGTGGGAAATACATGAAGATAGATACTGCTGTAACTCATATGAAGATGCATGCACCTACCAGAAGAAACTTGGATATACTTGAAAAATATATTGATAGTGGAAATGAATTAGATGATCGTAAATGTTTTTATTATGCAAGAGAATTATTTCATGCAAAAGAATTTGATAAGGCAGCTATATATTATAATAAATTCTTGGAAACGGATACAGGTTTAATATCTAATTATTTAGATTCATGCATTGAACTATCTAGCTATTATGATTATAAAAAAGATGACAAAAACAGTATTAAAACACTTTTAAAATTTTTTGAAAAGGAAGGCCCTCGTGCAGAAATATGTTGTAAGATAGGTTATTATTATAAGGATAGAGAAGATTATCAAAAAGCAATTTCATGGTTTTTGTTGGCACCATATACGGCAAAACCGGTATCACTTGGTGGTGTAATGCCACAATATTGGGACTATATTCCGTATATGGAACTATGCTCATGCTATTATCATATGGGTTTAATTGATGAGGCAATCATATATAATGAAAAAGCAGCAGAGCTTTATCCGTCAGATGAGAAAATATGTCATAATAGAGCATATCTTGGTCTAATAAAAGAAAAATTAGTAAAAAAACTTAATAGTATGAAACAAGAACAGTAATATTAAAATAAGCATATCTTTTATTCAGAAGAGATATGCTTGTTTTTATACTTGCTTTTTCTATTTGATTCTGAATAAAAAATTTAGGATAAAACAAAACATATGAGTAAAACATTGAAAAAATCTTAGAATAATGATAAACTTTTAGCGGTACATATTTTGAGTAATAAAATAATTTAATTATGATATACGAAAGGACAACAAACTATGGATTACGCAGTAGAATCATTAAAATTACATCATGAATGGAAAGGGAAGATTGAGGTTACTACAAGAGTTCCTCTTGAGACAAAAGAAGATTTGTCGTTAGCATACACTCCAGGTGTTGCTCAACCTTGTCTAGAGATTCAAAAAGATATAAATAAGAGCTATGAACTTACAAGACGTTCTAACTTAGTTGCAGTTGTCACAGATGGAACAGCAGTATTAGGACTAGGTGATATTGGGCCAGAAGCAGGTATGCCTGTTATGGAAGGTAAATGTGTTCTTTTCAAAGCATTTGGAGATGTTGATGCAATACCACTTTGTGTTGGATCAAAGTCTGTAGATGACATTGTAAATACTGTTACTTTACTACAAGGCAGTTTTGGTGGCGTTAATCTAGAAGATATATCAGCACCACGTTGTTTTGAAATAGAGAGAAGATTAAAAGAAACTTGTGATATACCAATTTTCCATGATGATCAACATGGAACAGCAGTTGTTACTCTTGCAGCACTAATTAATGCATTAAAATTAACAGGAAAAGAAATTGATAAGATAAGAGTAGTAACAAGTGGAGCAGGAGCAGCAGGTATAGCAATTATCAAATTACTTATAGCAATGGGATTAAAAGATGTCGTTCTATGTGATAGACAAGGAGCAATCTACAGAGGCAGAGAGAATCTAAATGCTGAGAAGATAGAGATGGCAGAGATTACTAATGTAGAGATGAGAAAAGGAAGCCTTGCAGATGTATTAGTAGGTGCAGATGTATTTATAGGTGTATCTGCTCCGGGATGTGTTACACCTGAGATGGTAAAAAGCATGAATGAGAATCCTATTCTTTTCCCAATGGCAAATCCTACACCAGAGATTATGCCTGATCTTGCTAAAGAAGCAGGAGCAGCAGTTGTTGGAACAGGAAGAAGTGATTTCCCTAATCAGATTAACAATGTACTAGCTTTCCCAGGTATATTTAGAGGTGCGCTTGATGTTAGAGCAAGCGATATTAATGATGAAATGAAAATAGCGGCAGCAAATGCAATTGCATCTTTTGTAACAGATGAGAACTTATCAGCAGACTATATTATTCCAAGTGCACTTGATAAGACAGTAGCAACAGCAGTAGCTGAGGCAGTAGCAAAGGCAGCAAGAGATACAGGTGTTGCTAGAATATAGAGCGTATATAATAGATAATCTCTCAGAATACTGGGAGATTATTTCAGTTAAAAATATTATTGGGGAGATTAATATGCAAAAGATAAAATATGATGTTAAAGACAAAAAAATATATTTTAGATTAGCAATTATAGTGTTGATATTATTCATAGCTGATATTGTTGTACTAAATGTAGCTGATTTAGGAAGAATGTCAACGGAACTGGAAGTATTTCTTGTAATATTAAGCATGGTACTAGGACCACTAGATTTTGCTCTTTGGGTAAGATATGCAGAAGTTGTCGGATATTTGCACAGATTGAGTAAATATGGATATGAGTTACCGTATAATAAAAAAGATTATGGTGATAATCAGGAGCAATTAATACACTCTGTAGATAATATGAAACAACTATCAGATAAGAATATTGGTAGCATAATACTTACAATTTGTTCTGGAGGAACACTTATAGGTTTGATTATATATTATTATTCAAAAACGTGGCAATATTCAAGTGTAGTTTTTGGAGGTGTCTTGCCAATTATAATAATTATGTGGTTAATACTAGCAATATATTATGCTAGACAAATATCAAACAGGGAATATAAAGATGATGTACAAATAGATGCCCTAAGAAAAGATAGGACACCTATAATAAATGGTATTGTAACTATTATGTTATTGCTTTTTATAACATGGATGGGAATAGAGATATTAAATGATATTCTAAGTAGTTGTTGCTAAAAGAATATAAATCTATACACACATATTGGCGTCTATCTATATATGTGATATGTTGTATATATAAATACTTAGGAGGAATCATTATGGATTACACAATGGATGAACGTTGCACAAAGATAATAGATACTTGCTTAGAAATCAAAGACACAAATCCAATTACAATTTTTAAAGAAATTGCACAAATGGATTTTATTAGAATACATGGGCCAGAGCATCACATCTTAGATGGCTCAGTAATATTAACTGCATATTATAATGCTGGTGGAGATATAGATTTGGAGAAGTCTTTAATTGAACTTATGAATAGAGGAAAGCAGATGCCAGGAGCCACTTGTGGTATGTGGGGAGTATGCGGAGCAGTATCATCATTAGGTGCAGCATTTTCTATTATAGATGGAACGGGACCCTTGTCTACAGATAGTTCTTGGGGAGAGCATATGAAATATACTTCGCTAGCCTTAGAAAAATTAGCAGAGATTGGTGGCCCAAGATGTTGTAAGCGACATGCATTTTTAGTAATTACAGAGGCAATAAAATATATTGATACGCATTATAATATTAGATTAGATGAAACAAATATTAAATGTGAATTTGCCAAATACAATGAACAGTGTATTGGTAAGAGATGTCCATTTTCGGAGGTGAACTAATGAAGGTAGCATTTATATGTATTCATAATTCTTGTAGAAGCCAAATGGCAGAAGCACTAGGTAAACATTTTGCATCTGAGGTATTTGAGAGTTATTCAGCAGGAACGCAGACGAAACCACAGATAAATCAAGATGCAGTTAGAATAATTAAAATGCTGTATGGAATAGATATGGAGCAAACTCAGTATTCAAAATTAGTTACAGATATTCCGACTCCGGACATTGCAATATCAATGGGATGTGATGTAGGATGCCCTTATATTGGACGAGAATATGATGATAACTGGGAACTTGAAGATCCAACTGGCAAGGATGATGAAGAGTTTATTAGAATTGCAAAAACTATTGAAGAAAATATCTTGAAATTAAAAGACAAAATAGTTGACTCTAAAGTTAACTAGAGTGTTATACTTTGTATATAATAAATGATTATACGAAAAGGAGAATTGAATATGGCAAACACAACAACAAAAACAATGAATCGCCTTTCAGTAAAAACACAAACATTAGCAACAATTATAGCTATTGTGGCAGCAGTTACTCTTCCACAATTATTTCACACACTAGGAGCTGTTTCAGGACTAGGAACAGCATTAGGTGAAACATTTCTACCTATGCATTTACCAATAATTTTAGTTGGTTTACTTGCTGGACCTTATGCAGGTGTAATCGCAGGTGCAATTGCTCCACTTCTAAGCTTTGCAGTTACTGGTATGCCTACAGGACTTATGTTACCATTTATAATGATTGAATTAGCTACTTATGGTCTATCAGCAGGACTTCTTCGTAATACTAAGGTGCCTACATTTGGGAAAGTAGTTGTTTCTCAACTTGCAGGTAGAGTGATTCGTGCCATTGCAATATTACTTGCAGTATATGTACTTGGAAATCAGATGCTTAATATAGCAATAATATGGAAGAGTATTATTACTGGTCTACCAGGAATATTATTTCAATGGACTTTATTACCTTTATTAATGTTCTGGATAGATAATAGAAAGAGAAATGAGTAGTGATTTAGAACAGGCTAAGAGCCTGTTGGCAGATAGCGAATACACTTGCGTTCTATGTAAAGGTGAAGAAGTTCATACTAGTACAAAAAGGGGCGTTATGCCGTTGGTGGAATGGTTGAATTCTGATATAAATTTTCATGAATATAGTGCCTCTGATAAAGTAGTTGGAAAGGCAGCAGCATTTCTATATAGCTTGTTAGGTGTAAAAGAAGTATATGCACCTGTTATGAGTGAATCTGCTATACATACTCTAGCTAAACATGGAATTAATCCAACCTGTGACCTTCATGTAGAGACTATTATCAATCGTGCAGGAACAGGAAGTTGTCCAATGGAGCAAACAGTAAAAGATATAATAGAACCAGAACAAGCATTTATAGCAATACAACAGAAATTAGTAGAGCTATCTGCTAATAATAAAAATGCTTAATCTAACGAGGTGATTAGTTATGACTTATACAATAAAACAAGTATCTGATATAGTGGGGCTTTCAATATCAACGTTACGATATTACGATAATGAGGGATTATTTCCGGATATGGAGAGAAAAGAATCTAAGTATCGTATATTTACAGATAGAGAAATGGAAACCCTTAAATTAATAGAATGTTTTAAAAAAGCTGGACTTCAGATTAGAGACATAAAGCATTATATGGAATTATATAAACAAGGTGATTCTTCATTACAAGAACGCTACGAGATTATGAAGCAGCAAAAGGCACACTTAGAGATGCAACAAGCAGAGCTTAATAAATCTATGGCAGTTGTAGATCACAAACTAGAGTATTATTCGGAGGCAATGAGGTTAGGTTCAGAGGCAGAATTAATCAAGAGATGCGAAGAACAATGTAGAGACTGTGAGGAGGATATTCTATGAGTAATACAGATTATTTTGGAAAAGAAGTTCCGAAGTTAGGCTTTGGACTAATGAGATTACCTAAAAAAGGACTACGTATAGATGTTGAACAGACTAAGAAGATGGTAGATCTTTTTATGGAAGCAGGTGGTACATATTTTGATACAGCATATGTATATATCGGTTCTGAATCAGCTACAAAAAAAGCATTGGTTAGTCGTTATCCAAGAGAGAGTTATACTCTTGC
Organism: Lachnospiraceae bacterium; assembly: GCA_031556525.1. GTDB lineage: Bacteria > Bacillota > Clostridia > Lachnospirales > Lachnospiraceae > JAVBSN01. The sequence goes on from JAVBSS010000002.1 coordinate 7,147, forward strand.
AACTAAGTTAAATGCATGGATGATTGTACACAATGAAAAAGCAGCAAAGCAAGAATTCTATACAAGTCTTGAAAGAACAGGAGCAGAATATATAGATTATTATTTGCTTCATGCTCTTATGGGAAATAACTATAAAGTTTATGATAAATATCACATATGGGAGTTTGTCAAAGAATTAAAAGATAAGGGTCTAGTTAGACATTATGGATTTTCTTATCATGATGGGCCAGAATTACTTGACCAGATTCTAACAGAGCATCCAGATGTAGATTTTGTACAGTTACAGATTAACTATGCAGATTGGGAGAATCCAAAGGTTGTTTCTAGAGCTAACTATGAGGTTGCTAGAAAACATGGCAAATCAATAGTAGTTATGGAACCAGTTAAAGGAGGAGCATTAGCAAATCCACCGAAAAAGATTAGGGAAATATTTGATGCAGCTAATCCTAATGTGTCATATGCTTCTTGGGCAATTAGATTTGCAGCGTCTCTAGATGGTATTATTACAGTACTTTCAGGAATGTCTAATGTTGAACAGATGGAAGATAATCTTTCATATATGAAGGACTTTAAACCGTTAGATGCTGATGAACAAGAAGTAATTCGTAAGGTACAAGAGGAATATGGAAGATTATCAACTATTCCATGTACAGCTTGTCATTACTGTGTTGATGGTTGTCCGAAGAAGATAGCAATACCAGAGATATTTACAGCAATGAACAAGAGACTTGCAAATGGACAACTTGAAGAGTCTGTAAAAGATTATGCTGAAGTTGCCACAGAGGGGCATAAAGCATCAGATTGTATTAATTGCAAACAATGTGAAAATGCTTGTCCTCAACATATAGAGATTACAGAATATTTAAAAGATTGTGCGGAAGCACTAGAGTAAATTTTAAAGCACTTTTATATTAGATATAGAAGTGCTTTTTTGATAGGTCAATATTTAGTTTAGTGTTTCATCTAAAAAGTTACTGCGTTTGCCATAGTATAATACATCAAGTTCGTGTAATGCTCTAGTACATGCGATGTAGAGAATTTGTCTATCGCGTTCTGTTTGATATTCACTATCAGTTACTTCAGGAACGATTACATAGTCAAACTCTAAGCCTTTAATTAAATAAGAGTTAGTTATAATAATGCCTTCGTGGAAATTAGCATATTCATCGTTCATAAGATAACACTTGTGTCTATGCTCGTCATCGAGGGCATTATATAATTTGTTTGCAGCCTCACCAGATTTGCATATTACAACAGCTGTAGTAACTGTACTTAGATCAACATTATCCATTTTTGTTTGAATAGACTTAACCATATCTGTGTAGTCTGAACATTCTTCAAATGAAGGATCTTTTCCGTGACGTTCAAACGATTCGGCATCGGTTAAGTTGCATAACTTCCTACAGAATTCGCTTATTTCATAAGTTGAACGATAACTTTTTAACATCTTAATTAGAGTGACATTTTCGTTAAATATGTGTTGAACATTATCTAGTAAAGAGTCTTTAGTTCTATCTACAACTTGATTAATGTCACCAAGAATAGTCATCTTGCATTTGAATAATAAATGTAATATCTCATATTGAACCATAGAGTAGTCTTGCATTTCATCCACAATAACATGTTTGATTCTATCAAACTGTGACTGACGTCTTCCGTTAAGCATAAATTTCAGAAGTATTACTGGAAAAACATCTTCATACAAGAGATGAGGTTCATGTATAGAATCATTCTTAAGTAGTGGATATTTTTCTCCAAGATTAGAAATAAACTGACTATATAATTTAACAATATTCGTAGTAGTTGCCATGCCTCTTAGAGAACGGTTTATTTTATTTCTGGTTGCAGTAGTAACTACGGTATTCTCATCTGATTCATATATATCAGCAATTCGTTCACCGATTTTATCCATTCTCTCAAGTATTGGACTTGCAGAAAATGTGTTCCAATATAGAGATTCAATTTTATCTTGTTCAAATACATAATCTTTTAATTTATATGATGAAAAATTCATTAGAGTAGACTCTAATTCTGCAACGAATTCCTTCATTTCATTAAGAAATATAATACTACTCTTAAATCTAATCTTTTGTAGACGTTCATCATCTTCTGATGTACAGCCTATTATATATTCCATTTGCTCATATTTAGATTCGTATTTACAAATGCCTGTCATTTCCTCTTCGGCAATTTCATCAAAGCTCACTTCTGAAATGTTTTGCTCGTCAAGTTCAGGCAATACGTTAGAAATATAGTCTGCAAATATATTATTAGGTGAGATAATAAGTATTTCACTTGAATTAATATTTTTCCTGTTTTGATATAGTAAAAATGCTATTCTGTGGAGGGCAATGGATGTCTTTCCAGAACCTGCAACTCCTTGAACTAACATTATTGTTGATGATTGGTCACGTACGATTGAATTCTGTTCTTTCTGAATAGTAGCAACAATATTTCGCATTTTAGTACTACCATTACCAGATAGTTCTTTTTGCAGAATCTCATCATCAACTTTAAAATCAGAATTAAGAGCATATTCTAATATACCTTTTCTGATTTTTAATTGTATCTTCTCAGTGATTTGTCCATCTATTCGTCCCATTGGTGCTTCGTAATAAGCATTACCTAAGTCAAAGTCATAGTACATACTGGATATTGGTGCACGCCAATCAAATATTATAGATTCTCTATCATCCTTGCTTCTTAGACTACCAAGACCAATGTAGATAGTTTCAGCCTCATCTTCACCAGCATATATAAAATCAATTTTTCCAAAATAGGTATTATCCTTAAGTCTTAGTAATAATTTTTTCTGCTTTTCTTTGAATTCATAACTGTCATGTTCTTCAGATATACTTACTCTATTAGAGGCTAATTCTGCGGCATCTAGTTCAGAACGATTTTCCCATATATAATTTTTCTGTGCAATAATTTCTTGCTTGCTTATATCTAATGCATTTTCAATATCGTCTAATTGTTCTTGTATATATGATTGCACTTCCTCAAGATGTTGGAGTTCTTCTGTCATCATTTTTTCGGTTTGATTTTCCATGGGTTTACCTCCTAATAAGTATTTGCTATTTTATCAAAAATGTAAGTATTAAGCAATTTGTTTTTGTAATAATTGCATAAAGTTTTAGAGATGTGATGTACTATTAGTGGTTTCAAAAAATTAAAAAAATTAAAGTTTTAACAGCCAAAACCGTCTTGCGACCAGAGTAGATATATGTTAAGCTTAGTGGGTAGCAAGAGGAGGGTGATATTATGGATTATGTAGTAATTTATAGCGGTACAGCAATTGTACTTTCAGCGATAACATTACTTATTTTTATAAATATAAATAAAGTTCCAAGTGTAACTTCAAGATTGCAAGTATGGTTAATCGTATCAACACTTCTTGCAGCCATATTTGATGTAGGATCAACACTTAATTTAAGCAACAATATGTTGCTTACAATGAATACAGGTTATTATTTAACTCATACTAGTTCGCCAATTCTTTATCTATTATATGTATCAGCATTTATTACAAAAACAAAAGACTTTAGAAAGCTAGTTGCCCCGTGGGTATACATACCACAAATAGTTAACTTGTTATTTGTAATATCTAATCCAATAACAAAATTCTATTTTTATTATGAGGGAAACGGCGTATATATACGTGGGCCATTTCAGATTATTTCATACATAACTTCGGCGTTTTACTTTATATTTATATTACAAGCAACTATAAGAAATAGAAGAAAGATAACAAAGTTAGTGTTAATCACAGCTAACTCTTTTTCTATTGCTATATTACTAGTAATAGTAGTTCAATTTATAAATCCCAATATGTTAGTTGAATGTTATGCAGCATCTATGTGTTTGTTGATAAATATGTTTACATGTCAAAGTCAGGCCGACAGTATAGAAATGGATACAGGATTACTTAATCGAAGATCATTTCTTGAGCAATGTTTATCTATACTTTCAGACGAAAATAATGTAACAATAGTTATTATGAAAATACCAGAGTTTACATTTATTAATAGCAAAGCAGTAAGTTCTGTTTCAAACCAATTGTTAAGTAGGTTTTCAAAATATCTTTCAGAATGTGTGAATTTTGGAGAGGCATATTATTTAGAAGATGAATGTTTTGCAGTTATAACACCTAAGAATACATCCAAAGCCGAAGCTGTATATGATAAGGTACAGAAACGTCTTGAGGAAAATTGGAATATTGGAAATGTTGATACTTACATAACTGCATATGGAATGAAGATGACACTTCCAGAGGATGCAGTGAATATTGAGGGAGTAATTTCTTGTATAAATCAATTCAAATTAGCAAATATTAATTCGTCAAAGCTTATAGCAGGTAATGAAATATTACAAGATTATAAGCGTCGCATAAAGGTAGAAGAAGCGTTAGAAAATAATGAGTTTTTTGTATGTTATCAACCAATATATTCTTGTGAACAGAGAAAAATTATAAGTTGTGAAGCATTAGTAAGGTTGCAAGATGAAGAACTTGGTTGTATTTCTCCTGATGAGTTTATTCCTATAGCTGAGGATAACGGTAGAATCATACAGATTGGACTATTTGTATTTGAAGAAGTTTGTAAATTTATTACTGATAAGAATGTTCATAAAATAGGAATTGAGTATGTTAATGTGAATCTATCAGTAATTCAATGTATGCAGTCAAATCTTATTGAACAGATAACACAAATTATGCATAGGTATAGTATTTCACCATCAGAGATATGTTTTGAATTAACAGAAACAGCATCAGCATTTACACCTTATATTATGGAAAAAAATATTCGTGAATTAGCTGATATGGGATTTTTATTTGCACTTGATGATTATGGTACAGGATTTTCGAATATGAATTATCTGCTTAACCTGCCATTTTCCATAATTAAACTTGAAAAAGGTATGATATGGGATAGTTTCAAAAATGCAAAAACAGGCATAGCTATTGATAGTACAATTGCATTAGCAAGAAATCTTAATATAATGATTGTTGCAGAAGGTGTAGAGACAATAGATCAAGCGAATGTCCTTTTTGAAAAGGGGTTCGATTATCTTCAAGGATTTTATTTTTCAAAACCAGTAGTGAAGGATAAATTTTTTGAAATGATAAAGATAGCAAAAGATCCAATAGTTGTGAATTGATAGATGAAGAGGTTATTATGTTAGGAAACAGCAGAGGAAATAAATTAAGTAATTACGTACCAAGCTATGTTGTATTTGACCTAGAGACAACAGGAACAAGTTATAATAATGATGATATTATAGAGATATCAGCTGTAAAAGTAAGAGATAAGAAAGTGATAGATACCTTTAGTAGCCTTGTAAATCCTGAGAGACCTATACCATATAGAGCAACAGCAGTAAATGGTATAAGCGACGATATGGTTGAAGATGAACCAGTTCTTGAAGAAGTGTTAGCACTTTTTATTGATTTTATTGGTGATGAGATTCTGGTCGGACATAATATTCATAGCTTTGATATGAAATTCATATGGAAAGCAGCAGAAGAATTATATGGAAAAACAATTACAAATGATTATGTAGATACGCTACCTATGGCAAGACAGTGTTTGCCACAATTAGCACATCACAAATTAGTAGATATATCAGCATATTATAATATTAGCACAGCAGGAGCTCATAGAGCATTAAGCGATTGTATGATGAATCAGAAATGCTTTGAGTTGATGACAGAGGAGCAGACTAAGAATCCGCCTAAGAGTTGTCCGAAGTGTGGTGGAATGATGAAACTTAGAAATGGCATATATGGTGAATTCTTCGGTTGTATGGAATTCCCTAAATGCAGATATACTGAGAATGTATAGTTAAAGTAGGTATAGTAAAGAGGCAATTATATGGATTTAAAAAGTCATATTATAGATACAATTAAAGAATGGCAGTTGAAGATTGGAGAAATGGATCAGAGTATTAGATTGTATTATCCTAAGGAATCTTTATGCAATTATTTAGGTGAGGATAAGGCAATGGATATAATTAAATTATCGCCATTAGTGGAAGACTATTTAAGTTCTTATGCTACTTATCTAGGAAAAATAAATGTAAGTAATGATGGCGATAGATTTTGCCTTGAAATTCCTGTAGAAGGCTGTAAGTATGTTGAGGAAAATATAGATGTACCTGAATTTTTAAATGACTTTTTAACTGTATTAAAAAATCAAAATATGGGTTCCATTAGAGAATTGTTTAGAGTGTATGCGAATAAACATAAAACATCTTTTATGGAAGCCAAAGAAGATGATGGATTAGGAACAGTATTCTATTTTGTAGATGAAAAGGTTGACCCGTATGTGTATTGTGTAGAACAAGATGTATTTGGTATTACATACCATCGTTTTGCAAGAATTGATTATGAGGAGTTAGCCTTATAAATTAGATGATAACATTTTAGGTATTGACATAGTATCTCCCACTTTGTTATCATAATAGAAAATAAAATACTCGTGAGGGAGTAGTTTGCGTAGTACATTTACTGCGTGTCAAGTCAACATACTGATTATTAATATAATCTGGCTTGTCTTAAATAACGAGACTCATGTATAGCTTTAGTTGTGCATGGTCAGTTTATAATTATCCTTTATTTGAATCTAGACTCATGTATAGCTATTATTGCTGTACTTGAGTTTTTTTATTTATAAGGACTCTGTTGTGAAACAATTTTTTTGAAAACTAAATATTGACAGAAGGAAGCTATGTTGCTAATATGAATACATGAATAGATGTTCATACATTCATAGAATGAAAATGAGGAGGGATACTATGTTTTTAAATATTTCAAATATTAAAAAGGGTTTTGGAAGTGGAGAAAATAGAAGTGAGGTTTTAAAGGGTATTGATTTTTCAGTGGAAAAGGGAGAGATATGTGTATTGTTAGGGCCATCTGGTTCAGGAAAGTCTACCCTACTAAATATCATAGGTGGAATTGATGATTCTGATAGTGGATATATCTCCATTAATGGAGAAAAGACAGAAGATATGAATGAGAAAAATCTAACATTATATCGTAGAAAGCATTTAGGATATGTATTCCAGATGTATAACTTGATTCCAAACTTAACAGTAGAGGAGAATATTGAGGTAGGTGCATATTTAAGTGATAAGTCATTAGAGTTAGATGAATTATTACATACGTTGGGGCTATATGAGCATAGACATAAGTTGCCTAATCAATTGTCAGGTGGTCAACAACAAAGAACAGCAATAGGTAGAGCTATAATTAAGAATCCAGATATATTGTTATGTGATGAACCAACAGGAGCTCTTGATTACAATACTTCAAAAGATATATTAAAATTGTTAGAAGACGTAAATAAAAAGTATCAAAATACAATTATTATGGTTACTCATAATGATTCAATAAAAGATATGGCAGACCGTGTAATCAAATTAAGAGATGGAAACATTAGAAAGAATTATGTAAATGAAGTGAAAATTTCTGCCCAAGATCTAGATTGGTAGGTGGCATATATGAGAAATCCACTAAATAAAAGATTTGCTAGAGAGTTAAGAACAGAAATAGGAAAATACATTGCAATAATGGTATTTATGATAGCTACAATTGGTTTTATATCAGGTGGTCAAGTAGCTGGATTAAGTATGGTTACAACATTTAATAACAATTTTGAAGATTACAATATAGAAGATGGGCATTTTGAACTTGCCCAAGAAGCTAGTAAGGAATTATTAGATTTGCTTGAAGAGAAAGATGTTGATATATATGATAGTTACTATATAGAAGGATCAGTTTATAAAAATAATGAGTCTGAGAGCGAGAGCGTTCTTCGCGTATTTATGGATAGGAAAACTGTAAATAAAGTCTGTCTAATTAGTGGAGAGATGCCTACAACAGATAAAGAAATAGCCATTGACAGAATGTATGCAACAAACAATAAGATAGAGATTGGTGATACTATTAAGCTAGGTAATGAAGAATATGTAGTGTCAGGTTATATAGCCCTACCAGACTATAGCACCCTGTTTTCGGACAATGCTGATACTATGTTTGATGCAATGAAATTTGGTGTTGCCATTATGTCAGATGAAGGATTTGAGAATATTAATAATACTCATATGCATTATAGCTATTCTTGGACTTATCGTAACAAACCAGAAAGTGACAAGGAGAAAAAAGAGTATTCTGATGATTTTTTATCTGTATTAAGTAGTAATGTTATGATAGAAAACTATGTGCCAGAATATATGAACCAAGCAATTCATTTTGCTGGAGATGATCTTGGCAAAGATAAGGTTATGTTTGTTGTACTTTTGTATATTGTAATTGTAATTATGGCATTTATATTTGGAGTTACAACAAATAACACTATTATACGAGAAGCAAATGTAATAGGAACATTAAGAGCGTCTGGATATACAAAGGGTGAAATTATAAGGCATTACATGACTACGCCCCTGTTAGTTACAATTATATCTGCGGTAATTGGCAATGTACTAGGTTACACAGTATTTAAGGATATGGTAGCTGGTATGTATTATGGAAGTTACAGTTTAACAACTTACCATACAATATGGAGTAGCGAAGCATTTATGCTGACTACAGTAATACCATTTATTATTATTTTCATTATCAATCTATTTATGATATGGCGCAAAATGTCTTTATCTCCTTTAGCATTTATAAGAAGAGATTTAAGCAAAAATAAAAAGAAAAAAACTATGATTCTTCCTCGTTTTAAGTTTTTTCATAGATTTCGTATGAGAATTATTTTTCAGAATATTCCAAGCTATATTGTATTATTAGTTGGAATATGTATGGCAAATGCACTGTTGCTTTTCGGCTTAATGATGAATCCGTTACTTGCTCATTTTCAAGATGAAATACTTTCACATCAAATAGCTAACTACCAGTATATACTTAAGACTCCAATTGTAACTGATGAGAAAGATGCAGAGAAGTATAGCGTATATTCGTTAAAAACAACGTTTGAAGGATTCGATGAAGAGGATATTACTATTTTTGGTGTGGTTGATGAAAGTAAATATATTAATCAAAAAATTAAAAAAGGAGAAATCTATATTAGTGATGGATTTGCAGCCAAATATAACTTGGAAATCGGAGATACATTTACTTTAAATGATTCTTATAAAGATACTGATTATACTTATAAGATTACAGGAACTTATGATTATCCAGCTATCTTATGTGTATTTATGAATATAGAGCAATTTAATGAAGAATTAGGATACGATAAGGAATATTTCAGCGGATATTTTTCAGATGTAGAGATTACTGATATTGATGATGTTTATATAAAAACAACTATAACCCAAGATGATTTAACTAAAACAAGCAGGCAAATAGAAAAGTCTATGGGTGGAGTATTTTATTTATTCCATGGATTTGCAGTAGCTTTATATTTATTGGTTATTTATCTACTAGCAAAGGTGGTGCTTGAGAAAAATACTACATCAATTTCAATGGTTAAAATACTAGGATATGATAATCGAGAAGTTAAGAGATTATATTTATCAGCAACTGGTATAGCTGTTGCAATTATAATAATTATAACCATACCAATGTCTCGGGCTATTTTATATGCAATTTATCGACCTATGATGCAACAAGCATTTACAGGTTGGTTGCCTTACTATATTGAACCATACGTTTATCCTGAGATGTTTTTAATTGGAATGGTTACTTACTTTGTGGTAGAATTAATATTGTATAGAAAAATAAAGAAAATTCCTATGGACGAGGCATTAAAGAATGTAGAGTAGGTATATTTATATGGAGGAAGAAGTTATGGCAAAGAAAGGTTTTATTAGCGAATTTAAAGAATTTATTAGTAGAGGAAATGTAATGGATATGGCAGTAGGTGTTATTATAGGTGGTGCATTTCAATCTATTATTAACTCTATGGTAGAAGATGTAATTATGCCAGTAGTAAGTTTGGTTACAGGCGGTATAGATTTTAATGAGTGGTCATACAAGATGGGTAGTGGAGAGAATGCAGCAGTGCTTCATTATGGAAATCTTATTACCGCTATTATTAATTTCTTATTAATGGCATTAGTTATATTCATATTTATAAAAGTTATGAATAACTTGTCTGATAGAATGAAGAAAAAGCCAGATGAAGTAGCTCCAACAACTAAGAAATGTCCTTATTGTTTGTCAGAGATTCCAGTAGAAGCAACTAAATGCGCTCATTGCACTTCTGATATAGAAGATTAATATAGATATAAAAGGAGAAGCATATGAAACTTTTAATTAAACAAAGAGTATTTTCTTGGACGGATTCCTATGACATATATGATGAAGGTGGTAATAGAAAATATTTTGTAAAGGCAGAATTTTTATCACTTGGACATCGATTGCATGTGTATGACAATAATAACCATGAGATAGGAATGATTAGAGAAAAACTATTTACTCTTTTACCACAATTTGAAATAGAGATAGGTGGAATAACAAAAGGATATGTACAACAAAAGTTTACTTTTCTTAAACCTAAGTATGAGATAGATTTTAATGGATGGAGAGTAGAAGGAGACTTTTTAGGTTGGAGTTATGATGTATACGCTGGATGCAGTTCAATTATTCATATTTCTAAAGAGTTACTTAATTGGGGTGATACATATTCTATTAACTTTGCAAATCCAGCCGATGAATTAATGGGAATGATGCTAGTTATTGCAATAGATGCAGCAAACTGTTCGAAAAATAATGATTAGTATACTGATTGGAGATGATAGATATGTCAAATCTTGATTTGAAGATTGCTAATAAAGGGCAGATTCTACAGATTAAAAAACTTTATAAAAAATCTTTTCCTAGAATAGAGCGAAAACCATTTTCGATTATAACTAGAAAACAAAAGCAAGGAAGTATGGAGATATTATCTCTAGATGATAATGGATTTGTTGGATTAGGAATAACAATGATGTATAAAGATCTAGTATTACTAGATTATTTTGCAATAGATACAGATATAAGAGGAAAAGGATATGGTAGAGATGCTCTTACTTTATTGAAAAGTAGATATGAAGGAAAGCGACTTTTTCTTGAGATAGAACAACCGGATGAGAAGGCTAGCAATAATGAAGAACGAGTAAGACGAAAAGATTTCTATATAAGAAATGGATTATCTGAAACAGGAATCATGGTGAATCTATTTGGTATAGATATGGAATTACTTAGCTATGATTGTGAATTAACCTTTGAGGAGTATTATAATTTGTATAGATATAATATGGGTGATTTTTTAGTTAAGAAAAATGTTAAGCAATTAATAAAATAATAATATGCAAAGTTAAAGTTTCAGTTTTGGAGTAAAAAAGATTATATTATGCAACCTATGAGCTGTTATTCTAGTATATATAAATGAAGATATTAAAATATATTAATTATACATGAGAGGGATAAAAGCATGGAGAACAATATTGTGGTGGAAGAGGATTTTAGAAATTGGTTGGAGAAGAATACATGTGGAACTTATAAGGGGATGGAAATTAGTCCAACAACAGAGCTTGTTAGTTATACATATGTAATTAGTGCAATTGTAATAACTTTTCGTAAACAAACACCTTATTACTTTAGACAAGCAGAAAAGAAAAAGGCAGGTATGATGAAGTTTCTTTGCATATTGTGCAATCTTACATTAGGTTGGTGGGGAATTCCTTGGGGACCAATCTGGACGATAAAAGAAACATGTTGCAATATATTTAATGAGAATACTGCTTATTGGGGAAGTTTTTTAACTAAAGAATAGTATTAAAATGGACATCAAACTATGGAGTTTGGTGTCTTTTTTGTGAAATCAAGGATGAAAATTAAGAACTCGTTAAGAAATAGATAAATACCCACTAAACGGGTAATATTAACTGGTAAAATGTTGAAATTAAAAAAATTGTGTGATAAAATACATTATTACCAAAAAGATTTGTTGAATTTTCACAAAAAGCAATAAAAATAAGACATAATACGATAGACATAAGTAAATTATTGATTCATGAGTTGTACATATCGGTGTACATGGGGTGAGGATTATGGCTAAAAGATTGATAATAATTATTGTTTCTATTTTAATACTATTTATAGGAGGCATGCTAACACTTGGGGTTTTAGCAAGTCAAAAGAACATGTCGGCCTTTTCTACGAGTGGACAAATTTTGGTAGGTGACGAATTTGGCATTAAACAAGTGCGATTTAAATCTAACACAAAATACACATCTGCAGTTTCCAATAAAATTTCCTTTTTAGATTCTCAGGGAGAAGAAGTTGAAGTTGATAAAGAAAGCTTTGCTATATATGATGATGGAAGTATAGCAGCACTTGTTAATGGTGTATTGTTAGACCTTGACGATCTTTCTGATAACTTTATTAATAATTATACAATAGCAGCGAATATGCAAATGATACAACAAAATGGTTCTTATGTTATGCAGACAGATTCAGGTACAATGAATTTTGGAGAAAACATTTGGAAACTCTCAGATAATCGCTATCTTATTCAATCACCAGAATTAAAAGTATATTTTAGCGAAGAAGATATTCGCGAAGTAGGAAATTATGTACATATTTCTATAGCTGAAGATGGAATAGTTCGTATTCTTACAGCAGAAAATTTATGGATGACTATTTCTCCAGAGTGCTATGTTGTTTCAGAGGCTGGAGTAAAAATATATCCTGTAAGAGAAATAATAGATGATGGAAAATATAAACTTTCATTGGCAAAATTATCAGTTGATGCAGATGATAATATTCAACTTACAGATGAAGAGATGCGTAATCAAGTAGTTCCTGAAATTGTTATAAATACTATTGATGGAAAAGATGGTATAGATAACGAATCAGGTGAAGATGGTGGCAATGGTGTAGATGGAACTAAGGGTGATGTCGGAGAATCAGGTGCAGTAGGAGGAAATGGAACTACAGGACCTACAGGAGGAGCAGGTAAAACTGGTGACTCAGCGCCAAATGGTGCGGCAGGACAAAGTGCAATTATTGATACTACAACAAATAGTGCATTACCAGTTATGGCAATTTCAGATTGGAAGATTACAGCAACTACTTTAAGTGGTGCAATTAGTATTGAAGATATTAGTAGAGCACTTGAATTAAATGGAGCAGCCAATACTACTTCAGGACGATATTCAGGAAGTGTCATTATATATAATGTAACTACAGGTGAAAAAATCATCTGTTATTCAACAGAGGATGCAAGTTATAATGCTAACAGTGGAATAACAGCATTTGATTTTTCGCGAGGTAATGATGAAATGTTTTTCTCTACTGGAGATGGACGGGTTTTAAAACCAGATACGGCGTATAGGCTTTCTGTAGTAGCATACTATGAATTTAATGGAACAATTTTTTCTCGCGAATTTATTACACGTTCTTTTTATACGGATTCTATGGGGATAACACTTTTACATCAATCTTCAAGTGATAAATCTATAGAAGTAAAAATAAAGCAAATGGATTTTGCAGAAGAATCTGTATTAGAATCAGATGTTTATTTATTATCTGAGGAACAAAATAAAGATGCAGCAGTAAATATAAGAGCAGGTAATTATGTAGGACATTATATTATTACATACCCTCTTCTACAGGGTGAAACGGGAAATATATATAATGAGAAAACTAATACAAATACAAGTTTTACAGATGCTAATTTAGTATCAGTTATGTTTGAAGATCTTACACCTAATACCTCATATGTATCCAGGGTTGAGGTAAAAACAGATGTAGTTGAATCTCTTACAACACAGGAATTAAAGATGCTTACGCTTAAGACAGCTCCAACATGGACTACAAAACCATCGGTAGCATATAATCGTTCAACTGGAGCATTTGAAGTTCATCGCCCTAATGTTGTAGATACATATGGAGGTATTGAAAAATATACATATACTCTTTATGACACTAATGAAAACCCATTACGTACTATTACTACTGAGGGAAATGCAAATGGAGCAGTATCATTTTTTGTTGATAAAACAACAATTAAGATAGGTGAAGGTTATCATGTTAAAGTAATTTGTGACTTTAACGATAATCAGAAAAATATTAAATATGATTTAGGAAACAGTGATGTAATTACTGCATATGGAGACGCACTTCCACGTTTATCACTTGAAGTAACAGAACTATATTTTAATAGAATGTATGGAACGATTAGTCTTAACCTTGGAAATAGTTCTCGTTTAAGTGATACTGAAAAAATTACACTTCATATTTATGCAGATAAAATATATGATAAAACAATTGATTGTGCAAGAAATGGAAGTTCAGCTTTAGCAAATGAATATGCAGTAAGTTATGATGCAGTTGAAAGCGGAGCTAATATCGGATTGGATTTACAAAACTTATATAAGAATACAAATTATTCAATAGAAGTTATTGCAACTGTTGATATAGGAGATGGAAATGGATCAGTTAGACGTAGTCTTGGAACCGTTTCATTCCAAACTTATGCAATGGAAAACACAATGGTATCATGGCAGACTGTAGCTGATTCTGGAAATAACTTTTCAGTAATTGCAAAGTTAAATGTAAAAGCTAGTGGAAGTAATGAGGATGCAATACAAAGGGCAAGTTATTTAGAAGGACAAGTTAGTGGATATACAGATAATAATGGCGTAACTCATAGCGGTCAAGTTCAATTGGCATTATATCAAGGAACCGGAACAAGTAAGCGTACAAGAGGCACCGTTACTATAACAGATGAAGCTAGCTTGGAAAAATTGTATTCTGATGGATTAGCTATAACAGAAGCGACATTTTCAGGACTCAGTTTAACTTTTGACGAATCATCAGTATATAGTCTAGCAATAACTCAAGTAGCAGACCGTACAGTTTATCAAAATCTAGGATATGTAAATGAATCTGTAATTGATAATGCAACTACAGTAGTTACATTAAACCGTACACCACCGGCATTAAGTCTTACACCAAATAAAGAAATAACAGCAACACCTATATATAATTCAGAGGCAGTCACATATGGTGCAGTAGTTAATGAGGATTTGCCTAGTGATACAATTATTGGTTATTTACTAAAATCAAACTATGATAATTCACAACGTCTTGGGTATTCGGTAACTTATTATGGGTTTGAATATAGCCAGTTTTATGATTCTATATACCGTGGAGGAGCTAATCCAATAGATAATACGGCAGTGCCTAAGATTTGGAAAGTTACAGTACCAATTGATCCTAATCAAGATACAGTACCTATGGTAGCAGTGCTTTTTGGATCTACTACAACAGCTAAGGATTGGACGTCAGGGGCGTATTATAATAAAGCATATGTTTATAAAGCACCAACAGTGACTATGAGTCAAGGAGCACTTCAAAGTGGTATGGATAGGGGTTTCCGTTATGCCTTTGCATACACAGCACGTTATTCAGCACAAGGAAGTTTCATAGGAGAAGCAGAAACAGATTATGAGCTTTATCCAAATACACACAATGATTATGGAAATTATATACATAGTTGTGGTACAAATGGTGTGTATATTTTTAATTCAGGTATGGTAGAGGCACCACGTCAAGATCCTATGTTTAGATATATTGTTAAGAAGCAAACAGGTGGAAATAGTGATACTGATGGTACATTAACTATAGCTTATATTTATGAAGACTATGATCATACTATTGTTGACCCTATTGAAGGAGGTGCGACAGGCTCAACAACTAAAATTTCCTTTACAGGTATCGATGGTAATCTAGTATATGAGAACGTAGGAAATAAAGGTAGTTGGTCAGAATTAACAGCTTATTATAGTATTGATGGTGCAATGGAGACACAAGGGCTTGTAACACCAATTGTTAGTGTTAATAGATACTTAGTAGATTATGATTATATTTTACAAGCTTTGCAATTATCACGTGATGTAGATAATCCATTTTACTTAGCTAAGATTCCAGTAGAGAAAAAATATAGTTTTAAATATAGTGATATTTACGTTGAAGCAGATACATCATCATTAAAACAGAATATATTAAAATTTGAAATAACTTCTGATAAAGGAAGTGCTTCAATAAATAATATTTATAAGCGTTCAGTTGCTTTAAAAGTAATATTTAGAGCTAAGAATAATCCACTTATTCCGGAATATGTTACATACTTACCTATTCAATACAGTGGTGGATCTTACTTTGCAAGTATTGCTACAGGAAAACTTACACAATTTTTAGAAGAACCATTTTCTATAGAAGCATCAATTATTTATGATACAGGAGAACAAGGCTGGGATCAGATTGTTGATAAAGATCCAAGTGCAGTACAACCGTTTGCATTGCAATATACAAGTAAAGGTGCAGGAAGTAGTTTCGAAAATATAATGGGAAATTATATGGTTTTAAATACAAGCTCACCACAGAGTTCAACAATGCCATCAGGTTCCTTATTAATATTAAGTGCCAGAATTAATAGTGAAAATTCACTTTTTAATTTAGCAAATACAGCGCTTTTTAATACTACTTCAGGTATAAATAATTCTTATCAGTTTTTAAGGCATCTCTACCCAACTGAAAATGGAATGGATTTTAGTACTAGTGGCGATATAAAACAAATAAGTAATGTTTTTGCAGTACCTAAAGTATTGGATAATGTACAACTTTCTTATATAGCCAGTGAAACAAATGAGATAACAATAAGCAATACAACACCAATTTTTTCGAAATCGGCAACGATATCATCTCTTAGTGAAGCAGCGTTTGAAAGCTTTACAATAAAAGCATCGGATCAATTAGATGCAGAAGAGGATGGTAAGTATCGTATTCACTTTACTGTGTTTGAAAGAAGTGAGTACATGGCAAATGGGTTAAATGCAGAAGTAGTGTGTAAAGATTCGTATACATTTGCGGGTACTCCTAAGGATGGTACTTATAGTGAAGAGCAATATGTAGCTAACTTTGAAGGACTTACAGCAGACAGTGAGTATTATATTGTAGTTACAGCAAATATAAACGGAACTCAAACCATTCTTATGGATGAAGATACTGTACAGCAAGCAACATATTTATTTAATACTAGATCATCTATTGCAATTACACCAAATTATGCTAACTATTTTAACAGAAGTTATTTTAATAAACAGCTTGAGGTACAATATGCGCTTTCTTCAACATACGGATTTAAAATTCACTATGATATATTTGATACACAGACGGCAGCAGAAAAAAATGAAAATCCAATTTTAGGATATCAAGAACTTCTTGATAATAATATGCTAACAGCACCAAGTGGAAATCAATATAGTTTTAATAACCTTAAGGTTTTATTAGAACCAAGTTCCCTTCGTTCTAAATTGATTCCAGGTAAAACATATTACTTACGTATAAGTGCAGTTTCCTCAACTGAAGTTGCAGGAGATATGGGTTATAATATAGTAGCCTTCAATATACCAGCAGTATCAATGCCATCAGCTTATATCTATGCAAAGGCACAACGTGACTCTGTTGAATTTTCAGTATCTGTAGCAGATACTAGTTATGCGCTTATGGGGCAGAAGTTAGGTACTAATCAAGAAGAAGATATAAATGGTGGTATATATATGGTACGTTTCTTAAGATACGATGATATTACTCGTAAATATATACCAATACGTACAGTTTATGATGATAAGTTATATTACTCAAGTACAGCTAAGCAGCAGTTTATACTTGATAACTCTAACCTTCATGAGGATGAGGAAAGTAAGATTACTAGTGAAACACTTTACTATATTGTTGTTTATTCACCGGTGGATCAAAATCACGATGGAATGAGTGATACATTAATTGAAGATTCTTCAGGGCAAATGGAAAATAGAGACTGGAAGTGGTTTTATGAAAATTCAGCTACAAACTTTAAATCTGTTGTTAAAAGAATAAATACAAGTGATGAACGTGGAACAGATAAAAACCTAGAAATTACTCGTTATGGAAAGCAGACCACAGATGAACACGGAATTTCAATAGGCAAAATGTATTTATCTAGCAACGGAAGTACAGCTCGATTTGTTTTATCGGAATCTTCAGGTGTTTATGTAGTAAATGCTGATGGAAATGAAGTGTGTTGTTTCCAAAAGATTTCATATACAATCACAGGTGCGACAACTAGCGGTGCAGTAAACTATACAAATACTATTACAGGAAATCAATTGTTGAAAAAGGGTAAAGATAGTGCAGATTATGATATTTACTATATTGATTTACCAGAAACGCTTTCAAGGAATATGGTTTATACCATTACAGTACAACTTTATCAGAATACATCTGATCTTGCACCACATACGACTTATTCAACAACATTGGCAAACTAGTTAAGTTGCAGATATAAGGAAGGAGATTCATATGAGAAAGCTAAATAAAAAAACCAAAATATGTTTCGCCATTTTTATTGGTATTGTTATTGTATTAATGGGAAGTATTGTAGCTATGTCTATAAGAACAATAGCAATGCTATCAGAAGATTATACCCTTACTGCTGGAACTATTGTATATGATCAGGCAAATAATCCAATTAAGCTTTCTGACGAAGGAAAAGTGAGCAAAGATAGTTATGGCCAATATATACTTACAGTAGGGGAAAGTACTATTAAACTAGGAAGCCATACCATGACATATACAGGGAGTTCAGTACGTATTTTTGGAGGAGGATATCAAATAGAGCAGGATGGCACAGTTACTGCCATTACTGATGAAACTGAGATTCAGAATCTTTCAACAGATGCATTTATAAAACTTGCAGATAGACGTTATATTTTAATTTCCAAAGAAATAAGTGATAGTGAAGGAACTTTTCAAATTTCAGGTTTTCTTTATGTAGTTATTGATACAGTAGGAAATGCATATTTGCAATCTACTTCTGTAAGTTTAAAAACTACTCAGCCTACGAAACTTTGGGCTGGCAATATAGAATTTGATATAGCAAAAGAAAGTCTTAATGTAAATGGAATTAGTTTAGATACATCCGTTCTTTTTGGAACTACAAATAAATATAATGAATATTCGTATAAGACTATAGATGAAGATCAACTACCAGAGAAAATGGAATACACTATCAAAGGTGGCGATGGTGGAAATGGTGGAAAAGGTGGAACAGGCGGAGAAGGTGGAAATGGCGGAACTGGTGGAATTGGCGGTGACGGCGGCAGTGGAGGAACTGGTGGAGCTGGTGCAGCAGGAGGAACTGGAGGAACTGGTGGAACTGGAGGAAAAGGTGGAACTGGTGGAACTGGTGGATTAGGAGAAGATCAAGATGTAGTAAAAGTTGTTACCCTAACATCTGTAATAGCAGATAGTAGTACAACTATTACGGCTAAATATTACTTTGAAGATCCTTTTGGTACTTTAGGTATGGTTTATTTACAACTTCATAAAACCTCAGAATTAAAAGAATATAATGTTACTTTTGATCAATTATATTTGAAAGAACAAAGTAGTGAAGTAATTAATTATTGGGAAAATGCTAATATAAAAACGGCATCAATTAATGCATATGAATCTTCTTATGTTTTTAGAGAGTTAGAACCAAATGTTCAATATTATGTTGCCATAGTCAATGAATCTGAAAATGATACGGGAATCTTAACAAAATACTTAAACGATTATATAAAAATCACAACACCGGATTTAAGTAATACTGTTTTTATTTCAAATACTTCAATTTCAGAAGTAGTTGTAAAACTTTTATTAGAAACTACAAATAATTATTCAGGTAGTCGTTTGGCATTATATAGTGATGGAAATATCTTAGGAGTATATGAACTTACAGATGATGATATTAAAAAGGCAGCAGAAGGTTCTTTTGAGGTTACATTTGATGTAAAGAGTGACATAAGTGTTGCAAGTGCATACAAGAAAGGCAAAACACTTACAATAAAATTGGTTTCAAGTGATGGTACAGATATTTTATCATCAAACGTATATAACAGTTTTTATGAAAAATAACGTTGCATAATTATTTGAAGAAACTTTATAAATGAAGGGGGAGTGTTCTTATGGAAACAATTATATCTACAACGTTAAGTGCAATAGGTTGGATGGTAGGTTTAGCTTTTTTAGGTATTGGTATTGGACTAGGAATTATTGGTGCTCGTGTTGCAGAAGCAGTAGGTCGAAATCCTGAAACAAAAAGTGATGTAGTACAATCTGTATTAGTAATTGCTATTGTTTTAGTAGTTCTTTTACTTCTATTATTTGCTTTTGTATTTTTACTACTATTCTTTAATCCGTTGTTGTAAGAAGTTTATTCTTTAAGGAGAGAAAATTATGATGGTCTACGTATTTATTGCAGCAGCCACAGTATTGTCTGCACTTATTGGTTTTTCAATTCTTGCAATTGTACGTGTTTCAGCAATTATCGGACATACGATTCAAGATAAAACATTAGAATTGATTTCTGCATACGATCAAGTATTAGAAGAGAAAAGCAATCATATTAGAAAGATAGAAGAAGATGGGGCATTACAAGAAGGTATTGAACCTCAATCAGAAATATTGTTGCCAACAAATAAAATTATAATTAATCCAGAATTAGCATTAGAAATTGCAGAACAAGCAGGGAAAACACAATATCGTAATAGTGATGGTGTGACAATCTATCGTCAGATTAAAGATACATTTTCCTTTGACATTATGAAGATTCTAGAAAGTATACCTGGTGCAACTAAAAAAAGAAAAGAAGGTCTAGCAACAAAACTTTTAAAAGATATTTCTTATGAGAATTTTTTTCAGCTTTCAACATTACCAGAAAAAGAGCAATATTTAATTTTACAAGAATCAATACCCGAATATGGTCAAGAAATTTTACAAGAGTATTATGATGGAATACAGCAGTTTTCTAGTATTGGATTTAGAGATTATCTTATGCAATTTGAAAAAAACGAACAAGGGGTAATTTTAAGAGTTCCAACAAATACTCAGTATAGTAATTTACCAGAGAATATTTCAGTAATAGAAGATTCATCTTTGTGTGAAGGTATAAAGATTGAATTTGAAGGTGTTTTGTATGACTATGCAATAAGTAAAAGGGAGATGAGTTAATATCGAACAGTCTATAGATTTAACAATTAAAGAAAAAATAGAAAATATAAAAAAAGGGTCTAATATTTACACAACTGGACAAGTACGATTAGTTCGTGAATATATTGTGGAGGCTACAGGCTTAGAGGACATTGGATACTTTGAGTGCGTCATAATAGGTGAAGGCAGTGAAGGTTATGTTGATGCTATAAATCAAGATTGTGTATTAATTGTATTAACAAATATAGTAGGAAAAATTTATCCGGGAGATAGTGTACAATCTACAGGCAAAGATTTTACAGCACAATATACTAACGATTCAATAGGACATGTTGTAAATATGTTTGGGGAAGAGCAACTTACAGGTAAGCGTTTTGAAACATTAGTTAATATTCCTATAGAGACAAATCCAATTTCAATTATGGATCGTAGTACAGTAAATAGGCCTTTATTAACAGGAATTACAGGAATAGATTTGTTGTATCCTATTGGACGTGGACAACGTCAATTGATTATTGGAGATAAGAAAACAGGAAAGACCCAAATAGTGCTAGATACAATTATTAATCAAAAAGATAAAGATATTATTTGTATATATGTTGCTATTGGAAAAACAAAAAAAGATGTTAAAGATATATATAGTAAACTCCTTCGCTATGGAGCAATGTCGTATACAGTAATTCTTGCAGCATTTAATGATGAGTGTGCACCAGTACTTAAAAATACACCATATGCTGCAATGTCTATAGCCCACACTTATATGGAAAAGGGATTAGATGTACTTGTTTGTATTGATGATTTAAAGCGTCATGCAGATGTGTGTCGTGAGATAGCGTTACTTATGGGAAAAGTACCAGGAAGAGATGCATATCCTCCTGATATATTCTATAGTCATTCGAGGATGCTTGAAATTGGATGCCAACATAAGGATGGAGGTTCCATTACTGTTTTACCACTTTGTGAGACTAAGAGTGGAGATATTACAGATTATATTTCTACAAATATTATATCAATAACAGATGGACAAATTGTTTTATCAGCAAAAAACTTTGAACGAGGGCAAAAACCAGCTATTAATTATGGACTATCAGTGTCACGTTTAGGTGGTGCAGTTCAGATGGAAGATATGAAAAAAGCGGGTCCACCTATACGTCGTGAATTACTTAGTTATTTAGAACAACGTGAAATCTTTGAATTGGCAAATATGGATGAGATGAGTGAGTCAATGCGCAGAAATATGTCACGAGGTGCTAAGATAGTCCAATTATTAGGTCAAAGAAAATTTGATGTTAAAACTAATGAAGAGATGTTAGAAATGTTTCGAAATATGGAAGAGGAGTTTGCACAATGAATGTAAAAGCAGTAGTTAAAGTTATGAATTTTCATTCTCTATTGCGTGTAGAATCGGCAAGACGTGCAGCTGAAAAATATGGCACAATGGAAGATGAATTAGAATCCATGATTGGTATTATATTAAATAATAAAAACTTACAACTGGATAAGAAAATTTTGCTTCCAAAATCAGATTTACCGGAATTGAATATATATTTAGGTTCCGATTTTGGTTTTTGTGGCTCAGTAAATTCTGCTGTATCTTCCACTTTAATTACAGACTCAGGAGAGAAGATTATAATTGGGAAAAAGTTGCGTAAACAACCTGAAGCAATGGTAATCATATCACAGGAAGAATTGGATACAAAGTTTGAAGTAATAAGCGAATATCTTTCAAAGGCAGTTCGTGAAAGAAAATGGTCAAAGGTTAATTTAATATATAATCATTATTATAACCTAAGTTCAATTAAACTAGTTAATCGTTGCATTTACCCATTAACTACACAGGATAAAACAAAAGTAAAAGATAAGAAGGCAAGCGAATGGGATGACTTTTCTATTGAAGGCGATCCACGTGAATTAATAGAAGACATGTTGGTTTCTTATTTAATATATGAAGTGAAAATTGCAGCATCAAGTGCATATGCATCAGAAAATATTATGAGGCAAAATGCAACATCAGAATCATTAAAGAAGATGGAAGAAATAGAAGAAGAAGAACTTAGGGTAGAGCGAAAGGAGCGAAATGCCGCATCTTTCAAAAAAACAGTTGATAGTTATGTGAGGCAGAAGGCATTGAAATAAAGTTTAGGGGTTGGATATATGGTCAAAACAACAAACAAATTAGATAAAATAGGTAAAATAATAGCTGTATCGGGGCTTAAAGTTGACATATTATTAGAAAAAAATACTGTAACATTAAGAGATTTAGTATATACAGTAATGAACGGAAAAACATTTCGTTTTGAAATTGCAGAGATTAACGGATCAATTGCATCAGCAATTGCATTTGGACTTGCCAATGGTCTTAGACGTGGTCTAGATGTTTATTCGATAGAAGGTGGATTACAAGTGGCATATGATGATGCTATTTTAGGACACGTTTTTAATTCATATGGTGAAGTTATTGACGGAACACATCTTAAAGATGTTTATACTAGAAATATCTATGATAAAAATCTTGCAATGAGTGAAATTGAAATTGATGGTGATATTCTTTGGACAGGAATTAAAGTGTTGGACTTTTTAGCTCCTATGCGTAAAGGATATAAGATGGGATTGCTGGGTGGAGCAGGTGTAGGTAAAACAGTTCTTATAAAAGAATTGATACATAATGTATATCAAGGATTTGAGTCAAACTCAGTTTTTGTCGGAATTGGTGAGCGAAGTAGAGAAGGTCGTGACTTATATGACGAAATGATAGAATCAAACCTTTTTGATAAGATTTCAATGGCGTTTGGTCAAATGGGCGATAATGCAATGAGTCGTAGTCGTGCAATTTATGCAGGGCTTACCCTTGCAGAATATCTTCGTGATGAAAAAGAGCAAGATGTTTTGCTATTTATAGATAATATTTACCGTATGGTACAAGCAAATTCAGAAATTTCAACAGAACTTGCACGTATGCCTATTGAAAATGGATATTCACCTGCTTTGCTTACAGAGATAAGTGAGGTAGAAGAGCGTATAAATTCTACGAGCAGTGGATCAATCACATCATTTCAGGCCATATTTATACCTGCTGATGATTTGAATGATGGTGCAGTGCATGCAATTCTTCAACATTTAGATGGTCAAGTAGTGCTTGATAGAAGTATTGCAGAAAAAGGATTGTATCCAGCAATAAATGTATTTGCAACAACATCTCGTATTATTGATCCAGAAATAATAGGAGAAAGACATTTTACTTTAGTGGAGAAAAGCTTACGATATTTGTCACGATATCAAGAACTTGAGCAAATTGTTGCAGTGCTAGGTATTGATGAGTTATCTGAAGAAGATCATAATATTTTTTATCGTTCTCGTAAATTAAGAAACTATTTTTCGCAGCCAATGTATGTTGCTCAACAGTATACAGGAATCGATGGCCAATTTGTTAAGATTGAAGATGTTCTTGATGATGTAGAAGGCATTTTAAATGGTTATTATGATGATATAAATGAAAATAGTTTTACTTATGTTGGAGCATTATGTAACACTTCTTTTGGACAATCAAGAGAGGAGAAATAATTATGAATATTCAATCTGATGTAGAGGCAAAAATTTCTGCTAGAATAATAGGATTTGCGCAGGGACTTGAGGAATTGCCAACCGTATATGGCGTTCGTATACAGAGTAAGGAATATACTTTGTTAATTATGGGGGATCATATGCCTGTACTGGGAAAGGTTTCTGGTAATGTACATTTTCTTTGTCCAAGTGAAGAACGCAGCTATGAAAATATAGTTGGATTTTTTAAACATCAACATAATCAATTTACATTACTTTTGGATAAGGAACAGGAGGATGTGTAATGACCTGGCAAGATTATATAAATTATATATTGTTTCAGTTTAATTATATAAGACCTCAAGTGCTTATGATGGTAGCACTTACAGTTATAATGTTACTATTTTTATCATTAATGTCTAGAAATTTGAGTTTTGAAAGCCATCGCTTTGGATGGCTCAGTTTATTTTATAAAATGAATGGATATACATATTTTCGTCTTTCTTGTGCATGGTTAAGGCTAGTATATTTAATCTCCATTTTAGTACTTTTTCGTCCATTAGAGCCTATTCACTATGTGATGTACATAATGATAGGACTATTATATTTATTAGATATTAAAGCTCCCCACCGAATTATGTCAAATTTACTTAATTTGACTTTGGAATTGATAGGAGTAATAGCAACGAATGTTCTTTGTGGATACATGATTGAAGTATTTATGGACTTTCAATATCTTGCAATTTATATATTAATATCTGTATTCTTTGGTTGTTTTGGCATCTATGTTTTCCTGTTACAACTTATACATATATCAGATGAGAGGGAAGTTGATAAGAATGAATTTAAAAAACAAGAAGATAAAGAAATCAATAGAAAAGAAAAAATTAATGAAGATTCAATTGCGTCCTCGTGATTGGTTAATTGTAATTATTCCCACAGTATTGACATTATTAGTGGCAATAGGAATATTACTTTTTAATAGAGAAATGATGGAATTTAAGATTGAAAAGGCAGCTAAACAGTATTATGCAGGAATGCCATATGATATTCCAACTGGTGCTAAGCTACTTCGTAATGGAGAAGGTAAAACGGGACTTTCTTATAATGGAAATACTAAAGAAATGGACTCGTTACCTATCTATTTTGATGAAGAAGACTTAATTGTATTACCAGAGGATATGATATATAACAATCCGCGACAAAAAACAGAAAAATATATGCCGTATTTTAGTCAAGTGTCCAAAGATGAAAATACTTTTAAAGCTATTCGTGGTGGATCATCTATTTTATTGGATATGGGTTTTATATATGATGGAGAAGATTTTTATTTGTTTTTAGAACCTATAATAATAACATTAAATGGTAAAGAGTACGAACTTTCAGCATTCTCATATGCTAGTGCGGTCTATGAAGATACAGTGATGTTGTTTGATTATGAAACAAAAACATTTTTGGTTATTGAACAAGCAGCTGATGAAGTAATTGCAAAAAGTGTTAGTGAAGACTATCAGATATCACTCTTAAGCGATACACTAATTTTTTATGATGATACAAGAGCCTTGTTGGTTGCACAACCATCTATACTAGAAAAAATATTTAATGAAGAATAGTAATATGTAACTTTAAGATAATCATTTTGAATTACTGTGGGAGGGATCAATATGAAAAAAATACTTCCGGTTGTGGTTGCTTTGCTAGCAGTGGTAGCATTTGTTGTATTGTCAAATTTATCAGAAATCGGATATGTTCAACAGAATGGATATGCCGTTTCGTCAAATACAGATGTAAAACGCATATTAGTAGACGGTACTATTGATGATCCCGAACAACTAACAGAGGTTATACAAGATCAGATAATATATTCTAGAGTTGGAAAATATTATTTAGGAGATGAACGTATTCCTATTGATTTACAATATCCAATGTATATTAATGGAGGCACGGCATTACGTTTTTATGATGATACACATTACTTGGTTACCAATACTGTAGAATTGCTTTCTTCATTTGAAGGGTTATATGTTTCAAATGGAATTACCTATGCAGAAGATGGATGGCAGGTAGATTCTGATGAATTTATTTTGGTGTCATTAAATAATGGATTATTTATGAATGCACAGGACATGGAGATTATTACTCGCGTAGGAGAACAAAAAGTACCAGTTAATAGTATACTTTATTGTACAGATTCATTTATACGCTGGTTTAGTTACAATGATGGATATCTTGTTTATGGTGAAGAAGAAATAGTTTTTGATGCTATGATAAGAATTGGAGATAATGAATATTCTTATGAAGATTTATTAAAGGCATTAGGTCTATTAAGTGATGCTGTAAATAAATTAAATAATAACAAATCACCAGATGAAGAACTTAATCAAGCACAAGATATTATTGCACCTGAAGGAGATATAGATAATACAGGTATATCTTCAAAATCTAATAATTCACAAAATAAAAATTCAAATAGCGATATTAAAAAGACTAATGGCTCTGATATTAATGAAGATGATTCAAATTCTGGTAAAAAACCAGGAAATACACAGACTGGTAATGATTCAGGTGAATCTTCTGGTTATACACCAAGTAGTGAAGAAATATCGCAAGGTGATGATAGCTCATCAGATAATAATGGTTCTTCAGGTGATTCTACAGAAAATGATGAAAATTCTACATCAGAATATATTCCACCTATAATATCTATTGAGGATATAGATGCATGGAGTTATGCAATACATTTTAAACTTAAAATAGAAGATACTACTGGTAGTCTTTTAAGAGGAGTACGAGTTACAGTATTTAAAGCAGATGGAAAAACTGTACTTATGCGAAAATCCTTAAATATGGCAGGAGAATTTAATCTATATACTCTACCACCAGATACAGAGATGAAAATTCAATATACATATAGATATTTTAATATGGTAGATACTGTAGATAAAGATGGTAATATTGTAACAAAAACTGTTCGTGAAAGTTATACATCGGATCTTATTCCTGTAAAAACCAAAGCATTAGATGAAGTTTCTATCTATCCTCTTGAAGTAGAGTGGTTAGATGTTGTTGGGCAGAATCCTAATAGAATTAATTTTAAGAGTCTTAAAACTAGCAATACTTCAGATTATATTGTAGGAGATGATTCGTGGCAGAACTTTAAACTTAATACGCTAAATTACTTAACCAACCTTACTGTAACATTAGTAGACACTAACACAAAAGAGAAAGTAAATGTTAATATAAATGCTGCTACTATGCTTAAAGCAACTCAAGAAAAAGGTACGGATTATCTTAGCTCAATGGCTCTTCAATCTAATAGTAAGTATCAATATATTGTAAGGGGTTATGATAAATATGGTAATGAATTAGAGCTTATTTCAACAGGACATGCTAATGAAAAGGGTGAAATTGAAGGTATATGGTATACATCAAAGCAGGAGCCTAGTGCAACTATTACCCAAATTTCTAATGTTTCTGGTTCGCTTAAAATTAAAATAAGTGTTTCAGATCCAGATCAAGCAATAAATTCAGATGCAGCTATCCTTTCGTGTGCTAATATAAATAAAGAAAACGTGAATTTATCAGGTACAATGGGTGGGAAGGAATTTTCCACAGATTATCTATCTCTAGAGTTAGATGATAATAATTCTACACTTATTACGATGACAAGTTTGCCCTTTGCCCGTACATTTACATTTTCTCTAGCAGGAACTTATAATACAACATGTGATTATAGTACAGAAAATAATAAGGATGTTACAGATACTATATGTAGTGCAAAGATTTATACTGCTGATTTACCAAGTGGAACTATTTCATGGACATCTAGTATTACTAATTTAGCTGATACCCAAGCAGATATAAATATACGTATGGAAGAAAAGGGTACATCCAAGGAAATATTGCCATTAATTGATTATTTCCGTATAAGCGTTATCCGTATGTCAACGGAGACGAAGACAGCAACCTTTGATCTTCGTGAAGACGTATTATCAAAATATTCCCCTGATGACTATACTGCTCTTAATGATGCAGGATATACAGTGACCACAGCGGGTGATATGACGACAATAGTACTTCAACAAGGAAATGAAGCTTTGAAAATAAATCAAATTGAGCTTGTGGGAGATTTTACTGGATTTGATACATTGTGGGATGCATTATTGGCAGGTCTTACACCAAATGAAGATAGTGCTAGCTCAAGAGTCCCAGTTACTATGCGTATATTAGTAGGTAAAGATGTTCTGAAATCAAGGACAAACTATAATATTAAAATAAATGGAATGGTTGAAAAGAGTGGAGAGACGTATACAATACCATCCATTTTATCAACAAGCAATTTTATAACTCTTAAAAAGATGCCAGCAGTTTCTTGCGATGATATTTTTATTGCTAGTGATATTTTAGAATTTTTGAATTTTAAAGTGAATGATCCAGATGGAGCAGTTATAGGTGATGGTCAATTATTAGTTAACTTATATTCAGGAAGTAGTATACTTGCAAGTCATAAAATTAATGTAAATGAAACAATTGATAGCATTAAATTTACGGGGCTAATAGCAGGCTCAGAATATGTTATTAAAATAATAGCACCTTCATTTAATAATGGTGAAACATACGCGACCTACCACAGTAATTATGAGATAAAAAGTTATACAGTTGTAGGTGGAAGCGACCTATTTGGTGCTCTAAATTTATCAGCTTTAGATTATACAAGTGTTACGAGTTCAGGAACAATTTTGGATTATGGTGAACTTACAAGGGGAACAACTCCGGCATCTACTAATCTAACAGCTGTTAGCACAAATGCCATATACTGTTCAACAGGAGCCATTGAGATTTCTCAAGATATGATTTATCGTGTTGCTAATTATGCGCCACAAAATGGAACTACAGGAGTTGCTTATGGGACTACATCTCTTATATCATATTTCTATGATGCAAGTGGCAAATATTTAGGAAGTGCGACAAGTACTGCTGCTTATGGCTCAGCGGCAATATATCCTCAACAGTATGCTACGGCTAAATATGTACGATTGGCATTGAGTCAAATATGGATGGATACATATGGTGCAACTATTACGGGATACAAAGTAACAGATGATATTGTTAAAAAATATCCACGGTATCTTAATAAAGATGGGTATCGTACGGGTAGTGAAACTATTACATCAAGTACAACAGTTATGTGTTTTGATAAGTACCCAGTAACTCCGGGGCAGGTGTATTTTAGAAATGCATATGGTTCAAATACAACTATTTATATGTACAATAAAGATGGTAGTTATGTAGGCACCATGAGTTCTGCTACAATTAATACATTTGTAATACCAACTAATTGTTATTATATATCCCTTAATTATAATGTTACGAATACAGGATGTTTATATTTATTAGCAGATGTAGATGAAAGTACTGGTTTTAGTGCAGTGATAGATTTAACTGCAAAGGATGTGAAGGGATATTTAGCAACAGGAAATAAAACACCAGTAGTTACACTAGACTTGTATAATTCAGAGTCAAGTGTAAATCCAGAATATAAGGTATACCAGTCTCGACAACTTACGTTGGAAAAATCAGCAACAGGTGGTTATTTATTAGAAGATACCATTGACTTCTCAGGGCTTCCGGAAAATACGTCATGGAAACTTACTATGTCAGTAGTGTATCAAGGAAAGACTATTGAGTTAGCAAATATTACATTCCATACAGATGGAGCTTATCAGCTTATTACCTGTAATGAAGATATGGCAAAGCTTACATATAATCCTTATGGTAACTATTTGGTTGTTAATGATTTTGAAAATAATATTAACTCAGCATACAATGTATATGGTTCTATTGATTTCCAAGGTCATATTATTACACGTAATACTCAAATGACAAGCAGGTTTTTATCAACGGTTGGAACAGGAGCCACAGTTAAAAATCTTGTGTTTGAATTTAATGGTAACCAGACTATTACAGCAGGAGTAATGAGTACACTAAGTGGTACTGCAGAAAATATTATTGTACGCACAAAATCAGGTGTAATAGTTAATGGTACAGGAATAGTTGTAACTTCAATAAGCGCAGATGGAAAATTAAAGAATTTCATTGTTAAACTTGGTGGTGACACTTATATACAAGATGGATATACCAATGGAATAGTAGCATCTAGTAGTTATGGAAATATCTCAGATGGATACATTTATGCATCCAATGGCTCTAGAGTTATTATACAAAGAGGATCATATACTAGTGCATCTATATCAGGAGGGGTAGTAGCATATCTTTCTACAACAGGTGTCATGGATAGGGTATTTTGTATTTATGATACCTACATAGAGGATGATACTAATTTTGGTTCTATGTTAGGAAATAATGCCAGTGCTATACAACGTAATTGTTATCAGGTTGGAGATTTTTATATATACAAAAAAAGTGAAGGAATAACAAAAACGAATCGCTCAACAACTGATAGAATTGTGGGAAGTAAGGCTGGATATTCTGATAATATTTATTATGTTACACAAAATACTTATACTGCAAAAACAGCGACATTTGCAGACCCTAGCTTGTTATATGAAACTTATTGGCAGCAGAATGCATTAGGTGGAGGAAATTTTGATATAGATTCATGTGTTTTAATGGGATATTATCCACGTCTTGTATTTCCTACGGAAATGGCAAAATATCAGGAATATCTTCCATTACCAGTTCTTTCATCTGCGGCTACTCCTCAAGTAGTAGATGCAAAACTAACAGAGGGCGTATCTTCTGTAGATAAAGATACATCAGCATATGTAACTTTTTATGTAACTAATAATAAACATATGAAGATTACAGGTATTAATATTAATAATTTAAATGTTAATATTATTGATCAAGGAACTATGGACTCAGGGTTATATTGGGTTTCAGCATTAGTATCAGTGAATCCAGAAGATCCTGGTTATTTTTCAACATACCATGTGAATTCTATTACCGCAGTATCTGGTGCAGCTACTAATACATATACAAACAACTATGATATAAAGATTCCTTTTTATAAAGCTGTTGCAAATGCTGCAGATTGGCAAGACATTAACAGTCATATGACTTGGAATTATCATGTTGTTGCAGATATAGATTTCTCTAAGCAGAGCTTAGGTAATGTTATTATAAATGGTAGTAAAACTAGTGAAACATCAACAGCATCTTTTACTGGTATTATAGATGGTGGAATATATGATGACAACGGAAAACTTATAGGTATGCATGCTCTGGAAAATATTAGTATTCAAAATTCCCGATATGCCTATGTTATCTACAATTTAAGTAATGGTACAGTAAGTAATCTTGTTGTAGATAATATGAAACTTGTAGGAAGTGCAACACTAGGAGGTTATACAGGATTTATTCGTAATGCTAGTGGTACTGATGGAACAATAAATAATATTCACATTACTAATGGTTTGGTTTCTGGATATCAATATGTAGGTTCGATTGTAGCATATTCAGCTATGGGAATGTATAATTGCTCAGCATCCAATACTGTTATTTCAGATTTGCCATCTTCAGTTGCACTTAATTTGGGCGGACTTGTAGGATATACTAACCGTTCAAATAATAATTGTTATACAAGGAATGTAGATATAACTGTTAATAATTCTACTGCTGTTACAGGAGTAGGAGGTCTTATTGGATACAGTTATGGTTCTAATATTTCAGATTGTTATACCCATGGAACTATTACTTCAACAGCAAGTAAGGTTGGTGGTTTAGTAGGGTATAAATATTCAAGGCCTATGACACGATGCTTTACTTATGTAACCATAGATACTTCAGGAGATTTGGCAGGAGGTATTGTAGGAACAGAAGCACAAAGTAATGGTGATTATGCCTTTGGTATGCTTTCAGTAGGAGATATATATACAACAGGAGCATCAAATGTTCACCGTATTTCAGGTTCTGCAAAATATAAAGCTTCAGTCAATCTATATAGAAACTATGCATACAGCAAGCAGTTAGTAACGGGAGTACCTAGTGGTGATGTAAGTGATGCATTCCAAACGATAGCAGGTACAGAGTTAGCTAAAGCTTCCACTTGGACAGATACAATTGGATTTACTTCTCAATGGAGTTATAGTTCGCTCAAAGATGGATGTTTTCCGAAGCTATATTACTTTGGAACTAATACTTTGCTTTATGGACAAGAAGATATTATGATGCCAGGTCAAGGAGCAGAGCAAGAACTTGAGTTAATTGATGCAGGCTCTACAATAGTAGAAGGTAAAGATCAGTATTATTTACAAGCTACACTATTGCATCCGGGTTATAAATGGGATAAAGATATAAATGGTAATTGGGTACTTAAAGATTCGACAGGAAAATCTTATTCTGTAAAACTGGAGTTGGATGGATTGGATATAAGTCAGGCATCTCAGGAACAAAAGCATTCAATAGTAGAAATTACGCCTTTGTCACCAGAAGTTGGTATAGAAAGTACATATATTGAAATTGCAGTTACTAACGATGCTATTAGAAAAGCTTTAGATATGTACCGTCTTACTGTTTCACTTGCTTCACAAAGTAATTCAGTAACCGTTGATTATGGAAAGCCAATGTATTGGGAAGTACCTAATTTAGAAGCATGGAATAGCCTTATGGAAGATGGGCATGGAAATACACAAGAAAATTTCATGATTATAGGAACTGTTGATTTTGGTCGCAAAACAACTGCCTATACAAATCTTCGTATTAACAGGTTGGAAGGAAAATCAATTGATGGAAGCAATGGATTTAAAGGATTAAGATATGCTTGTGATACTATGGGAAATGCATGGATTGAATCAGTAGCTCAAAATGTTAGTAACATTATATTTGAAGATATTAGTGTTGATTTTACAAAAGCCAGCACTGCAAGGGGAGCTTCAGGTGTTATTGTGTATTGTGGTGGATTAGTAGATAAGGTTACAATTAATAATTGTTATTTGTATGTAAATTACAACAGCCGTGCTAATGTTGGATTTTTTGGAAGTACAGATTCTAAACTCTCAAATATAGAAATTAATGGCATGACCATTGAGGATTCTCAAAACAACACATCTGTACGTTCTTATGGTGGAGGTTTAGTTGGTTATACTTATGGTTCCTTAAATAATATTAATGCATCTAATGTTACTGTTAGTTTGCAATATACTTCTTATGTAGGAGGAATAGCTGGATATGTGGCAGGTACAGCACCTGGTATAACTTATAATTATGGAACAATTAAAGATGCTACAGTTAAGGGAAATACTACAACAGGTGGATTCCAAGGATATTGTGCAGGAGGTACAAATGGCTCTACAGCAGATAAAAGAGGCTTAACAGCTATAAATTGTAATGTTAGTTCATTTACCGTTACTGCTGGTGGCATAATAGGTTCATTAGGTACTGTAAATACTTATTATAGTTCCGCTATAAATTGCAAGGTTAGTAATAATACCTATACAGGAACAGCTGGCACAGGAGGATTAATAGGTAATACAGGTGCTTGGAGTACTGTAAATGATTGTAAAGCTAATGGATGTACAGTTACTGGTGGACCGTATGTAGGTGGATTAATAGGATTACGTATGGGATATAATACATTTTCATCCTCAGTAATCGATACTAAAGTAACTGGTACAAATACTGCGGCAGGCGTAGGCGGTGCAGGTGGAATGTTTGGTTATGCAACTACACGTGATACATCATACTCGCTTTATAATCTAGTAGTACGTGATGTGGATGTTATTGCCGATGCCAATGCAGGAGGATTAATAGGATATACTCCTGCTGAAGTAGAAAGTGTAATTATTAAAAATGCTTATGTTGCAGAAGATGTATATGTAACGTCTAAAAGCAACAATGCTGGTGGAATTATTGGCTCTATGGGACGTGGACAATTAAGTTATATCGCTTGTGGTGCAACAGTTACTGCAAATGCTAATAATGCAGGAGGTATCATAGGACAGATTACCAATGAATCAGCAGATAGCATGCGTTCTATGAGTCAGATATATTATTGCGGAAGAGTAACAGCATCTGGAGATTATGCGGCAGGAGTTGTTGGTAACGTTAGTGGTTCTCTTTTATCGTTGAACGGTGATAAATATAAATCAATGGTTGTGGCAGCAGAAGTAACAGCAGCTGGAGGTCATGGTTCTATTTGGGCAAACTCGACAAGTTATGGTGGTGCTGGTAATATTAAGAATTTTGTAGCTTGGCAATATAGTAAAATAAATGGACAGTTTTTAAAATCTATTTTGGATGTTGTGGAAGATGGTAAAGTTACTACTGCAGTACCAACGGGTAGCGTTACATATGCAGCAAGTGATTTTAAATCTGGTGTATCATTTACAACAGCAGGATTTGATGATTACTGGGATTACAGTAGTCTTGGTAATGATTTTATGCCTTATGTTCTTAGTACAACCAAAGCAAATTTAAATTTTGAAAAGGGCTATGCTAAAGATAATGATATATATGATACTTCAGAAAATATGGGTATTCCACTACCCCATGATGATAGTGCGCCAAATGAAATAGTAGTATATGCATCTGGAGTAGATACAATAAATATTGAATTTATAGAAGCTCCTTTAGCAGCAATTGTAAATGGAGAAGTATATAATTTTGAAGGTAATGTACTTACATTAAAATGTGGTTTGGACAAGGATATATCTGTAAATGGTAATAATGTATTCCTATCTACAAATATGCGACGCACAGTTATGACATATGGAGACTATTGGTATTATATTGATAGTAATGGTGCAATTGTATCCTCTGCATGGATAGATACTCCTTTCGCAGGATCAGGAAAGTTTATTCATATGTGGCAAGGTAAAGCCATAGATAATAAAGGAAATGTATATGACCTTTCATCTAAGTCTATTACTTCATCAGTGGTGGGTACTGAAAAGACAGAAACAAAACCATTTTATTCATTTACTATTTCGGGTAAAAAGGTTGATGTATTCTATAATTATTCAATCTATGATAAGAAAGTAGTACAACAACGCATGTTTGCTTTAGGTAATACTATTTATTCTGTGTCACCTTTACAAAATGCAGTATATGATGGTGTAATCCTTAGTGCAAATACAGGTATAAACCGTAATTATTTTGCACTACTTGAAAACAATGGTAACATAATCAATTATGGAACAGCTCTTAGAACAGGTGGTGCTGCAAACAGTGGTATTCATCATATGACAAATAATATGGGATATACAGGAACGATAGTACTTTTACGTTATACAAACGGTTCAGTTATTGGATTTGATTACAATTCTGGAATAGTCGTTTGTTCAACAGCAGCAGAAACTCAAGGAATAATGTCTTATCTTAGTAATAATATAAATGGTTTGGTATCAGAATTTTCAGATTGGAATGGAGAGATAGAGGAAAATACTAACTTTACTTCAACTGAGAGTTATTTAGGTCAGATTGAAGGTCTCGCTAATAAGTATCCGCAACTTCCAAACTTACTAGAGAATAATGGCGGAGATACAGTCGCAATTAGTAATACGGTTTCTATTCAAAATAATGAAGTGATTTATATTAATGGTATAGGATATTATTTGAATAATGGCATATTTTCAACTGATAATGGGGTTGTATATATTGATGGTACGGCTGTATATCGGGATGGACAACAGATTTCAGTTAATAATGGTGTCTTGACGGTTGATGGCAAAGCAATATCACCGATAATACAATCACAGAATGCAAACAAGGAAAGCAGTGGATTAGGGCAAGGAAATGCTGGTTCATCAACTCGGACAGCAGGAAATGGCAAAACTGAAAATGCCGCTAATCTTGGTAGCAACACAGGAGGAGATTCATGTCAGTATGCAGTATCATATAATGAAGAAACTGGAGAATATGATGTATATACAGTAGGACAATTAGTTAATAGTGCAGATCCCAAAACTGTAGAAAAACAGATGGAAGAATTATCTGATGAAGGTAAATTTGTACTAAACGACAATTTGACAATGAATATAGCAGAAAGTGAACGTAGTGGTATGGTTCTTATTGTATTAACAATAGTAGGGTTATCAGTATTATCTATAGCATTATATGTATCAGTATCAAATAAAAAGAATCGTAATAATAAAAGGTAAGAAATAAAATAGGGCAAAATCTAATTTATAATGTTAGATTTTGCCCTTAGCCTTTATAAAATATATTTTGCAATAGTTCTAATTAAAATCTTTTCGTTAATAGGTTTAATGATATGCTCATTCATTCCTACGGCAAGAGATTTTTCTTCATCTTCTTTAAATGCATGGGCGGTCATAGCAATAATAGGAACATCTTGATTGATTTCTCTAATTAACTTGGTTGCACTATAACCATCAAGTTCTGGCATTTGAATATCCATTAGAATTAAGTCATACTTATTAGGATTCTGTTTGAATAGATCTACAGCAATAAGTCCATTTTCTGCTTCATCAATGCCTACATGAGTATATTCTAAAATAAACTTAACAATATCTCTATTAATAGTAACATCTTCTACGATGAGAATATGTTTGCGACTAAAATCCAAAGTGTCTAAAGGTATATCATTAGGAACTTGCGCTGTCTTTAATTGTGGAAGCACTGTATTTAAAGTAACAATAAGGGTAAATGTACTTCCTATGCCTAATTCACTTTCCACAGTAATTGTTCCACTCATTAATTCTGCAAGTTGTTTTGAAATAGCGAGTCCTAATCCTGTTCCACCATATTTACGAACTGTTCGGTTGTCACCTTGTTCAAATGGTTTGAAAAGTTGATCAATTTGATCTGGTGTCATGCCAACACCTTGATCAGCAATCTCAAATTTCAGGCATGCGGCATTGTTAACAGTAGAATCTAATTTAACATGAAGATATATATTAGCATACTCATGGCTGAACTTAATTGCATTATATAATATGTTCATTATAATTTGTGTTAATCGGAATGAATCGCCAAAGTAAGTGTTTGGTACATTGTCGTCTATATCAAATATAAGTTGCTGGTGGTTTTCATTGGATCTTACAGAAACAATGTTTTTAATGTTTTCTAGTATCTCATCAAGTTCAAAATAGTCATTGGTTAACTCTAACTTGGCAGCTTCAATCTTGGACATATCTAAGATATTGTTAATAATATCTAATAATACATCAGAAGCATTTTTGATATTAGTTAAGTATTTTTGAGTAGAATCTGATATAGCGGTATCTTTTAGTGCAATATTCGTCATACCAATAACTGCATTAAGTGGAGTACGAATTTCGTGACTCATGTTTGATAAGAAAGAGCTCTTAGCATTGTTGGCATTTTCAGCACTGGTCATAGCTTTAACTAGATTTTCGGCAATACGTTGTCTACTGAAGAACATGGAATAAGTGCTACATGCCATTAGGGTAAGTTGAATCTCACTTTCAGTCCACTCCTTATTATATTTAGATTTCATTACCTCTAAGAAACCAGCAAACTGCCCATCTATATAAAATGGAACAAATAACATTGATTTTAGGTGCTTATCAGTTTTTAAATGCGGTAGGAAAAGACTTGAATCAATTATTGCATAAGGTTCTTCGTTACGTAAAAGCTTATCAAAGTTCTTCTCGACGGTAGAAAATTTTACTGAATTCTTATCTCTAGGTGTGTCGGTAAGGGTTGGATTAAACCATTCATAATCATTTTCCATCTTATCAGTTTCACTATTATATAGAGATAAGATAGTACGATAACAGTCAAGAGATTCTCCGATAGAACGAAGGGAATTCTCGATAACAATTCGCGGATTGTCGGCTTGTATAAAATCTTTAGCAATAGTAGCCATAACCTTTTGTTGATTTAATTGTTCTTGAACATAGCGTTCAGCTTTCTTCAACGAAGAAATGTCAAAATAAGTACGGAAACATACAGTTCGTCCATCAATCCATGTGATATATCTAGCAACGCAACTTAATTCTTTCTTTAGGTATGGTTGATAAAGTTCCCAAGATATAGACTGACTAGGATTTTCGTCAAGGAATTTCTTTGCCTTGGTAACAGAGGCAATATTACAGTCAGTAAACAACTCCCAATATTTTCTTCCAGCATAGTTGTTAGGTATATCAAAAGCATCAATCATAACGTCATTAACAAAGATAACTTCATCAGTATTAATATCTGCTACATATATCATTTGCTTCATGCTATTAAGTAAAGTTTCAGATATTTTATTAGCACTTTCTAGAGATTTAATGCTCTCAGTGAAATCAACACATAGTCCTATTAGTTTTTCGGGATTACCATGTCTATCATAAGATATTTGTGCTGAATTTTTTATAAACATTTCGCTTCCATCAGGGTACTGTAGATGAGCATCTGTAATTATCTTTTCTACAGTAGCATCAAAGTTTCTGAGGAAGTAGTGGAAATCGCTGTACTTCTCAGGATCTAATATTGGCATAAGATAATCTGACCATTCAGTGGTAGTAATCGGATTGTTGTGAGGTATTCTAAATAATTTGGCGAAATTCTCTTCATAATGGATTACGTATTCGTTGTTCTCGTTACGTTGTAGTGGAACTTCCCAATAACCGGCATTAGAACTCTGTAAGGCTATATTAAACGAATCTTTAGTGGACTTTAGTTGAGATAGTGAATGTTCACGCTCAGTAACATCTTTTGTTAATCCGATACGTTTGATAACTTTTCCTTCTGAATCAAATATAGGATCTGAAAAACAATGAATATACTTTTGTGTAGAACTAATATATAAGATATATTCAATAGACTTACTAGGATCACTTAGAGGTATACTCTTTTTGTAATCTTCACCAGTAAAACGTATTGCCAAAAATGCATTCCATTCTTCTAGGGAAACAAGATTTTCGTCAGTATCATAATCAAGAATTTTCTTGATTCGATCATCAAAGCTTACAGTCCTAGCGGCAATATCTATTTCCCAAACCCCTTGTTCAGAAGAAGCGAGAGCTAGATGTAAACGTTCTGACATTGTATCTAGATTGTTTTGTTGTGTATTGGGTGTATTTGAAATGTCTGAGGAATTCAGAGATGATTTATTTCTTTTTCTATATATCACGGCATTAAATAAAATCCCACCTAAAAGCCTCCTAAAAAAACAAAAAAGCCTATCAAGTAGGTTAGATTATTTATTCCATTAAATGTTAAAAGTATTTGCCCCATAAGTTAACCACCCTTTTAAAAGTATTGTTTAATTATAGCAATTTTTGAGTAATTGTGCAATAATTTATGAAAGTAATATAGCAATAATTGCTAATGTTATATATAATTCGTAAGATGTGCTATAATTATATAAGATTATATAGTAATGAGATAAAGAAATTATAGGTTATATAAAATAATTGAAATATTGAAAAGTAATATATGTGATTATTTGTGACAAACAATGAGGGAGGAATACAATTTGAAAGAACAAGTAGATATAAAAGCTATAATTGAAAATCTTGGGGTAAGACAACATTCAATTTTTCCTATGTATAGACCTCATTTTGAAATAGAAAAGGATAGGTTAACAACTGGTCTTTTAAAGTTTGATGGAGAAATCAAAGTCGGCGAAACAAAAGAGGTAGAGGTTGAATTTATATGCCCAGAATACTATTCAAATTCGTTATGGGTAGGGAAGAAAGTTCCAGTACGTGAAGGTGCTAAGACAGTGGCATATGCAACAGTTACAGCAATTATTAATCCTATATTAGATATAGATAAAGAAAAATATATAGTTATAGATGGAAGAGATATAAATAATATAAATGATTTTTATGAGGAAATTCAAAAAAATTTAACAAAAGAACCAATTAACTTAATATTTATATATGCAAAAGAAATTAAAACTAATTTAGGGAACAAACAGTTTAAGAAAATTATTGAATTAATTAAAGAACATGAAAGTCATATTATTTCGTTTGAGTGTTATGAGGAGCATGTTTGGGAAAAAAGAATGAGGGTTTAGAGTATGTTTCAGATAAGAGCTATAGGAATAGATGAATATGATAAAGTATTACGATTTTATGATGCGTTAATTGTGGCAATGACAGATAAAGAATTTTGCCCGAAATGGAAAAAAGGTATATATCCAACAGAAGACTTTTTAAGAGAATCCATTGAAAAAAAAGAATTATTTGTAGGAGTGATTGATGAAAAATATGTTGGAGCTATGGTAATTAATCATGAATATGCTGAAGAATATGAAAATGTTCAGTGGGGCATTAATGCAAATCAAGGAGAAGTAAGTGTTGTTCATATACTTGGAATATCTTATGAATATCAAAGCCAGGGGTTAGCCAAGAAAATGGTGGCAGAGGTAATTAATATTGCTAAGGAGAATAATCAAAAGGCTATTCGATTAGATGTGTTGAAGGAAAATATTCCTGCACAAAAATTGTATTCTTCTATAGGATTTAAACCTATGGATACTGTAAGAATATTTTATGAAGATACAGGTACAACAGATTTTATATTGTATGAATATATACTTTAAGTATAGAACATATTAAAAGCATAAAATTTGTTGAAGAAAATTATTGACAAAGGAGTTAGTTGGTGCTAACATGCATATAGTTAGGTTAGACTAACTTCTTTTTTGAAGCGTGGTTAGTTGTAACTTACCACAAGATACCTATGAATACTTTAAGTTTATATAACAATATAGTACTTTAGATTATGAGATAGATTAGTTATATAGCAAGGAGGAGTTAAGATGAGAACTCTTAAAGATGCAAAGATTGGCGAAACAGTTACTGTAGTGAAGCTTAATAGTGAGGGAGCGATCAGACGTCGTATCATGGATATGGGAATTACAAAGGGTGTATCAATTACAGTTCGTAAAGTAGCACCACTTGGAGATCCCATGGAATTAACAGTACGTAATTATGAATTATCTTTACGTAAAGCAGATGCGGATATGATAGAAGTAGAATAGATATATTAGGGGCAATGCCCCATGTTTTTAGGAATTGAGTTAGTTAAGACTAACACAAACGGAAAGGAAGATACATATGGAAATCAAAATCGCCCTTGCAGGTAATCCTAATAGTGGTAAGACAACATTATTTAATGCATTAACAGGTTCTAATCAATTTGTAGGAAACTGGCCAGGAGTTACAGTGGAGAAAAAGGAAGGTAAGTTAAAGGATCATGACGATGTTGTAATTGTAGATCTACCAGGAATATATTCTTTATCGCCTTATACTTTAGAAGAGATAGTTGCTAGAAATTATTTGATAGAGGAAAGACCAGATGCGATATTAAATATTGTTGATGGAACAAACATTGAGAGAAATCTGTACCTAACAACACAATTTACTGAGATTGGTATACCAGTAGTAGTTGCTATAAATATGATGGATGTTGTAGCAAAAAGTGGTGATGAGATCAATATTGAATTACTTTCAAAGAAGCTAGGTTGTAAAGTAGTAGAGATATCGGCTTTAAAGCTAACAGGAATATTAGAAGCTGCAGAAGAAGCTATACAAGCGGCTAAAGAAACAAAAACAATACCACAGCATAGTTTTTCTGGCGAAGTAGAACATGCACTTGCGCATATTGAAGAAGCGGCTATTCATGATATGCCAGCAGAACAACAAAGGTGGTATGCTATCAAGATCTTTGAACGTGATGAAAAAGTATTAGCAAAGTTAGGTATTAGTAAAGATACGTTAGATCACATAGAAGAAGATATTCAAGTGGCAGAGAAACATTTAGATGATGATGCAGAGAGCATTATAACTAATGAACGCTATAATTATATAACAGCTATTATTGAGAAATGTTACAAGAAAAAGAATGCAGGAGGGCTTACTACTTCAGATAAGATTGATAAGGTATTAACAAATAGATTCTTAGCACTACCTATATTTGCCGCAATTATGTTCCTTGTATATTTTATATCAGTAACAACGGTCGGAGCATGGGCAACTGATTGGACAAATGATTGTTTGTTTGGTGAAGGTTGGGAGATGTTTGGATTATGGATACCGGGTATACCAGTAGTTGTAGGTAATGTATTAGAGGCTATTAAGTGTGCAGGTTGGCTACAGGATTTAATAGTAGATGGTATTATATCTGGTGTAGGTGCAGTATTAGGTTTTGTACCTCAGATGTTAGTGCTATTCTTATTTTTAGCATTTCTTGAAAGCTGTGGATATATGGCACGTATAGCATTTGTAATGGATAGAATATTCCGTAAATTTGGACTTTCAGGAAAATCATTTATACCAATGTTAATTGGTACAGGATGTGGAGTTCCGGGAATTATGGCTTCAAGAACTATTGAAAATGATAGAGATCGTAAGATGACTATTATTACAACAACATTTATACCATGTGGAGCTAAATTGCCGATTATTGCATTAATCGCAGGAGCAATGTTTGGCGGAGCTTGGTGGGTTGCGCCAAGTGCATATTTTATAGGAATCTTTGCAATTGTTGTATCGGGAATTATGCTTAAGAAAACAAAATTATTTTCAGGAGATACAGCTCCGTTCGTAATGGAATTACCAGCTTATCATATGCCAACAATGGGCAATCTATTGCGTTCTATGTGGGAACGTGGATGGTCATTTATCAAGAAGGCAGGAACAGTTATCTTGGTTGCTACTATAATTATATGGTTTGCATCTAACTTCGGTTGGGATAGCGGAAGCTTTGGAATGGTAGATATGGATAGTAGTATATTAGCAGGAATTGGTGGATGGGTAGCATGGTTGTTCGTACCATTAGGTTGGGGGAATTGGCAAAGCGCAGTTGCAACAATTACTGGATTAATTGCTAAGGAAAATGTAGTAGGAACATTTGGTGTGTTATTTGGTGGCTTTGATGAAGTAGCAGAAGATGGTTGGCAGATATGGACAAAATTACAAGAAGTATTTACACCACTTGCATCTTATTCTTTCCTTGTATTTAATTTACTATGTGCTCCTTGCTTTGCAGCGATGGGAGCAATTAAGCGAGAGATGAATAATGCCAAATGGACAG
This sequence comes from Lachnospiraceae bacterium, assembly GCA_031556525.1. Lineage (GTDB taxonomy): Bacteria > Bacillota > Clostridia > Lachnospirales > Lachnospiraceae > JAVBSN01. The sequence continues at coordinate 50,678 of JAVBSS010000002.1, forward strand.
CATTTGCGATTATATATCAATGTGTATTTGCTTACGTAATTGCATTGATAATCTATCAACTTGGAATGTTATTTACAGGTCAAGGCAATGTAGTTGGTTCAGTAGTAGCATTTATATTAGTAGCGATTATGTTATTTATGCTATTTCGTCCTAATAGAGAAAAGAGTAAAGCAAAGAAATAATCAGATAGAAAGGCAGTGATAATTATGATGAGTTTTATAACAAACTATGGTGGAACTATTCTAGTAGGAAGTATACTAATTGTTATTGTTGTAGCAATCATAATGAAAATGCGAAATGATAAGAAAAAAGGAAAAACATCATGTGGCTGTGGTTGTGACGGGTGTCCTAGTGCTAATATGTGTCATAAAAAATAGCTTATTTTGCAATATATTAATAGAAAATTAAAGGGTAATAATAGGAATTGAAGAAAAATAATCTTAATTTTATTAATATTACATGGTAAATATATCTATTTGTAGTATAATGTTAGTTAATAAAGATAAGCAAATTAGCTTATAGACAAAATATTATAAATATTCAATTGTGCGGAGGTAGTATTATGAGACTAGAAGGAAAAGTAGCAATTATTACAGGAGCAACATCAGGAATGGGACGTTCTACAGCATATTTATTTGCTAAAGAAGGAGCGAAAGTAGTAGTTGTAGGAAGAAATGAAGACAGAGCCAAAGAAGTAGTTGATAACATCACAAAAGATGGTGGCGAAGCAATGTATATCATAGCAGATATGGCTGACCTAGAGCAAGTTAATACCATCGTACCAAAGACTGTTGAAGCATATGGAACAGTAGATGTGTTGTTTAATAATGCAGGAATGCTTAGTTTAGTACCAGTTACAGACATAACATTAGAGGAATGGACAAAAGTATTTAATGTAAACTTAACTTCAGCAATGATATTAGCACAACAAGTAGCACCTTACATGAAGAAACAAGGTAAGGGTTCTATTATTAATACATCATCTGTAGCTGGTTATGCAGCACATTTTGGACCAGTTGCATATAGCACTTCTAAACATGCAATGGAAGGACTTAATAAAGCATTAGCTAATGAATTAGGACCAGAGATTCGTGTAAATGCTATAGCACCAGGAGCAATTATTACAGCTATGTTAGATAGTGTTGGTGGTGAAGAAGGAGTTAAATACATGGTTACAGGCGCACCTCTAAAACGTGCAGGAAAAGGTGAAGATATTGCTACAGTAGCATTATTCTTTGCAACAGATGATTCGGCATTTGTTACTGGACAGAGTTTACGTGTAGATGGTGGATTTGAAGTTTAATATATTATTTAATGATATAGATAAGGCTGTCACAATTAGTGGCAGCCTATTTTCTATAAAAAACGTGACTTTTTAAATTAAACAACTATAATATAAATAAGCATAAAATAATGATAAATATAGGAGGATGTTATGAGATTATTTGATAAATTCAAAAAAGAAGAAAAAGAAGAGGAAATAAAATTTGAATATAAAATTATTGATAAGTTCGAAATTATTAATAGAGAAAATACATGTGTAGTAATTGGAAACGTGCTAAAAGGAAAAGCTAAGGCTGGAGATGAAGTGTATCATTTTGACACAAATGGAGAGATATTATTTAAATGTAAGATAGTAGGAATTGAACAAGGACGTGATAAATGTCAGGTAGCAAAGGCACCTGGAATGTATGGGATTATGTTAGAAGGATGTGTAAAATCTCAAGTAGAAATTGATGGTATGTTGGCAAGAAGATAAAGAGTTATATATAAGGGGGAAACATATGATTTATATAACAGGAGATATTCATTGTCCTATAGATGTATCAAAATTGAATAGAAAAAGATTTGTAGAACAAAAGAAACTTACAAAACAAGATTATGTAATTATATGTGGAGATGTAGGATTAGTGTGGGATAATAGTTCATCAGATATTTGGTGGCAGAAATGGTTTGAAAACAAAAAATTTACCACATTATTTGTAGATGGAAATCATGAAAATCATGATAAGTTAGATGAATATCCTATAGAAATATGGAATGGTGGTAAGATACATAGAATACAACCTACAGTAATTCATTTAATGAGGGGACAAGTATATAATATTGATGGAATGAAGTTTTTTACTATGGGTGGAGCTTCATCTAATGATAAAGAATATAGAAAAGAAGGCTTAAGTTGGTGGTCAAGAGAATTACCTTCTAAGGAAGAATATGAGGAAGCAATTAATAATCTAAGCAATGTAGATTGGAATGTAAATTATGTAGTAACACATACTATTTTTAATGATATGCAGAATATATTGAATAAAAATTATATGCAAGATGAATTGACAAGGTTTTTGTCACTAATAGAAGAAAAGCTAGATTTTAGGCATTGGTACTTTGGGCATTTTCATAAGGATATTCAGTTAGATAATAAATATACTGTTTTGTATGATGATATAATAAAAATTAATTTGATTTTATAGTTGACACTAAAAGTACTATGTGATGATATAATCCTCTATGAGTAGACATGGAAATAACAAAAACTACTTATGGAGGTTTTTTGTTGTATCTTTATTATAGAAACATGTCTTCGAAGTGTGGAAAAGTAAATAATAATAAAGTTATTGTTGAAAGTTGTAATTGATAGTGGTATAATGTCGATTGTAGTTTAAATTCCGTAAAATTGGAATAAAAGTAAATTATATATCATGGAGGGGAAGATTATTATGAAATCGAGAAAATCAAAAGTTTTATTAAGCATTGTATTAGTAGCTGTTTTATTATTTAGCAATAGCAATACAATACCAGCTCAGGCAGAGACAGGAAGTTACACTAGACTTTGTAATGTACCAGATGAGGAAGTAACACTTAAGGATGGAAAAACTAAGGTTAAATGCACCAACTTAGGAACAATGTGTATAGTTGATAGCACATTATATTGTATTAAAACAGATAGCACAGATAGTGCAAGTGTTTTATATATTATAAAAAACTATACATCATCATCAGCTACTATTACTAAAAAGACGATTAAAAATAAAAGTGGACAAGTAACTAGTATAGGACATGGTAATGGAATGACTTATTATAATGGTTCAATTTATGTTGCAACTATGATAGGTAGTGGAAGTGGAAGTCAAATAGTTAGAATCAATACATCAGGAGTAATACAAGAAGGTTTTACTTATAATCATTCAATATCTTCAATATCATATTCTAGAGGTGGATATTTTATTGTAAATGGAAAACAAGATACAACTGGATATAGAAAATATGATGTTGTATCATTAGCATCAGGTAAAGCATCTCGCTATAAGTCATTTTATGTTAAGATAGCTGATAATCGTATATCTCAGGACACCCATTATGAAGATGGAACATTTTATATAGTAAGGACAGTTGATGATGGTAACCTAAATAAGAATAAGTTAATAATAGTTGATTTAAGTGCTACTATAGTAGATGGTAAAAAATATTCTTATGATGTAGTTGATATTAATGGTTCAGGTTCAGGTAAATTTGAAATTGAATCATTAGATATAGCAGGTGGAAAAGTAATAGCATGTGCAAATAGTGGTACAGATGGTATATTTAAATTATCTTATTCAATTGCAAAAATACAAATTATAACCCCTGTTTTAAATCGTGTAGGATAGAAAAAATTACATAATACTAATAATCTCAATCATTTAGGTGAGGGCAACATGTCCTCGCCTATTTTCTATTCCTACCAAAATGAAGTATAATAATATAAATTATTTAAACTAATATAGGGTGGATAAATTTTCGAAAATATTACACCCTTTTGAAAATCTGTTATCTACTTTTGATAAAATGGCAATGCTATAATCAATTTATCAAATAAAACATACGGGAGGCGAATCTTATGAAAAAGAGATTATTAGCAGGAATATTAAGCGTAGCAATGTTAGCTACAATGTTAACAGGATGTAGTGGTGATTCAACATCAGATCCAACAACAGAAGGAGCAGCAAGCAACGGTGGAGGAGCGGTTACTGAAGAACAAGTAACATTGAAATTATTTTCAAATCTACCAGACAGAAAGAATGGTCAAGGACTTGTAGAGCAACAAATTATAGATGAGTATATGGATGAGAATCCAAATGTAAAAATCGAAGTAGAGGCATTAGACGAAGAAGCATACAAGACAAAATTCAAAGCATATGCAATGGATGGTATGCCAGATGTGGTAAGTATCTGGGGTCAACCAGCATTCTTAGATGAAGTATTAGATGCAGGTGTGTTAGCAGAATTAAACGAAGCAGATTATGCAGACTATGGTTTCTTAGAAGGATCATTAGAAGGATTTAAGAAAGATGATAAACTATATGGTCTTCCAAGAAATACAGATGTAGCAGTTATATATTATAATCAAAAAATGTTTGAAGACAATGGTTGGAAAGTACCAACAACTTATGATGAGATGTTAGCATTAGCTGGCGATATCAAAGGCAAAAGCATTATTCCGATGGCAATGGATGGTGGAGACGGATGGCCACTAGCAATATATTTAACAGACATTGTTAATAAGATAAATGGAAGCTGTAAAGAAATCGTTGGTGGTGCAGTTAGAACAGCAGATTTTACAGATTCAGTATTTGTAGAAGCAACAGAACTTCTTAGAAGAACAGTAGAAGCAGGAATGTTCCAAGATGGTTTTGATTCACAAGATTATGGTACAGCAATGAACTTATTCACAAATGGTCAAGCTGCAATGTTCTACATGGGAAGCTGGGAGAGCTCAATGGCATTAAATGAAGATATTCCAGAAGATGTACGTACTAACATTCGTGTATTTACAATGCCAGTAGTAGAAGGTGGAAAAGGTAAAGCAACAGATATCGCAGCTTGGAACGGTGGAGGATATGGTATATCAGCCGATTCTAAGAACAAAGAAGCAGCAGTTAAATTCTTAAATTACTTATATCAACCAGACAAACTTTCAAAATATGGTTGGGAAAATGGTGTTGGAATGTCAGCACAAGATCAATCAGCATATATGACAGGTGATGAGACAGAATTACAAAAACAATTAACAGAGCTAGTAAACAATGCAACAAGCTTATCAGGAACACCAATAAATGATTGTGGTCCTTCAAAATTCAAGAGCAGCATAGAAAGTGAGATTCAGAGCGTATCAAACGGAACAAAATCAGTAAATGATTTCTTAGGTACAATCGGAGACAAATGTAAATAAATGAGACTGAATGGCCGCTCCCACGGGGCGGCTATTTCTGACAGGAGGTATAGAAGATGAAGAAGTTATATAGTAACAAAGCTGTCATTTTAAGTCTTATTTTACCCGCTCTCTTAGTATTTGTATTTGCCATACTAGCACCTATTTGTTTAAGTGTATATTATGGATTTACAGACTACTCTGGTATGGGAGAAGCAACATTTATAGGAATGGATAATTATAAGGCTTTATTACAAGATAAAACTTTGCACAGAGCATTACTTAATTCACTACTTCTAGCAATTGGATTTATATGTATTCAACATCCAATAGCAATAGTGGTAGCAGCAGTATTAGATAAATTACAAGGAAAAGCAGAAGGATTTTTCCGTTGTGTATATTTTATTCCTAACGTTATATCAGTAGCAGTTATTGCTTACTTATGGAAGTTTATATATAACCCAGATTACGGTCTATTAAATAACGTACTTAGCGCATTAGGATTTGAAGGAAAGATAAATTGGTTTAGCCCAGAATATGCAATATGGTCAGTACTTCTAGTACTTATATGGCATGGATTTGGATGGGGTATGCTTATATATTACACAGGTATTAAAAATATAGATCCAGTATTATATGAGGCAGCAGCTATTGATGGAGCTAATCCTATTCAAACATTTTTCGGTATTACACTTCCGCTTATGAAACCGGTAATACAGGTAAATGTTACAATGGCAATTATCTCAGCATTAAAACAGATGGAGACGGTGTACTTATTAACAAATGGTGGACCAGGAGATAGTACACAATTTGCAGCAACCTATCTTTACAAACAAGCATTTCAATCATTCCAATACGGTTATGGTAATGCAATAGGTGTTGTATTTATAGTGATTTGTATAGCCGTTACAATACTATTAAATATAATATTTGCAGAAAGAAATGAAGTGAAAATAAAAAAGAGAAAGGCGGTATATAATCATGAATAAGAAAATAAGCATAAAACCTAAACGAATTTTATTATGGATTGTATTGATTATGGCAGCAATTGTTCAGATATTTCCGCTAGTATGGTTAGTTGATTTTTCTCTAGCAAGTAGTACAGAAATGTTTACTAGTGGTTTACTTATAATACCTAAGAAAATACAATGGGGAAATTACGTAAAAGCATTTGTAGATGGACATTTTCTCTTATATTTAAAAAACAGCGTTTTAATAAATGTACTAGCAGTAGTTATAGTAGTAATTATATCAATTATGGCGGCTTATGCATGTAAGAGAATGCAGTGGAGATTAAGTATGCCAGTAAAGACTATATTACTTTTGGGAATGATGATTCCTATTCATGCAACACTATTGCCAAATTACAAAATATATAATATGCTTGGATTAACAGATACAATATGGGCTCTTTTAATTCCTTACGTAGCATTTTCGCTACCACAGGCAATGTTCTTAATGACTAGTTTTATTGATTCAATACCTATAGAATTGGAAGAGGCAGCAGTAATAGATGGATGTGGAATATATAGAATAGTATTTCAGATTTTGATACCACTTCTAAAACCATCAATTGCAACAGTATCTATTATGACATTCTTGAACAATTGGAATGAATTTATGATGGCAAGTACATACCTAAGCACACCAAAATGGAAGACGTTACCGTTCTCAGTATTAGAGTTTACTGGACAATACTCTTCTAACTATGCAGTACAGTTTGCGGTAATGGCATTAACAGCAGCTCCAGCAGTTATTGTGTATATTGTATTAAATAAACATATTACTAAGGGTGTAGCAGCAGGTGCAGTTAAAGGATAAACAATATGAAATTAAAACAGCGTATTAATGATATGAGTATTAAGAAAAAAATGATAGTGTACACATATATTGTGGTAGCTCCAATACTATGTTTAATTAGTTTGATTGTATTTTTTCAAGATTACAATAGAATGGAAAACGAATTAAATGAACTTGGAAGCAACGGTGTTGATAACTTAAGTACAAACGTAGAAGAGTTAAACCAAGTTATTATAGAATTGTCCACATATATATGTATTAACTATGATATTTCAGAGATTCTTACATCAAAAGAACCAGAAATTTTAAATGAGAATTCTCAGCTATGGCAGGAGAAGGCTCCTATGAGATTTATACAAGATACGCTTGCTTTAAAAGGATACATTAAAACATTAGGAATATACCCTGAAAACGGGGTGAATCCATATCAAAGAAGTTTAGATGCGACAGCATATTTACCAAGTATTGAAGATGTTAGAGATACAGAAATGTACGAGACGGCAGTAAAGGCAAAGGGTAAAGTTAACTGGGAGAGAATTAATAAATATTCCAGTGATGTTTACAAATCAAATAGAACAGAGAAAATAGTACTTTATAGAGAGATATATGATTTATCAAAGCAAACAAAATTAGGATATCTAGTAATAGGAGCAGATGCAGGCAAATACAAAACAACATGTGAGACATCATTAATACATGAAGGTGATGCAGTAGTTGTATTGAATCCAGAAGGTGAATTACTTGTTAGTGGAGGTAGTTCCAATGAAGAAATGGAGGGATTTTTTTCGGGAGAAGAATTCTTTGAAAATTACATCGTAGCTGGTGTAGATAAATTTTCTTATAATAACTGGAATGTATTTGTAAAACAGAATGAGGACAGTGGTCTTATATCTTGTATGCTGATATCTAAAGACAGCATTAATGATCAATTATTAAGTGTGGCATATGCACCGATTTTATTACTACTTGGAGTTTTACTTGGAATGTTTCCTGTACTAATATTAGTATCTAACGTTATAACAAGACCTCTTGGTCGAGTAAAAGATGCAATGATACAATTTAGACAAGGCGATTTTAACCAACAAGTTTCAGTAGATACGAAGGATGAAATCGGCGAAGTGGCAGCAGGTTTTAATCAAATGGTAACAGATATTAAAAGTCTTATAGATGAGAATTATGTAATAACACTGCGGGAAAAAGAAAGTGAGCTTACAGCACTTCAAGCACAGATTAATCCTCATTTTCTATATAACACGCTAGATTCATTATATTGGCAAGCATTAGGTGCAGGCAATGATGATATAGCAGATAATATATTAGCATTAGCAAATCTTTTCCGAATGGTACTCGGAGAAGGAAAAGGAATAATAGAAGTAGGACTAGAGCGTGACTTAATAAAAGAATATTTAAAAGTGCAGAAGATGCGATTTAATACAAGATTAGAATATAGTATTGATATTGATAAAGATATTGAAAGAGAGACCATACCTAAATTAATATTACAACCATTTGTAGAAAATGCTATTGTACATGGTTTTGAAAATGTAGACGATCCATGCAGTATAGTTGTTAAGGGCTGTCGAATTGAAAAAGGAATAGAATTTGTTATTAGTGATACCGGAATAGGAATGAACGAGGAACAGATTAAAGCCATCTTTGAAGTAGATGATGCAGACAGATATAGGGGACAACGTATTGGACGATATGCAGTAAAGAATGTAAAAGAACGATTAAGCTTACAATATCATGACAACTTTGAATTACTAGTTAATAGTGAACCAGGCGAAGGAACAGAAATTATTATACGATTGTATAACAAGGAATGAGGTTGATATTATGGGATTAAAACTATTAATTGCAGATGATGAAGATGCCATAAGAAATGGTATATGTAAATATCTACAACTTCATACAGATAGGTTTGAGCAAATATATACTGCTGAAAATGGACAAAAAGCCTTAGATGAGATTATTCTACATCGCCCTGATATTATGGTGCTAGATGTTAGAATGCCGTTAAAGACTGGTTTAGAAGTAATGCAAGAGGCAAATAAGTTAGGAATTAAGCCTATAACCATTATTCTAAGTGCGTATGATGAATTCAAATATGCTCAACAAGCACTGCATTTTGGAGCCAGAGATTATTTGTTAAAACCAGTAGGTTCAAGAGATATTTTAAGTCTTGTGAATAAATTTGCAGACGAAATAGAGGGTAAGCTTAAGAAACAAGAGGTAAGCGAAGATGTGCTAGGAATTCCAGCAGTGGTGCTTAGGGCCGAGGAGTATATTAAAGAACATTATAACGAAGATATATCAGCTCAAGAGGCAGCGGATTATGCAGGAATTACAGCGGGGTATTTATCAACATTATTTTCGCAACATTTACAATGTGGATTTAATGAATTGCTTAATACAGTAAGAGTTGAACATGCACGTGTATATTTAGAACAAAATTATTTAAAAACATACGAAATAGCTTATAAAGTTGGATTTCGTGATGAGAAATACTTCTCCCGAGTATTTAAGAAAATAACAGGTATTCCACCAAGTGAATACCGTAAGACTTCACAGGGAAAGGAAGTATAGACATGGAAATAATGAAGTATGTAATGACAGATTTTTTAGAACAAAAGAGAACTACAATATATAATGAAGTTGAATTTAGAGAAGATATAGAGACAGAGAATCAAGTAGTAAATATATATCCTAATGTAAGGTATCAATGTTTTGATGGGTTTGGAGGAGCGTTAACAGATTCGGCTGGATACATATATTCACAGCTTAACGACTCTCAGAAACAAGAAATGTTATCTAATTATTTCAATGAAGAAAATATGAGCTATAGATTAGTACGTATTCCTATAGATAGTTGTGATTTTTCATTAGAGCATTATCAAGCATCAGATAAAGAATTTATGGAAGGCTTTGATATGAGCAGAGCCAATAAGTATATATTACCATTACTACGAGATGTAATGGATAAGGTTGGAGACAACTTAGAAGTAATGTTAACTCCTTGGAGTCCACCGGCATTTATGAAATCGAATAATCATAGAAATGGTGGAGGTATACTTTTACCTGAATACAAGAAACAATGGGCAGATTATATCTGTACTTATATTAAGAAATATAGAGAAATGGGTGTACCAGTTACTCATATTAGCATTCAAAATGAACCTAAAGCAGTACAGACTTGGGACTCATGTATATTTGATGGTGCAGCAGAAAAAGAATTCTTAAAAGATTATCTATGGCCATCTTTACAAGAAAATGGTCTGGAGGATATAAAGGTATATATCTGGGATCATAACAAAGAACGTGCCTTTGAACGTGCATGTGAGATTATTGATGAAGAGACAAATTTGATGGTAGAAGGTATTGCTGTGCATTGGTATAGTGGAGATCACTTTGATGCATTACAGATGATTAGAGATAAATTCCCGGATAAGAAGATCATTTTATCAGAAGCTTGCATTGAGTATAGTAAATTTTCACAGGATGAGTATTTATCAAATGCACAGAAATATGCTCATGATATTATAGGGAATCTAAATCATGGACTTACAGCTTTCTATGATTGGAATATTATATTAGATGAGATTGGTGGACCAAATCATGTAGGCAATTATTGTGATGCGCCATATTTATTTAATACAGAAAAGAAAAAATTAATTGAGAGAAATACTCTAGCTTATATATGGCATTTTAGTCATTTTATAAAGAAAGGTTCTGTAAGAATTGGAACAACAACCTATTCGGAAAACTTAGAAGTAACTGCATTTGAGAAGGATAATGAATATTCTATAGTTATGCTTAATCGCACTAAAAATCAGATACCAGCAGTAATACGTTTTGAAAATAAATCAGTAGAAGTAATACTAGAACCAGAAACAATATTTAGTGGTGTAATTACGCTATAAGTAATATCCCCTATCGTGCCGATGTAATAAGTAGAAAATGGATTTTCTAACAAAAACGACAAGGAGGGGTCATATGAAGATTAATGGTAGTGATGGTGTTAATCATTTTGGAATGGTAACTAAGAATAAAACAGGGCAGAATGTAACACTATCAAGTAAAGAAGATAGTAATGTATTATCAGAAGAGGCAGGTGTAACTCTTGAGCTATCAGATAATTCTAGAGGGCGAGTAGATGTAGGTATTGTTTCGGCATCAGTAATTAAAGAGCAGATGGAGCGGTTACAAGAGCAATCAAAAGCAGCAGAAAAAAGTGGCATAGTCAATTCTAAATGCATGACTATAGCAATGCGCATTGCAAGTGGTGATGAAGTACCACTTAAGGATGTAATATATTTGCAAAAAAATAGATCGGATTTATATGATATGGCAATGAGGATGCGAATACCAAAGGCTGATCCGAAAAAATATGATAGCATAACGGATGATGAGGAAGATGAGAACACCTCAAACGGTAATATAAGTGGCAGTAGTGAAAGTAATATAGATACTAGTGAAAGTGTGTGTGTGGAAGTTAGTGAATCTGTAGAAGTATAAGAAAATATGGGCAACCTAAGTGATTTTACTTAGGTTGCTTTTTGGTTGGTAAAGTAAGGCTTTCTGTGGTATTATTATGTAATAAAAGGGGAGAAACTTTGAAAAATAATTTGTATAGAAAGATTATTGGGTGTATATCATGAAAAGACCAAGTAAAAGAGAAATAATGAAAGCATATAAGAAAGTAACCACGTATACAGCAAGTATATTGGTTGCCTTTTTGTTAATTTATTATGGAATAACAGTTATTTTTAGTATGAAAATGTATGATAAAGTAGATACCATACAAGAACATCCATTTCCAGTGGTTGTAGCATTAGGAGATATTAAAGGAGGTATATACCAGATTCATACGTTATGTGAACGATTGGAATTTGTTCGTACGCCAGAAGCGATAGAGAGTGTACGAATACATTATAGTGAGATTGATGAGGAATGTGATAAATCAGTTAAAATAATTGTAGATCAATATCTTCCTAGTATTGAAGAATCTGTAAAGTTACAGGACTTATATGATGAAATAATTGATAGGCAAGAAGAATTATTAGAAATGTGTAATCAACCTAATGTTACTGATGAAGATATTAAGCACTTTGTGGATGAAGAAATCAATCCTAAGATATATGAACTAGAAGAACTTATTGAAATTATGTCAGAAAAAGCAACAGGAAGATTTAACGAATATGTAAGCTCGATTAGAAGTTATAAGAATATAATAATCATATGGTCAACTATATTGATTATTATATTATTAACAGCTCTTACAATGTATTTATATATTATCCGTAGAAAAGAATTAAGAGAGAAACAAGCAAAAGAAGATATGAAGATTGCTCTTGCAGCAGCCAAATCTGCTAGTGAGGCAAAGACTTTGTTTTTATCTAATATGTCTCATGATATAAGAACACCGATGAATGCAATTATTGGTATGACAGATATTGCATTAGTTAATATGGACAATCCTGAAAAAGTAAAAGATTGTTTGGAGAAAGTAACAACATCTTCCCACCATTTGCTAAGTTTAATTAATGATGTACTTGATATGAGTAAAATTGAGAGTGGTAAAGTAATTATAACTGAGGAAATAGTAGATATTTCTGAACTTTTATTTAATATATATACTATTGTTCAGCCACAAGCAAAAGAAAAGAATCACAGCTTTGACATATATCTTAAAGATGTTGTTAACGAACAAGTAATGGGCGATACGCTACATATACAACAAGCATTAATAAATCTAATAAGCAATGCTATAAAATTCACGCCAACAGGGGGTAAGATAACGGTTACTGTAACACAAGAAGCAACAGCCCACCATGGGTATAGTAGCTATAAATTCGTTGTTAACGATACTGGTATTGGTATGAATGAAATATTTGTACAACGTATATTTGAACCTTTCGAGAGGGCAAAGACATCAACAGTTAGTGGTATTGAGGGTACAGGCTTAGGTATGGCAATTACCAAAAGCATTGTTGATATGATGGGCGGACAGATACATATTGATAGTAAAATAGGTGAAGGAACTACATGTACTATGTATCTATACCTAAAACCATACCGAGGAGACGGAGTTAGTGGTACTACAGAGCGTTTGATTGAATACAAAGCTTTGGTCAGTGATAATTCTAGATCAAAAAAAGGTAAAGCATTAATAGTTGAAGATAATGAAATTAATATAGAAGTAGTTGAAGAGATGTTAAAACAATATGGCATCATTACAGATAGTGTTAGAGATGGATTGCAAGCGGTACAGCAGATAAAGAAAGTATCAGAGAAGGAATATGATATTATTTTTATGGATGTACAGATGCCAATAATGAATGGATATAAGGCAACAAGGGAGATTCGTAAATATGAAATTAGTGCCAAGCATAAGCATATACCTATTATAGGAATGTCTGCTAATGCATTTTCAGAAGATATAGTAACTGGAAAAGAGTCAGGTATGGATGAATATATTACCAAGCCTCTTAGTGCAGAAGAATTATGGAGAGTGTTGGATCTGTTTATAGATTAGTTTCAGAATAAATTATATAATAATGTTTAAACATGTAAGGGAGCGATTATGAAATCAGAAAACAAAATACTTTCAATTTTAAAGTTCCTATTTCCGGAGTATTCGATAATTGAAGCAGGTATGAAATATGGATTTATTGGAAGAAGAGTTGTAGATAATAATGAGATGTTAAAAAGTAAAAGCGTGGTTAATCAAACTGTTATGCATCAACAACAAATGCATCAAACACCTCAAATGGCACAGCAGAAATCGCAAAACATGCAGAATTCAATGCCTAATAAGGGAGTTGTGCCTGCACAAAAGATTTATAATGCTGAAACGACACAACCTAATAATGTGAGCGTTGTGAATCAAACGATTGTATATAATGAAAAGAGAGAAGCGGGTACTAGTACAAATGATTTGGCTAATACATTTGACATTATTGAAAAAGATGTTAAAAAATCGTTTTTTGGTCAAAATGCATATGTTCATAACTTATGTATAGCATTTAAGCGACCATTTGTTACTGGATATAATAATATGTTGCCTAAGAATATAATTTTTGTATTGGGGCAAAAAAGTTCGGGAAAGCATTATAGTATTGAGTTAGTATTAAGAGAACTAAAAAAGCATAAGTTTGAGAAAACAGAAGATATTGCTTGCATTGATTTAGCTAGATATCAATCACCAGATGATAAAGGTATTTTTTTAAGTGACATTTATGCGGCATTATATTCAAATGGTGATGTTATTACATTCGATAACTATGAATATTGTCATAGTAGTATTATAGGAATAATGCAAGAACTTTGTCTGTCAGGTAAATATTTACTAGATGGAAGATATACTATGAATAATAATGTTCTTACAGAAATAACAGGAAGTATGGTAGAAAATATTATTAGTCAAATATCAACAAATAATAAATTCTTTGTTTTTCTTTCAGAAAGTAATGAAAATAAAATTGCTGATGTATTTGGAAATAAGTTAATGAATGCAATTGGAGATATTGTAATAATTGAACCATATAATATGCTAGATATATATGCAATAACTGAATATTTTATAAAGGTGTCGTTAGTAAATGTAAAGAATAACCTTAATATAGTGATTGGTAATACTGTAATAGACAAGCAAGTTACTGAATATTTTGTTAAATTATATAAAAACATTACAGGTGTAAATGGCATTAAAATAGCTATTGATAAGGAACTATATAAACCATTATCTGAATATAAAATGAAAAATAATATTGAAAATAATAAAGCAGCATTAATGATTACAAAGAGCAGTTTAACGGTTATAATTGATGGTAAGGAAGTAGATTTATCGCAGTATAAGAAAAAGGAATATACTGCTGATTTAGATGCGGTAAAGAAAGAGTTAGATGCTATTATCGGACTTGATTCTGTAAAACAGTATGTTCTTGATTTAGAAGATAATTTGAAGATACAGAAAATGAGAGAAGATAGTGGTAAGAAATTAGCTAGTATTTCTAAGCATGTGATATTTATAGGAAATCCTGGTACTGGAAAGACTACTATTGCTAGAATTGTAGCTAAATATATGAAAGCATTAGGCTTACTATCGGGAGGTCAACTTAGGGAAGTAACACGAGCAGATTTAGTAGGTCAATATGTAGGTCAAACAGCTCAAATGACAAGAGATGTTATTAAATCAGCTATTGGAGGTGTTTTGTTTATTGATGAAGCATATTCGTTATGCAGAGACAAAGAAGACACATTTGGATTAGAAGCAATAGATACATTAGTAAAAGGCATTGAAGATAATAGAGATGATTTAGTTGTAATACTTGCAGGTTATGAAAATGAAATGAATGAGTTTTTAGGAACTAATTCAGGACTTAAGTCTCGCTTTCCTAACATTATAGAATTTCAAGATTATTCTGTATATGAGATGTATGATATTCTTATAGCAACTGCAATAAGTAAGGGTTATACAGTTAGTGAGGATTGCAAAGATTCATTATTAAAATTATTTGAACGTAAACAAATAAAAGGGAAAAATGATAGTGGTAATGGACGTTTAGTTAGAAATATTGTAGAAGAAGCAATTATTAAACAATCAAAGAGACTACTTAATTCATCAGATGAAGATATGGATGTATTAACACTTGCTGATTTTAATATTAATAACTTTGATTCATTTAATTTAGACGAATCTCTAGCAAAGATTATTGGTTTGGAAAATGTAAAAGAATTTATTAGAGGTCAACATAAGGTTTTAATTGCAAATGAAAAAAGAAGAAGTGCAGGAGTAACGGTTGATTCTTCTCAAACTTTAAATATGATTTTTATGGGTAACCCAGGAACAGGAAAGACTACAGTAGCTAGAGTAGTGGCAGAAATGCTTAGAGATATGGGGATATTAAAGTCAGGACAACTTATTGAAATAGATAAAAGTGGTTTGGTCTCTGAATATCCTGGTCAGACAGCAAAGAAAACAGAAGAAGTCTTTAGGTCAGCATTAGGTGGAGTATTATTTATTGATGAAGCCTATGCCCTTGCTAATGATGCAATTGGATATGGAAAAGAAGCTGTAGATACATTAGTTAAGTTAATGGAGGATTACAGAGGTGAAATAGTTGTAATTCTAGCTGGATATAAAAAAGAAATGGGAGAATTTTTAAAAACAAATTCAGCTCTAGAATCAAGATTCCCATTGCAAATTGAATTTAAGGATTATTCTGCAAACGAATTGCATCAAATAGCATTAAAATTAATTAACGCCAAAGGATTTATTTTAAACAATGAATCTGAGAAAGCATTAGAGGAAGTAATTAATCAACGACATAAATATTCTGATGCTAATTCAGGAAATGGTCGTATGATAAGAAATATTATAGAAGAAATATTAAGAAATCAATCATCAAGAATAGCTTCTAGTGATGTAAGCAATGAAGAATTAGTAATTATAACTAACGAAGATATTTTACAAGATAATAAGACGCAAGATGCATATGATTTAGAAGCAGAGCTAAGTAAAATAGTTGGATTGGAAGAAGTTAAAGATTTTGTCAGAGGTTTGAATGCAAAATTAAGAATACAGAGTGAAAGAAAGAAGATGGGATTACCAGTAGATAATGAGCAAACATTACATATGATATTCACAGGAAATCCAGGAACAGGAAAGACAACAGTAGCTCGTATTATTGTAGAGGTGCTATACAGATTAGGTGTAATTAAAACTAATAAGCTTATTGAAACGGATAGAGCTGGACTAGTAGCAGGATTTGTAGGGCAAACAGCAATTAAGACAACAGAAAAAGTAAAAGAAGCAATGGATGGTGTACTATTTATTGATGAAGCATATTCTCTAGCTTCTGGAGGAGATAATGACTTTGGAAAAGAAGCCATAGATACATTAGTAAAATTAATAGATGATAATAGAGGAAGGTTAGTTGTTATTCTTGCAGGATATAACAAGGAAATGCAAATGTTTTTACAGACTAATACAGGATTAAAGTCTCGCTTCCCTAATTTCATTGATTTTGTTGATTATAGTACAGATGAGTTAATGCAGATAGCAGATGAATTGTATGGAATCAAAGGTTATGTTTTATCTGATGAGGCTAAGGATAAGTTTAGACAAATAGTTGAAGAAGCTAAGAATGATACAACATTTGGAAATGGAAGATATGTACGAAATATGTTTGAAAAGTCTCTTAATAAGCAAGCATTAAGATTAAGCACAGATCCAGATTTAACAAGAGAAGAACTTATAACCATTGAAGCAGAAGATGTTAGGGGGATGTAGATATGAAGACAAAAATGATATGGATAGGTATTCCAGCAATATTATTTATAATTATTGCATTTTGGCTTGTTATTTTCTTTATGCCATTATTAGTTATATGTTCTCCAGGGATGTATTTACCTGCTATTATTGGGTCAGGATTTGCAAATCCATCTATAAATGAGAGTTTTATAATGTTTATTTCAATATTTAGTTTTTTAATTGGTTTATCAATACTAGTACCTCAATTTAGAAAAATGTATTATACATTTCCTTGGCTATATCCATATGTTAAGGTATTGTTTATAGATTATATAATATGTATTTTAACTATTATGATAGTTAATTTTGGTTATACTGAGGATGGTGATAGTAGAAAGTTGTTATTTAAAATACTAGCTATACTATTTTTGATTGTAGCAAGACTTGTACAATGTGTATATTTTAAATATAGAAAGTCTACAGCATTAGGAGGACAGTAACATGGGGGATATGAAATCAAACATACAGGAGAATAAGAAAAATAATCAAATAATTCAACAGAAGAATGTAAATGTTATTAATGTTCCTGAAAGTGAACCAGAGCATATAAATAATGTACCTATACGACAAACAAATGACATTAGGAGTGAAAGAAAAAAGATAGAAGGTCCAGCTAAAATATTTGGATGGATATGTTTAGTATTATCCGTTGCAACATTTATAGCATATGATAATGCGTATACCTCGATAGATGAAAGTAAAGAAGCACAAATATTATTAGAAGAACAAGCATCTACAGTTATATCAGCAGGAACAATATTAGCATATAGTGATGAATCTGGTACTGCTACAGATTATGAGATTGTCCATAGCTCAAATCAAGATTCAACGACTATATGGGTATGGGATTATGCTGCAGAGGATGGAGATGTAATACGTGTATTAGTAGATGGACAACCAATAACTAAAAATATTATGATAAAGCATAAGGTTGTAGAAATTACAGTTCCTTCTACAGGACTTGTTCAAATTGAAGGTGTACATGATGGCGGTGGTGGAATTACCTATGCAGTAAGATACGATATTAATGGAACGACTTATATTAATACAGCACCAGAGGGTGAATGTAATACCTATACATTAAGAAGAGAATAATATGTATATATATGATATGTGTGATATAATAGAAGTTAGTCATAAGTGATCGTAAAAGTGTAGGGGAAGGTAGGTAAGTGTTATGAAGTCGTTAAAATTTAAGATTTTACTAGGAATAAGTTTGAGTTCTTTGCTAGCAGCGATTATTATTGGAGGCATTAGCATTATGAACTCGGGTAAGGTAGCAAAAGAAGAAGCTCAGAATATAATGGGACTTAATGCTAGGGGACGTGGAGAAGAAGTAGATACAATATTACAATGTATTGAGCAATCAGTAGATACATTAGTGGACATGTCGATTAGTGATTTGGATTTTAATAAGTTTAAGACAAGTGATAGATATGTCGAGGAATATACAAAGAGCATAGAGGAGGATGTAGTTAACTTTGGAATGCATACCAATGGTGCTATTTGTGTATATGTAAGATATAATCCAGAATTTACAGAACCAACATCAGGATTATTTTTTAGCAGAACATCTACAGATGTACCATTTGATAGTCTAACACCGACAGATTTTAGTATGTACGACGAAGATGATATGGAGCATGTAGGTTGGTACTATGTTCCTGTTAAGAATGGAGCGCCAATATGGTTAGCACCATACTATAATGATAATGTAGGAATATATATGATTTCTTATGTAGTACCGATTTATGTAGATGGAGTATCTGTTGGTATTATTGGAATGGATATAGATTTTAACGAGATAACTAGAATAATAGATGAAATAAGCGTATATGATAGCGGTTCAGCTTTTTTAATTAGTGGCGGCGGAAACATTATGCATCATGGTGATTTAGAATATAATACAAATGTAGAGGCGTTCGGAGATAAAGTTGATGAATTTTTAACGAATGCTGATAATGAAGGAAAATTATTAAAATATAAGTACAATGGTGTTAATAGCCAATTAGTATTTTCAAAATTGCAAAATGGTATGAATGTAGTGCTAACGGCACCAACGAACGAGATAGAAGCAAATGCAAATGATCTATCTATAAAGATTTTCTTGTTTTCAGTGTTGGCTGTAGCGATTTCGGTTATTATAGGAGTAATTATAAGTTCACATATAGTTAAATCAATTAAAAAGATGACAGAGATTATAGATCAAACCGCTAACTTGGATTTTCAGGATAATGAAGAGATTGAACAGTTAGCTAAGAATAGTGATGAGATAGGAATGATGGCACAGAGTGTATCTGATATGCAAGAAGGATTGAAAGATATTATTAATGCCATGGCAGGGATACAAGATACAGTAATTACTAATGTTGAAGAGTTAAGTAATATAATGCAAGAGAGTAATTATATTTCACAGGATAACTTTGATACAACAAATCAGATTTCAGATAGTATGGAAGAGAATGCTAGAACATCAAATATGATTGTAAGTAATCTAGAAGAAGTAACGCAGAACTCGGAACATATCCGTCAACTTACGCTAGATGGAGAAGAGAATGCAAAAGAATTAGTTGAAATGGCACAGGGACTCAAAGATACTACAGAGCAGTCGTACGACAAACTTGTTAAGATATATGATGATATTAAGAATAGAACAGATATAGCAATAGAACAATCTAAAGCAACTAAGCGAATTAATGAAATGACAGAAGAGATTGTACAGATTTCTTCTCAGACAAATCTGCTAGCACTTAATGCTAATATAGAAGCGGCTAGAGCAGGTGAAGCAGGTCGTGGATTTGCAGTAGTAGCAACAGAGATTGCAACACTGGCAGCACAGACATTTGATGTAGTAGAGAATATCAATGGAATAGTTGACAATGTTAATGAAGCAGTAGAGAATATGAAATATTGCATATCATCAACAATGGAATTTGTAGAGCAGACGGTTATTGTTGACTATACCTCTTATAGAGATATAGGTGTAGAGTATCACAAAGATGCATCGAAGTTTATTGGCATTATGGAGGGTGTAAGTGATGCACTTGCTATGTTAGTTGATAATATAGATACCATTTCAAATGCAGTGAATGATATGGATTCAACTATAAAGCAATCTACAAAAGGGGCAATAGTTATTAAAGAAAAGACTGGCGATGCAGTGCAAAAGACTACAGAAGGTTACGATCGTCTGAATGAAAGCAAACAAAATATGAGAGACCTTAAAGTATTAATAGATAGATTTAAGATATAGTGAATGAATAGAATAATATTAAAGCAAATGAGTGTGGAAGGAAACCACACTCATTTGTTTTGTAAACTAACCTATAGCGACAATGTTTAATATAGGGTCTATAATCTGAGCAGCATCACATTCTTCAAAAACAATCTTGAATTCAGAATCTTTGTCACAAGGAGTTGTAAATATAGCAGAACCTGTGATAGAAGTAGCACCTGTTTGATGAGGGCAACGATTAATCTCAATTGAGATACTAGAGCCACCTATACGAACATCATTTAAATACATGCTAAGTTTGACAAAAGCTTTATCTTTGATTGAATCAATAGCACCCTCAAAGATAGCTAAATAGGCTTTCTCTTCTTCTAGCTCAACACAACCAGAAGTAGGATTAGGGTGAAATTTAATTGCTTTACCTGATTTTGTACCTACTGTATCAAATTGAACAGTGTCGCCGTCAGTGTATACAATAGATTGAATATCAGAAGAACCATATATTCTAATATAGTTTGGTTTTACCATTGGAGCAGGTTCACCCTTCTCACCACGAGGACCTCTAGGACCTGGGCAACCAGGTTCGCCTGGATCACCTTTGTCGCCTTTAGGACCAGGTTTTCCTGGATACCCCTTTTCACCTTGAGGACCTTGAGAACCAGGTTTACCATCTCTACCTGGATGACCAGGTTGACCGTCCTTGCCTGGTCTGCCTTCTTTGCCTGGTTCACCATCTCTACCTGGTCTACCGTCCTTACCTGGACAACCTGGTTCACCTTTAGGGCCTCTAGGACCTGGACAACCTGGCTCGCCTTTAGGGCCTCTAGGACCTGGACAACCTGGCTCACCTTTTTCTCCCTTAGGACCTGGGCAACCTGGTTCGCCATCTCTGCCTGGTCTACCGTCCTTGCCTGGACAACCTGGTTCACCTTTTTCACCTCTAGGACCTGGACAACCTGGTTCACCATCTCTGCCTGGTCTACCGTCTTTACCTGGACAACCTGGCTCGCCTTTTTCACCTCTAGGGCCTGGACAACCTGCTCTACCATCTTTACCTGGACAACCTGGTTCTCCCTTAGGACCTCTAGGCCCAGGACAGCAACAATTAGATTTGTGACAACGGTTGCAAGGCTTTGGATCACAATTTTTTTCTCTCATATCTTCATCGAAATAACTATCGTCATAACCATTTCTCATAATAATTTCTCCTCCCGTTAATGTGAATTGGATAAACATATAAGTTTATCTAATATAGTTTATTCAGAAGATGTTTTTTAGACACTGATATAGTAATAATAGACGGTACAACCCTATAAGAAATCTTGTATTTAGCTAATATATGTAGTAAAGTATATTTATTCGAGTAAGAAATGAATCACTAAGGAGAATAGTCATGTTTTGCATAAGTGTAAGTCATAAAACAACCCCACTTAATATAAGAGAACAATTTAATTTTAATGAATCAGAACAAGCTGTTTTTTTACCACATTTGATTAAAAGTGGTATAGTTGGCGGTTGTGTTATTCTATCTACATGTAATAGAAGTGAGATGTATTTTACAGGACAACAAGATAGTGTTGAATATGTTGAATCAGTAATAGCTGAACATAAGAATATAGAAGATATAGATATAAAGAAACATTATTTGATATATAGTGGAAAAAAGGCGGTAAAGCATTTGTTTAAGGTGACTTGTGGTCTGGATTCTATGGTTTTAGGGGAGGATGAAATACTTCATCAAGTAAAAGAAGCATATTTATTTTCGTCTAAGAGAGAGTGTGTCGATAGTGAGTTGAATATAGTATTTCAAGGAGCATTTAATTGTTCTAAGGCGATTAAAACAAATACTATGCTATCAAAGACACCAGTATCCATAGGAACACTTACTGCAAATAAAGTAGAAGAATTTTTAAGAGAGAATTCTAGCAATAGTGAAGTACTTATAGTGGGAGCAACAGGTAAGATAGGAAGTATCATAGCCAAAAACCTTATTGATAAAAATATTAGTGTTGTAGGAACAAGTAGAAAACATGTGTCAGATACGGAAGGCAAATTTGATTCAGTCGATATGGAGATAATTTCATTTGATAAAAGATATGAATATGCAAGTAGGGCAGACATAATAATAAGTGCAACTACTAGTCCTCACTACACATTTACATATGGTGAATATGTGTCTGCTACATGCAATAGGACAAGAAAATTAATTATAGATTTAGCAGTGCCAAGTGATATTGATAAGAAAATTGGCAAGTTGGAATATGTTGAATTGTTAGACATAGACTATATTGAAAATGCTGCTAGAGAGAATAATCATATTAAGTTAGGTGAACTTGAAAAGGCAAAATTGATATTAGAGGATAGTGTTGAAGATACTGTTAAGAAAGTATATATTAGGGCATTCAAGTCTACTAATCAACAACATAGCGAGGAAGAATGGTTTGATAAGATGATATATTATCTTAGAGAAACTTTAGATAGTGAACAGTTTGGAAGTGTTCTTAGGAAGATTGAAAATGTCGAGAAGGGAGTAGTGTAGATGGCATATTTCCCATTTTTAATTGATATAACAGATAAGGTATGTGTGATAGTAGGTGGAGGTAAGGTTGCGTTTAGGAAAGCAAAGAAAATGCTTGATTTTGATGCAAGAGTTAGCGTAATTGCACCTCAAATATGCAATCAGCTATATTTATTAGAAGAGACAAATGATAATTTCAAAGTAGTTGTAAGAGAATTTAAAGATGAAGATATATTAGAGGCAGATATTGTTATTGTAGCAACAGATAGTGAAGATACAAATAGCCATATATCAAAGCTATGCAAAGACAAAAATATTCTAGTAAATGTAGCAGATATGAAAGAAGAATGTTCATTTATTTTCCCATCGATAATTAGAGATGAGGAACTTATTATTGCAGTATCATCAGGAGGAAACAGTCCAGCAACTACAGCATTTATAAAGAATAAAGTAAGAGAAGCTATACCAGATTATTATGGTAAAATGATATCAGAGTTAGGTGATTATAGAGATTACATAAGAAAACTTGTAGGTGATGGCGAGAGTAGAAAGAAGATATACTATGAGTTAGTTAAATATGGTGATAGTCATAATGGAGACATTCCAGTGGAGATAATTAAACAAGAGGTTAATAAATATTATAAAAAGTAGCAGATATTAGGAGAAATTGTTGATGAACATAGATAGTGTGAAACAAGATAATAAAATAATAAGAATTGGTACTAGAGGAAGTGAACTTGCATTAGTTCAGACTGATTTAGTTATAAAGGCAATTACACAACAGTTTCCTGAGGTGATTTGTGAGAAAGTAATTATTAAAACAGAGGGAGATAAGATATTAGATAAGCCTCTTATTGATTTTGGTGGCAAGGGTGTATTTGTTACAGAATTTGAAGAAGCAATAATTAATAAAGAAATAGATCTTGCAATACATAGTTCTAAAGATATGCCAGTAGAATTAGGAGCAGAGTTAGCTATTGTAGGAGTACTAGGAAGAGAAGATGCAAGGGATGTACTTGTAACTAATAAGGGATATGATATAGCTAATGCAGAAGAACTGATTATTGGTACAAGTAGTTTACGAAGACAATTTCAGGTTATGGAATTATATGATAATGTTAGATGTACAAATATAAGAGGGAATGTTCCTACAAGGCTTAATAAACTTGTAAAGGGTGAGTATGATGGAATTATACTTGCGGCAGCAGGACTAAAGAGACTATTACGTCATAATGATAATGAATTTGATTATAGATATTTTGAATATGAAGAAATGATACCAGCAGGAGGACAAGGGATTATAGCTATTGAGGGTCGTATAGATGATGAGATTTCTGATATGATAGAGCAAATATCGGATAAAAAAGCTTATGCAGAACTTGAAATAGAGAGAGAAGTTCTAACGCTTCTTGAGGCAGGTTGCCATGAAGCAGTTGGTGTTATATCTAAATGCAATAAGGATAAAGTAACAGTTAATATAATTAGAGAAATTAACGGACAACTAATAAAGATAGAAGGAACAGATAGCTTAGATAATAGACAAAACCTTATTGAAGTACTTATTAATAAAGTTAAAGAAGGTGACATTAATGGGTAAAGTGTATTTAGTGGGAGCGGGACCTGGTAATCCTAAGTTAATAACTTTAAGAGGAATAGAACTTATTAAGGATTGCGATGCAATTATATATGACAGATTATCTTCGTTTCAACTATTAGATTATTTAAAACCTAACTGTGAGAAGATATATGTAGGAAAACAAGCAGGTCATCATTATAAGAAGCAAGAAGAGATTAATAGTATTATTATAGAATGTGCTAAGAAATATGAGAATATTGTAAGATTAAAAGGTGGAGATTCTTTTGTATTTGGTAGAGGTGGAGAAGAGATTGAAGCCATGGAAGAGTATGATATTGAATACGAAGTAATTCCGGGAGTAACTTCAGCAGTTGCAGTTCCCGAATCTGCAGGAATTCCTGTAACACATAGAGGAGCAAGCAGAAGTTTTCACGTTATAACAGGTCATACTAATACAGCTAGTGGAGAACCTGAGTGTGACTATGAAGCGTTAGCGAGAATGGAAGGAACATTAGTATTTCTAATGGGATTAACTAACCTGTCTAATATAGTTAGTAATCTTGTGAAATGTGGTAAATCAGAGTTAACACCAGCAGCAGTAATATCAGAGGGAACAACTAATAAACAATGTGTTGTAAGAGCGACCTTAGAAAATATTGTAGACGAAGTGGCAAAGAGCGAAATAGTATCTCCTGCAATAATTGTTATAGGGGAGACCGCAAAGTATAATTATAGATATAACAAAGAAGAAAAGTTAGATATTAGAGTTGGCATAACAGCCACATCATCAGTTAGGAAAAAGCTAGAAAAAGGATTTGGAAATCTTGGCGTAAACACATTTACAATGTGCAATATGGATATTGTTAAGACAGATGGTATATCAAGACTTAATGAAGAAATATTACATATTAATGAGTACAAATGGGTGCTATTTACTAGTCAAAATGGCGTAGAGATATTCTTTGAACAATATAGAATCCTTAACAAAGATATAAGGGATATTAGTAATATAAGGTTTGCAACTCTTGGAAGTGGAACGGCTAATAAGTTAGAAGAATATGGAATACATTCAGACTTTATTCCGTCAAAATATACAGTATCAGTATTGGCAGAGGAATTTGCTGATATAGTACAGCCTAGTGAGAAGATACTTATTCCTAGGGCAGCACAAGGAAGTAGAGAACTTAATGCTGTATTTGATGAAAGAGGATTAGAATATACAGATCTAGCTATATATGATATAGCAGGAGAACTTAGTGATAATATAGATATGTTAGATGCTATAGACTTACTTGTGTTTGTAAGTTCATCGGGTGTAAGGGCATTTTTTGAGGGACTAAGAAAAGCGAATATTACACTACCTTCTAATGTTAAGATAGCGTGTATAGGAGAGGTAACAGGTGAAGCAATTAAAAGTGAGAATATAGAGGCTGATATAGTTGCAACAACAAATGATGTTAATGGACTTGTTGAATCAATTAAAGAATATTTTGCTTTTTAAAATGGGCACAAGTTTACATTTTGTGTGCCTGTAATTGAAAATAAAATTATAAGATATAAACTAAGGTTAGGTGATAAATATGAATCGTATGAGAAGATTACGTGTAAATGAAGAAGTAAGAAGCCTTGTAAGGGAGACAAGTATTAGTAAGAATGATCTTGTATATCCCATATTTGTAATCGAAGGTGAGAACATAAAGAATCCTATAGATTCTATGCCAGAGATATATCAATATTCAATTGATAGACTTGACGAGGAGTTAGATAGGATAGTTAAGGCAGGAGTTAGTGCTGTATTGATATTTGGAATACCAGAGCATAAGGATGAGGTTGGAAGTGAAGCCTACAATGATGATGGTATTACTCAAAGGGCAATTAGATATATAAAAGAAAAACACCCTAAACTTCTTGTAATAGCAGATGTTTGCCTATGTGAATATACATCACACGGACATTGTGGTCTTATACATGATGATGAAATATTGAATGATGAAACCTTAGAGTTACTTGCTAAGATGTCAGTAAGTGTAGCAAGAGCAGGAGCAGATATAATTGCACCATCGGATATGATGGACGGTAGAGTTGGGGCGATAAGAAAAGCCCTTGATGAAAATGGATATACAAATAAAATAATAATGTCATATAGTGCAAAATATGCATCTGGATATTATTCACCATTTAGAGATGCAGCTCACTCAGCCCCTTCTTTTGGGGATAGAAAAACTTATCAAATGGATATTGCAAATGTACAAGAAGCAATAAGAGAATGTGAAGCAGATATCTACGAGGGCGCAGATATTATAATGGTAAAACCAGCTCTTGCATATCTGGATGTAATAAGAGTGATAGCAGACAACACTAATTATCCAATAGCTACATATAACGTAAGTGGAGAATATTCTATGGTTAAGGCAGCAGCTATAAATGGTTGGATAGATGAGAAACGAATTGTTATGGAAAATATGATTGCAATGAAGAGAGCAGGAGCAAAGATTATAATTACATATCATGCTCTAGATGTTGCACATTGGATAGATGAGGACTAGAATATGTACCAAAAATCAGAGGAATTATTTAAACAGTCACAAATAAGAATGCCAGGAGGAGTTAATAGTCCTGTAAGAGCATTTAGAGCAGTTAATCGCAATCCTATATTTATTGATAGAGCAAAGGGATCGAAAATATATGATGTAGATGGAAATGAATATATTGATTATGTATGCTCATGGGGTCCAGCAATTCTGGGACATGCTAATGATAGAGTTATTGAGGCAGTTAAGAAGGCTTGTGATAGCGGGCTATCTTTTGGTGCACCTACGAACAAAGAATATATACTAGCTGAACTTGTTCATGAACTTATTCCATCTATGGAAATGCTTAGATTAGTAAGCTCTGGAACAGAAGCAGTTATGAGTGCAATTAGAGTAGCAAGAGGATATACAGGTAGAGATAAGATAATAAAATTTAGAGGTTGTTATCATGGACATTCGGATGGATTATTAGTTAAGGCAGGTTCGGGAGCATTAACAGAGGCTAGACCTGATAGTATGGGTGTACCATATGATTATGCAAAGCATACACTTATTGCAGAATATAACGATGAGTCATCAGTGGAGAAGTTATTTGAAGAATATAGTGATGATATTGCAGCAATTATAGTTGAGCCAGTTGCAGCAAATATGGGAGTAGTACTTCCCAAAGATGGATTTCTACAAAACCTTAGAAAAATTGCAGATAAATATAATGCATTACTAATATTTGATGAGGTAATAACAGGGTTTAGACTTTCATTAGGAGGAGCGCAGGAATACTACGGTGTAACTCCGGATCTTACCACCCTTGGAAAAATAATCGGAGGTGGTATGCCAATAGGTGCTTATGGTGGAAGGGCAGAGATAATGGAAGTAGTAGCTCCAATAGGTGGAGTATATCAAGCTGGTACATTATCAGGTAATCCAGTAGCAACGGCAGCAGGAATCGAGACATTAACAATATTGAAAGAGAATACTGAAGCTTATAAACAAATAGAAGCGAACACTGTACAGATAGCAAATACAATAAATAGTAGCTTAGGGGACACTGTTAGAATCAATCAAGTAGGTTCATTAATGAGTGTATTCTTTACCAATGAAGACGTAATAGATTATGAAACAGCTTTAAAGTCAGATACTAAAAAGTATGCTCAGTACTTTAATTACATGTTAGACAAGGGAATCTATCTTGCGCCATCACAGTTTGAAGCAATGTTTATGTCATGGGCCCATAGTGATGAAGATATTGAGAGAACATGTGAAATTATAGAAAACTATCAACTTAGATAGTATATATAATATTTGTGAAATTATAAAACTATCTATTTATTTGAATAAAATAGATAGTTTTTTTATATTGCATAATAACAATTTAATGATAGAATTAATAGAATAGATTAATACTAGATGTTAAAACATGATAGCAAAAGAGGTCAACTATGAGAAAAGTTACATTTAAAACAAGAGTTTTGGTTTGTACAATTATACTAATTGGATTTTTGGTAAATGCATGGATAAATTATTCTTCTGAAAAGGAAATATCTACAGATAATATTGAACATGTATCATTACTTACTTCGGAAGGTATATATTATAGAATTAAATCCATATTTTCAAAGCCTATAAATATTTCACTTACAATGGCAAATGATAGCCTGTTAAAAAGCTTTTTAGATGAGGAAGAGGATAATATAGATGATGAGGAATATATTAATACACTTCAAGAATATTTGGATGCATATAGGCAGAAATATGATTATGATTCAGTATTTTTAGTATCTACTAAGACAGGAAGATATTATAATTTCAATGGAGTAAATAGAGTGTTGACAGAAGATAATCCTGAAAATGAATGGTATTATAATTTTCTTGAAGCGCCAGAAGATTATTCTCTGAATATAGATAATGATGAGGCAGCAGAGGATGAGATTACGGTATTTATTAATTGCCATATAAAGAATGATGTAGGCAATACAATAGGTGTAGTTGGAGTTGGTCTTAAGATTGAATCATTACAAGAATTATTAGCTGAATATGAGAAAGAATTTGATGTAAAGACATACCTTATTGATAAAGATGGAATGATAGAAATATCTACATCACAGACGGGATATCAAGGAATAAATTTATTTGATATATGTAACTATCAAGGACTTAAGAATAATATACTCGATAATGTAAGTGAAGAAGAATTGCTTACAGAATGGGTTCCTGAATCAAGAGAAAATACTTATGTTGTATCTCAATATATTCCAGAATTGTCATGGCATTTAATTGTTGAACATGATAATGCAGAATTTATTGAACAAACAGATAGTCAGTTTATACGTATATTTATGATAGCAATGTTTGTTGTTGTAGCAATTATGTGTATTATATCTTATATAATTAAGAGATACGATAATGAACTTATAACACTAACTGTAAAGAGTGAACGTGAGAAATCAGAAGCATTTAGAAATGCAACAGAGCAAATATACGACAATATATACGAACTTAATATTACTAAGAATTGTGCTGGTGGAAAAAGTACAGAACAATATTTTGAAAGCCTAGGGATATCAGGGAAAACGCCACTTAATCAGGCGCTAAGGGTTATTGCTGAAAAGCAAATGAAAGAAGAATATAGAGAAGGATATTTACACCTATTTGATCCTGAAAATGTAACGAAGGAATATGAAAAAGGAAATACTAAGTTTAATTATGAGTTTTTAATGAGTGAAGATGGTGAGAATTATGTATGGATGTCTATTATAGCTCGAGCCTATTATTCGCCTGAAGATGGTTCGATATGCATGTTTACTTATCGTAAAAATATTGATGATGAAAAACGTCAAGAATTAAAGATGATAAAAAGAGCAGAAGTAGATGCAATGACAAAAATATATAACAAAACATTTACTAGAAAATATATTAATGAAGCTATTGAAAATGGAAGAAATAATATGTACGCATTTTATATTTTTGATATTGATAACTTTAAGAAGGTAAATGATAAATATGGTCACGCATTTGGTGATATAGTCATTAATGAATTTGTTGCTAATATCAAATCATATTTTAATAAAGATAGTGATATAATTGGTCGTATTGGTGGAGATGAATTTGTTGTATTCAGTATAGTTTCAGGCTTATGTGAAGCTGAAGCAAAAGCAGAAGATATATCGAAGAAGTTGAATTTCCAATGCACAAATGGAGATATTACATGCAATATTTCGGCAAGTATAGGAGTAGCATTATCACCAAACCATGGAACGGATTATGATTTGTTATATAGCAATGCGGATAGTGCTTTGTATAAGACCAAGGAAAAGGGTAAGAATGGGTATAGTTTTTTTGGTTAAGTGTAATATAATGTAGAATATGCCAGTTTTGTATGACTGTAGAGTCACATAGAATCAGCATTTTTCTTATTATATTTTACTTCATACATATGTTTATCAGCAGAATTCAGTAAAGAATCTACATTAGGATGATCTAGGGAATTATATATTGCATTACCAACGCTTAGTGACAAGGTATAAGGTGAATTAGAAGCTTTGTTTTCCTTTTCAATTGAGATATGTATATCTTGAATAAGTTGATTCATTTCTTTTATATTATGGCGTTCGCCAACAATTACAAATTCATCTCCACCAAGGCGTACAAGGCAATCTGTGGAATCGCAACATTCACGTAGGCAATTTGCAATGGTAATAAGAGCTACATCTCCTGTTTTGTGGCCATAGGTATCATTAATTAATTTGAAGTTATCAGCGTCAATCATAAGTAGGAATAGAATGTGATTATCAAAGGTATTATGAATTTTTTGTTCAACATACTGTTCATAAACTCTACGATTATTAAGGCTAGTTAATGGATCTGTTGTAATTAAAGCGGATTGTCTCTGAAAGAATACTAAAAGCATGGAAATAGCTATACTAATAGGTAGTGATAGTCCATAAAACATACCTTGAATAATAACAGATGCTAGTGGTGGTACAAGGAATATTAATAAAGAATATGCATCATGGCGCTGTACCCAGTTTTTCTTTTGACCATAATAGAGGATAATGAAAATAGAACATAGTACATATAGCGTAATGAATAAAATAGAGATAAAATAAAAATGCCCACGATGATATACATTGTATTCATCATAATAATATATCCATTTAGTTTTAATACTAGATAATATTAGTATTGCATATATAACAAGAGGAATAAAATAGAAAATATGGCGTTTACATATATGGTTACAGTTAAATATTCTACTATCGCAGAATATTACCCAGAGAATACATACAGCAAGTGTTGTCATATAGAAAACGAAGGTACAAGAATGTAATAACGGAATAATGCCAAAGAAGTCCATACCATCAAAAATCCATGTTCCACAATCAGAGATTAATTCAACAATAGAAGTAATTAGTAAAGTATTATATACTCGCTGTTCAAAGTCTTTAAGGAATATTTTTCGTCCATATATTAGGATAAGAATAATAATAAGCAAGCCCAACGTATCGCTTTGAATATTAGCTAGTAAATTCATCGATTATATCCCCCTCATCTCTAATAGTAGTTTAATAGTAATAATTATACTACTAAGATAGCGGGAAGACAACATTAGTATACACAATTTCCCAAGATTTTAAAAATTTCGACAAAATATTTATAACATAATACTAGATAATGCCTAATATAATTTTAATAATGCATTAAAATTATATAGGAGTTTTTAATGGATTTAACGACGAAAATTGATCCTAATTTGCGAATATCTATGCAATTATCTGATACGGAATTGGATAGAGATGTGGAAGCAAGTATAGGATATGACAGGACGGATAAAACATGGCGGCTAATTGTAAAATATGGAGGAAATATTGAAGCAGTAGTGAGAAAATATAATGCAGTAGTCGAACGTCTTACAGAAAATTATGCGATAATAACGATTCCAGAAGGTAATATATTATCATTGTCCCAAGAGAGAGAAATAGAATATATAGAAAAACCCAGAGGGCTTGAATATCAACTTAATAGAGGTTTGTGGGAATCTTGTGTAGTTCAAGTGAATGATTATATACCATATAATCTTAAGGGCGAAGGCGTATTGATAGGAATAATAGATTCAGGAATAGATTACAGCCATCCTGATTTCTTAGATGAAATGGGTAAAACAAGAATACTTAGAATGTGGGATCAGTCACTTGACGGTAATCCGCCTATAGGTTATCACCATGGAACAGAATATACTAGTAATGATATTAATAATATACTAGATAATTATGTGAATATATATATTAGTGGACCTTTGCCGTCTATAGATACGTCAGGACATGGAACATTAGTTACAGGTGTAGCAGCAGGAAATGGTGCAGTGAGCAATGGATATTTTCGTGGAGTAGCACCAAAGGCAACCCTAGCAATTGTAAAATTAGGACCGACTGATTATGAGGGATATCCTATAAAAACAATAGATGTTATGTTGGGTGTAAAGTATTTAATAGAGGTAGCGAGAGCGGCAAATATGCCACTTGCTATTAATCTAAGCTATGGTTCAGCATATGGTAGCAGAGATGGTCATGGTCTGTTTGAAACATATATTAATGAAATGGCATTGCATTGGAAAACATCTATATCTACAGGAAGTGGTAATGATGCAGCAAAGAAATTACATACAGACGGTAATATAAAGAATGGTAAAGAAATTAATTTTATTATAAGTGGATATACGGCAAGTATATCGTTAGAAATATGGAAATCAAGTGTTGACAATTTTAATATAGAAATTATATATCCTAGTGGTACATCAACAGGAGTCATTCCAAAACTTAATCAAGTATTACGTTATAGATATAGAAGTGAATCAATAATTGTATTATCAAGCCCGCCAACACCATTTAATGTTAATGACAGTATAAATATTGAAATTATATCGGAAGATACACGTTTAGAAGAAGGTATATGGACTATAAGATTATATGAGCAAATAATACTATCAGGAGGATATGAAGTATGGATGCATAGTGATAGTAGTCAGTCTTGTGATTTTCTTAATCCTACACCATATAATACATTAACTCTCCCCTCAACAGTGGAAAATCTTATAACGGTTGCTGCTTATGATTATAGAACTGGAAAAATTGCTGATTTTTCAGGAAGAGGAAGTGCTGCTTTTCAAATTATTAAACCAGATATATCTGCTCCGGGAGTAGGGATAACATCTACAGATGTTGGTGGAAATTATGAAATGGCGAGTGGAACTAGTATGGCGGCACCTTATGTTACGGGGGCCTGTGCATTGATGATGCAATGGGGAATAGTAGAGAAAAATGATCCTTATCTATATGGAAGTAAATTGAGAGCATATCTGTATGCAGGAACTAATAAAGATAGAAATATTATGTATCCAAATAATATATGGGGATATGGTAAATTGTGTTTACAGAATGTTATGGATATCCTTATGAGTGGAAATTCGTCTAGGGGTATATTGAGAATATCACAAACAGATTTCGAAGAGGAAGATAATCTTACAGAAGAAGAAAAAATATTATCAGAAGACTATATAGATATGTTGGTTGAAAAAAACAGTAATTTAGCTAGCTTATTAAGTAGATATAAAGATATTATTTTAGGATACGATTATGATATTAATAGTATTATTATACATGTGGCTAGAAAAATAGTTAATGATATAATAGGTGATTTAACACTAATGTCAAGTCTGAGTTATCCTTTTTTATTTGGATTGCTGGATATAGACAGTTTGAATGCGAGCAATATATTATCAGTAAATTATCATCCCACTCTTGCGTTGAGGGGAGAGGGTGCATTGATTGGAATTATAGATACAGGAATGGATTATACACATGAAGCATTTATTGATAAAAATGGGAAAACTAGAATAAAGTCCATATGGGATCAATCAATTATAACTAATAATCCACCAACATCATTTAAATTTGGAACAGAATATACAGAAAATCAAATTAATGAAGCTCTTAACTCGGAAAATCCGTTTGATGTGGTTCCATCTACGGACGATATAGGTCATGGTACATTTTTAGCAGGAGTAGCAGGTGGAAGTAACAGTAGTAGATATGCAGGAGTAGCGCCTGAAGCTAATTTTTTATGCGTGAAATTAACAATGGCAAAAAAATATGCAAAAGAGAATAGTATGATATTTGATGAAGATGCAGTGGCATATGAAGCAACAGATATATTAATGGGTATAAGGTATTTAACTAGTAAAGCAAGACAATTAAATATGCCTATATCAATATTGTTGGGAGTAGGGACCACACAGGGATCGCATATAGGAATCGCATATGAAAGATTAGTAAACAATCTAGGAGGAGCCTGTATTGTATCAGCGTGTGGTAATGAAGGAAATTCTATGAATCACGCAATGGGTAATCTTAGTCATACTGGAGATATGAAAATTTTAGAGGTAAATATTGCAGAGGAAGAAAAGGGAATACAGATAAATATATGGGGGTATGTACCTGATAAAATATCGATAGGATTGATATCACCGTCGGGGGAGGTTGTGGAGAGAATTCCGGTGCGAAATACAACTCAAGGACATTTAAAATTAATATTGTATGATACAAGTATATGGGTTAATTATTTTACAGCAGTTGATATAAATGGAGATGAATTAATAGTGATAAGAATGAAGAATCCAGAACCAGGATTATGGAAAATACAATTGTTTGGTGATGATATTATTGATGGAAGATTTCATGCATGGTTGCCATTAAGGAATTGGGTAAGTAGGGATACATATTTTATAAACTCTAATTCGGAATACACCGTGACGGAGATGGGTAATTCTTTTGATTTAATTTCTGTAGGTTCGTATAATTATGTAAACCAGCATTTGTCGATTGATTCAAGTAGAGGTCCAACACGCTTTGAGCTTATAGAGCCAGATTTAATAGCTCCAGGTGTAGATGTGGCAGGTCCCATGCCTAATAATAAATATGGGCATCTAAGTGGCACAAGTGTTGCAGCGGCACATGTTGCTGGGGCAGCAGCATTATTACTTGAATGGGGGGTAGTAGATGGTAATCAAAGAGACTTAAATACGCAACGAATTAGAGCCTTGCTAATATCGGGAGCAAGACGTAGGAAAGGAATTAATTATCCTAATAATCAATATGGATATGGAGAATTAGATTTATTGAATACATTTACACAAATGAACACTAATGCACCTATAGAATCATATGGTATATATCTAGATGACATATAATAAATTAGGGAATAAAAAGTTATGAATATACTTTCTATTCCCTAGATGTCTTTTCTGTATTCCATTATGTCCTCAACTTTACAATCTAATATTTCGCATAGTTTTCCTATAGTCTCAACTGTTACGTTACGGTTGTGCTTTAGCTTGTCTAAAGTACCTCTGCTAAAGTTGTAATTATTAATGAGTTTATACGTGGTTACATGCTTTTGTTTCAGGGTATTCCAGAGTGGATCATAAGATATCATAATTGTACCTCCTTAGTATTATGGTTATAATTATATTGCCCATTTATACGGAATAATATTGCCACGATAATGGGTATATGTTATACTGACTAAGACACTAGAGATAACAGATGATATGTTGATTACGAACAGGGGAAAGCCTATGGGAAGGGTAATAGAAGCGGTACTTTTTGCAAGTCCTTGTGAGTCTGCTCACTTATATATAATAATTATATTTCTTATTATAATTATTGTTGGATTATTTATAATATCTAGAAAACAAGTAATGCAACAACAAGAGCGATTAGAAGACCAGAAACATATGAGAGAAATTGCGGAACAAGCAAATTTATCTAAGACAAGATTTTTATCTTCAATAAGTCACGAGATTCGAACACCGATGAATGTTATAATAGGATTAACGCAGATTACTAGTAAGAAAATCGATGATAAAGATAAGGTGAAGGAGAATTTAATTAGGATAGAGGCAGCATCTAAACATTTGTTGTCATTAATTAATGATGTACTGGATATGTCCAAGATAGAAACTGAAGATTATACAATTAATAGTGAAGAGATTAATTTAAGAAGAGTATTAGAAGATA
The DNA here is from genome assembly GCA_031556525.1 of Lachnospiraceae bacterium. Classification (GTDB taxonomy): domain Bacteria; phylum Bacillota; class Clostridia; order Lachnospirales; family Lachnospiraceae; genus JAVBSN01. Next base: position 86,909 of record JAVBSS010000002.1, read on the forward strand.
TACATGACATATATGAGAATCGCGCTATAGAAGACAAGATAGAATTTGTACTTAATGTAGATGATAATGTGCCGGAATATATTATTAGTGATGATTTGCGACTTACTCAAGCAATTAGTAATTTGTTAGGTAATGCGATTAAGTTCACACAAGAACAGGGAAGAATAGAACTTAATGTATATATCCTAGAGAATAATATAGATGAATTATGCGTTGAGGTTATAGATAATGGAATAGGAATAGATATTGTACGACAAGATATATTGTTTGATGCATTTGTACAGGCTAATAATAATATAACAAGAGAATATGGTGGTACGGGACTAGGATTGTCTATTACCAAAGGAATTGTAGAACGCATGAGAGGAAATATAGGTGTAGAGAGTGAGTTAGAAAAGGGAAGTAGGTTCTATTTTGTCATTCCGATTGTGCGGGGAAGTGGAAACAATGGAGGAGCATCATCAATAGTAGAGAATAGAAACTATGACTTTTCAGGTAGATGTATTATATTAGCGGAAGATATAGAAATTAATAGTGAAATCATAGAGGTGTTTTTGGAAGATACAAATATTAATATTGAGAAGGTAGAGAATGGTAAGGAAGCAGTTAGGCTGTTTGAAGAACAACCAGAAAAATACAGCGCAATATTAATGGATATACAGATGCCTATAATGGATGGATTAGAGGCAACCCGTAAGATAAGAGCAATGGATACAGAGGTGGCAAGGAATATACCTATTATTGCGATGACAGCAAATGCTTTTGCAGAGGATGTAACGCAGTGTATGGAAGCAGGAATGAATGGACATATTGCGAAACCTGTTGATGCTAATGTTATATTGAATAAGTTAAATGAATATATAGGCTAGAGTGTATTGATATGCTCTAGTTTATTTTTATATTTACAACTAATTAAGATTTGTAAGATAGAATTGTCTTGAAAGGGTGATGAAGATCATGAAGAATCTAAAAGGGTACAAGGGATATAGCTTGAAGATAGCAGATGACTATTGGAGAGGGGAACACAACAGAGAGATAGCAAAATATCTAAATACTGAAAAAGTATTTCAAGCAGGAGTAGGATTAGGAATGTTAGATATAACTACTGTTTGCAGTGGAGATATTAAGAGAAACCTTTGTTAAAACTAGTAAACTATTAAAAAAGGACAGCGATTTGCTGTCCTTTTGAATTACTCAATATTACCACTCAATTAAGCTGCAAGTAAAGAAAAGGTCATTTGCCATAGCGCCAATAACTATATCATAATCATGAGGTTTGCCATGATATACAGTCATTTTTCTCAGTTGATACGCCTCCTAACTAATAAATATATACTAACGTTAGGGTGTAGATTTGTAAAGATTCTTTCAGTTATAGGCTGTTTCTAGTGTCATTGATAATAACTTTCTGCAACACCCATATTGCAATTAAGTTAGGTATTGCCATTAATAGGTTAAGTAAATCAGACAAGCCCCATACAAGGTTTAGGGATATTACTGCCCCTAGATAGATAAATACAAGATATATTACTTGATATATTGTAAGTCCCCGTTCACCAACAAGAAATCTAATGCTACATTCTCCGTAATAGCACCAACCAATTATAGTTGCAAATGCAAATAATACTAGAGATATTGATAGAATTATATTACCGCAATAAGGTATTTCAGAAAAAGCAACAAAGCAAAGTTTATCATCGGAAATATTTATATAGGCAGATGGATTTTTAAGCATACTACTTACAATAACAATTCCAGTAATTGCGCAGATTACTACTGTATCCCAAAATGGACCAGTCATGGAGATTAATCCTTGGGTAGCTGGAGAAGAGGTATTAGATGCTGCTGCAGCCATAGGCACTGAGCCTAAACCAGCTTCGTTTGTAAATAATCCTTTGGATATTCCGGTCCTCATACCAATCATTATAGCTGTTCCAGCAATTCCACCAATAAAAGATTTAGATGAAAATGCTGATTTAACAATAACCGATATTGCTTCTACGATATAATTATGATTTATACATAAAATATATATACAACCAGCTAGATAGAATATGCTCATAAATGGTACTAAGAAGGTACATACTTTAGAGATTTGTTTTACACCACCAAGCATAACCATACCCGCAATTACAGCAGTTACCATACCAATTAAATGTGGAGATATATTAATGTGTTCAGTGATTGCTGAATTTATAGAATTAGATTGAACACTACTACCTATTCCAAATGAAGCTAATACTGCAAATATGGCAAAAAGTACAGCTAACCATTTTGCATTTAGGGCATCCCGAAGGACATACATAGGGCCACCTACGTATTGACCATTGCTATTCTTGGTTCTGTATTTTACGGATAAAAAACATTCTGCATAGCAAGTGGCAATTCCGAATATTCCAGTAATCCAACACCAAAATACTGCACCAGGGCCACCAATAGCAATGGCTGTAGATATTCCTATTATATTTCCAGTACCAATGGTTGCAGCAAGAGCGGTTGCAAGAGCAGCATAAGGAGAGATGCCGTCACTATTATCAGGCGGTTTTGAAAAGCTTAATTTAATGCCTCTAGGCAAAAGTCTTTGAATAAATCCAAGTTTATATGTAAAGTACAGATGTGTACCAAGAAAAAGTATAATTACTATCATAGGAATACCTTCATTTATCTTTATATAAGCATATGAAAAAGTAGGTGGAAGTATGAGTAATGTGATATAATCGACTTTAATGTATATGGTATTACCCGCATTAATTAGTAGAGAACTTAAAGAGAGGTATTATAATGAACAAAAATGGTGACTATGAAAATTTATATAACTATTGCAACAATAAATTAGGCGCATACGAGACAAGACCTTTTGGAGAATATCCCATATGTTTTAAAGTTGCAGGAAAAATATTTACACAGATTTTAATGAATGCTAATGATAACAGAATAACTCTTAAAACATCTCCAGAAAAAGCAGAGATATATAGGAGTATGTATTGGGGAGTTGTAGTTAGAGGCTATCATTGTCCTCCAGTTCAACAACCTCATTGGAATACCATATATCTAGATGGAGAGGGCATTACAGAGCAGATAATATACAATATGATAGATGAAGCCTATGAATTAGTTGTAAGTAAGCTTACAAAGAAGGCTAGAGCAAGAATTGAAAGTTTGCAAGATATACATTTTGTAAATGTGGATGGAAGTACAAGCGGTGACTTTAGTGAAGTATGTAGATTATTAGATATTGATCTAGATGAACTTGTTGGAAATGCATTTGATAGAAGTCAATATATTAAATATAATCAAACAGCCAACATACATGATGTTGTTCTGGTATATGATGGGGAAAACCTAGTAGGTGGTGGCGGTTTCAAATTCTATGACGAAGAAAGTGCCGAATTAAAAAGAGTATTTATTAAGAAGGAATATAGAGGTAGAGGATTGAGTAGGGAATTACTTTATAGAATAGAAGCCCTAGCAAAGATTAAGGGATATAGATATATGTTACTGGAGAGTGGCGAATTATTAGTCGATGCAATGGCTCTATATAGAAGAGCAGGCTATAAAGAAATTTCTAATTATGGTCAATATATAGACATGACAGATTCTATATGTATGAGTAAGAAACTATAACAAATTTTATGGCGTTTGTACCGAAAATAACATTTAGCATATTATAATATGAGAGCAAATAGGAGCTTAATTATGGATAATATAGATGCAAATAAAATGGATGATGTTGTTAGTGCAAATGAAATGTTTAATGATAGAGGAATTGTAGCAGAGGAGGCAGTTGTTGAAGAAGTAACGACTGCAGGCAGGGATACATTTATTCTTATATCATATAGGAATCATAATAATTGTAGGCGACGTGGAAGAAATATGGTTAGGTTGCTTGTTACGTCGAATACAAGGATTATAAGCGAAGATGGAAGTAAATTGTGTGCTGGAGATATATTTGAAGGCATGATTGTAAATGCTGTATTTTCTGAGAGGATGACAAGAAGCATGCCACCTCAATCAGTTGCATATAGCATAGAAATTGTTGATGCTGGAAGTAAAGTTGCTATCACGCAAGGGGTTATAGCAGAGATAGATTATAGAAATAGGTTTGTGTATGTAAGAAGTACAGGAAATTCTAGAACAGTCATTAGGTTTGTTGTAAATGAGGATACAGATATATTAAATTCTAGGTGCCAAGAGGTAGATTTCAGAAGATTATGTCCTAGAATTAAAGTAAGAGTAACCCATGCTACATTTATGACAGCAAGCATACCACCACAGACAACGGCCTATAGTATTCAAATGTTCTAAAATTAGTACAATTTTATGCCCGAAATACCGTGAATACCTCTTGCTTTTTGTATACAAAGGGAGTAAAATCGCCTATGTATGATATTAAAATACCATGCCTGAAAAATATAGACATAGTATTTACTAAAATAGTCAACAAATGAGACAAGAGAGAGGTTAAAGGAATGAAAAAGATTCAAAACAAATGGATTCGTGCAGCAATCCCAGCATTATTATTACATTGCAGTATCGGAACAGTTTATTGTTGGTCACTAGTAAGTGATGCTATTGCAACAGAGATAGGAAGTACAAAAGGTGCAGTAGAGTGGGCATTTAGTATTGCTATATTTTGTTTAGGTATGTCAGCAGCATTTTTAGGAAATGTTGTAGAGAAAGATATTCACAAATCATCTTTAATAGCAACAATCTGTTTTACAGTAGGTATGGCAGGAACAGGATTCTTTATTTCACAAAAATCATTAATAGGTATTTACTTAAGTTATGGTGTAGTTATGGGTATCGGTTTAGGTACAGGTTACTTATCACCAGTTAAGACACTTATGTTATGGTTTAAAGAGCAAAAAGGTCTAGCTACAGGTCTTGCAGTTGCAGGATTTGGTTTAGCAAAAGTTATTGCAAGTCCTATTATGGAAATGTTACAGGAAAAAGTTGGCGTTATTAAGATGTTCTATATATTAGCAGGTGTATATTTTATATTAATGTTCGTAGGACATTTATTACTTGCGAAACCTGAAGGTTGGGTTGAAAGCCACGAGAAAACTGAAGGTGATAGCGTGCTTAAAGTATTCAAAAACAAAACATTTATCGGTATATGGATAATGTTCTTCATTAATATAACTTGTGGTCTTGCACTTATTTCACAAGAGAAGTACATTGTTAAAGCAATTGGTTTAGCAGGAGCAGTAAGTTTGATAAGTTCAGTAACAGCTGTATTTAATGCAGGTGGTAGATTAGGATTTTCAGCTTGGGCTGATAAACTTAAGGATAGAAATACAGTTTACAAAGTAATGTTTATATTAGCAATCGCTTTAACAGCATTAACAATTGTAACTAAGGGTATTGTTAATGGATATGCAGCAATAGTTCTTCCATTATTATTCATTGTAAATGCAGTATACGGTGGTGGATTCAGTAATGTTCCTACATTATTATCAGATCATTTTGGAATGAAGACTATCAGTCAAGTTCATGGTTTAGTATTATCAGCTTGGGCTTTTGCAGGTCTTGTAGGAAACCAAATGGCAACATTCATTGTTAACCGTGTAGGAACTCCAAAAGAGATTGAATATCATGGAGAGATGATACAAGTTAATCCAGAAGGATACCAAGCAGTATTATATGTAACAATAGCATTATATGTTATTGCATTATTAGTAAGCTTATTTATGGTTGGTAAGAAAAAAGACAAAGAAGAAGCTGCAGAATAATTTATAAAAGATATAAATAATGATAATACCCAAGATGTTAAAGTCTTGGGTATTTTTTAAGACTATAATCAACTTGATACGTTAAGAATAATAATTGTTATTTTAAAATAAAATAGATTGAAAGTATAATGTTATTTTGTTATAATAAAATTTGCATTTACTATGGAGAGGTATACATGAAAGGATTGAGTCAGATGGATAAAACAGACATAGAAAAAAGAGCTGTAGAGCTAATGAAACACATTAATTATGTTGATGACGAAGAAGCCGTAGATGTTATACGAATTGCAAAGATGATGGGATTTGCAGTTGGAAATGCAATGATGGAAGAAGATGTTGATGGATTTATTGTTGTTGATGAAGGAAAAGAGGAAATATTAGATATTAGCACAGATAAATTAATAGGTGTGAATTCTGATAGGACACTAGAATGGAAGAGATTTATTATTGCCCATGAAATAGCTCATTATATATTACATTATTCAAGAGAGATTGATGGTGGTATGTATGCACATCGTGATCATGCTAAAGGAAAAGATACAATTGAAAATGATGCTGATTTTTTTGCTGCAAATTTATTAATGCCAAGGGAAAAATTCACTAAAAAGTTCAATGAATTAAAAGAAAAACAACTTGAACTAGATGAAATAATTTTATTGTTGTCTAAAAAATTTGTTGTCACAATAGAAACTGCGCGAAGAAGAATAGGAGAACTTGAGCTGAATGGCTAGTAAGAAAAACTTTGAAAAAACTCTAAGCCTTATTTCAAATTCTGTAGGATTTATTAAAACTATAGATAGTGACATGGAAATGAACAATGCTTACAAGGATAACTTTACTACAGAGCAACAACGTTCAAGAGATAAAAAAGTAACTGAATTATTAAATCAATATGTTGATGGATATGTATATAAAAATAAGAGTAACAAATGGTATAAGGGAATATTGTTTGGATGTTGTTGTGTTATACTAGTAACATTTTCTGTTGTATTTATTGTACTTATATGTAATATTAATTTTGGAACAAAAGACAACTCTATTAATGAATTAGTAGAACTAATATCTATTTGTATAACATTCTTAACTCTAATAGTAGGGATATTGAAAATTATTACAAAGTATGTTTTCCCAGAAAATGAGGAAGAATATATAACAAGAATAGTTGAAATAATACAAAATAATGATTTAGAAAATAAAAAGCAAAATATAAAAGCACAGTTAAAATTGAAACAAGAGCTAGAGGATAGGGAAATGTCTATTACAGATATAGATCAGTTATGAGATAAGTGTTTAATAATTATTACACCTAAGATGTTAGGCATCTTAGGTGTTTTTTAAAATAAACGGGGGATAAGACATGAGCAGAATTTTGTTAGTAGAAGACGACCAAGAAATAAGTAAGATGGAGCAAACTTTATTAACTAGATATAACTATGATGTAACAGCAGCGTATTCTGGAACAGAAGCACTGCTGTTACTTGAGCATAAAGAGTATGATATTGTACTTCTTGATCTAATGCTACCAGGATTAAGCGGAGAAGAGGTCTTAGATAAGATTAGAGGGATAAATGATATTCCTGTTATGTGCATATCTGCAAAGGATGGTATATCAGATAGAGTAGGTGTAATAAGAGCAGGAGCAGACGATTATATAACCAAGCCATTTAATAACGAGGAATTATTGGTTAGAATAGAGGCTTTATTAAGAAGAAGTAAGAAAAATAGTAAAAGTGAAGATAATAAGGTAATCACATTTAAAGATATAGTATTAAATATAGATAATTATACAGTAACAGTGTCAGACAATAAGGTTGAACTTACTAATAAGGAATATGGAATATTAGAGTTACTTATGAGCAATCCTAAGAAGGTATTTACTAAAGACAATATATATGAATCCGTATGGAATGAAGAATATATTCCAGATGATAATTCAGTAAACGTACATATAAGTAATTTAAGAAATAAATTAAATGAATGTAATTCGGAGATAAATTATATAAAAACAGTATGGGGAATAGGATTTAAACTTAATGATGAGTAAACTTTATACTTTCTTTAATTTTTATTAAGGGATATTTGAAGTTTGACAAGTAATATATATCCATAAGATAAATATAATACGAAGGGAAGCATGATTATGGAATATGTATTAAGAACTAATGGACTTACCAAAACCTATGGAAAAGATAACGTTGTTAATAAGGTTAATCTAAATGTTGCCAAAGGTGATATCTATGGTTTTATTGGTAAAAATGGAGCAGGAAAAACAAGCTTTATGAAAATGATATGTGGTCTTACTAAACCTACCTATGGAGAAATTGAATTGTTTGGATCAACAGATTTAACCAAGGGAAGAAAAAGGATGGGCTCTATTATAGAGCAACCAGCAATATATTCAGATATGTCGGCAAGAGAAAATCTTATATATTATAATAAGATTCTTGGAATACCGGATGATAGTAATGTTGATGAACTACTAGTAAAAGTAGGACTATCTGATACAGGAAAGAAGAAGTCAAAGAAATTTTCACTAGGAATGAAACAGAGATTATCAATTGCAATAGCACTTATAGGCAGTCCAGATTTGCTAGTACTAGATGAACCTATTAATGGATTAGATCCAGCTGGAATCAAGGAAATTAGGGAACTATTAAAGACATTGAATGAAGAAGATAATATAACAATTATAATATCTTCTCATATATTAGGTGAATTATCTAAATTAGCTAATACTTATGGAATTATTAATGATGGAAATCTAGTAGATGAATTTACAGAATTAGAGTTAAACGAACGTTGTAAGAAATGTATTAAGGTAGAGGTAGATAACATAAAAAAGGCTACTTTTATTGTTGATGAAATAATAGGTAGTAAAGATTATAAAGTGTTTGATGATAATGTTATATGTATATATGATTGCCGTGGAAATCAAGGAAATATTAATAGTGAACTTATAAAAAATGGAGTTGTAGTTAATAGCATAACTATGGCTGGTGAAGATTTAGAAGTTTATTTTATGGAAATGATAGGGGGTAAGTAATATGTATAATTTATTAAGAGGAGAATTTTATAAAATATTTAAGAGTAAAGTTACCTATATTGTCGGTGCATTAATATTACTTTCGGTAGTAGCACAGTTAGCTGTTGTCGGGATATATGCAGGGCAAGATGGAGGATCACAATTTTTATATGGTGAAGATACAGTTAGTGGAATCAAATGTTTCTTAGCTTGTATGAGCGGAGATATGATGCAAATATTTATAGGCATATATGTAGCAATATTAATCTATACAGAGTATTCAACAAGAAGTATGGGGCAAATAGTAAGTAAGGGATATTCAAAGACAAAGATTGTATTATCAAAATATATAGCAACAACGATAGCAAATATTGCTATGATTGCGGCATATGCAATAATTATATTTATTGGAACATCTATAATAGGAGAAGTAGGGGATTCTACTGGATTAGGAACATATATAATTGCATTTATAGTGGGAAATATAATTATGATAATGTCATATAGTGGATTGACTACATTGTTTGCTTATTATTTTAAAGGAACAATGGTAGGAGTTATATTTAACCTTATATTTTTATTTGTAGGTGGATTAGGGTTACAGATGATAGATGTATTTACTCTAACCACTGAAGCAGCTATTGAAAAAGGTGGCGTTTATCAATATTGGTTACCATGTATGTCAGCAACCTTTGGAGATATGGATACTGCATTGTCAAATCAGTATATGTATATGGGTATATTTATAATAATAGGAATTGTAAGTATTGTGGGAACGTTATCATTGGTTAATAAGAGGGATATAGATTAGCAAATAGTATAGAGGTGATTTAGTATGGATAATAATTTTTCAATGTCATTAGAAGAGATGAATAAGGTGCTTGAGTTATATTTTGAAAATGAAATAAGCAAAGAAGTTTTAGCGAGTTGGGCGATAGAAGAATATCAGTCTTTAATACATGATGGAAGTATTGTTTTCTTAGAAAAATTACCATACTACAATTTTCTGAATACAATTATGCAAATAGATGAAGATGAAAAATGGAGAAATGTAGGCGAAGATGATATTAAGCAAATCCGCAATGTGCTTCTAGGTAGGGAAAATATGTCCTACACATTTAAAATGAAAATGCCTTTAGAAAATGAACCCCTATATAATATTTTGAAAAAATTAAATGCAATGAAAACATATGAATCAGAGATAATAAAAATTAAGAGCATTATTGAGAATTATTCTTTGTCGAAAGAAATAAATAAAGAAGATATTAAATGCATATATGATTTTGTAGTTATGAAACCTAAGGAAGTTAAAACTATATTAGATATGTTAGTTGTAACAATTATAGAAGAATTTTTATCAAGTTACTATATTGATATAGATGAGGGCAGATTTAAATATTCAGGTGGGCATCATAAGTTATTTTTTACAGACACAAATGAAATAGATGACATCAATAAATTGTTGAAATTAATTAACTGTTATATTGGTGTTGATTACTTTAATGTATTGATTCTATATCAGCGGGGAAAAGCAAGTGTATCATTGGTTGTATAGCTATATTAGTTAATAGAGTGTTGGAAGTGTTGTGGGAACATGGTCTTTGATTAATAAATGGGATATTCATTAGAGTTAACAATTAGTGTTATAACGTTAATACTTAGATAAGTTATAGTCCTTGTTATCTAAGTAAAAGTAGTAATATAATACACATTATTAAATGTATTTGTTGTAGAATAGAGTAGATTGATAAAGAACAAATCACAGAAATGAAATTGATTTTGTGATTAATATAATTAGAGAAAAAATATTTGTGATAGTGATGCTGGTAATTGTAGAATAAAATTTGATGTTGGAAGTTGTGTAATTGAAAGTATTTATTATATTAATAATATAAGGGAAAAATCATGGAAAACATATGGGTTATAACAACTGCTCTATTATTGATAGTAGTAGTTGCAATGGGAATATATATTAGAATATATAGAAAAAATATAATAGAGCTAATATTAAGACTTGAAGACATATTAGGCACGGATACCAATCAGATACTTACGGTGTATTCTATGGAAAAAGATGTGGCAAAGCTTATAACTAAGTTGAATTTTTTGATTAAAGACAGCAGAATGTCAGTAATTAAAATGAGACGTCTTAATAAAAATTTCAGAGAAAGTATTACAAGCATTTCACATGACCTTAGAACGCCACTTACAACAGCTGATGGATATGTCCAAATGCTTATGAGTGAAGAATTATCTGATGAAGAGCGCAGAAAATATTTGGAGATAATTAAAGAACGTCAAGACACGGTAAAGAAATTACTGGATCAACTATTTGAATATGCAAGAATTGAAGCTGGGGATATAGCATTTGAAATGGAGCCTATAGATACTAGAAAACTTCTAGAGGAAACAATAGCAATATATTACGAAGATTTTTCTAAAATGGGACAGGAACCAACTATAACTTTACCAGATAAGAAATGTATTGTGCTAGGGGATAAGGACGGAGTAACAAGGATATTTTCAAATATAATATATAATAGTTTGGTTCATGGGAAACATAGCTATAGAATTACTTATAACTATGAAAACAGAGGACATGAATTTACATTTGCTAATAGTAGTGAAGAAATGAATAAAGAAGAACTAGAGAATATATTTGAACGATTCTACACAACAGATAAGTCTAGAAACAAGAAGACAACAGGCCTAGGTCTTTCGATAGCTAAACAGATTGTTGAGAAGGTGAAGGGAAAGATAAGAGCGGAATATGAAGATGGTATATTAAGTATTATAGTGTGGTTACCTGACGGTGCAAGATAGACAAATGTTGAAAAAATAGGAATAATGCGTGAAAGTGGAAATAGCAGTCGCATATTGGTATAATATGGTTGAATAAAACTACAGGCGTGTTATAATAGGTGAGGAGAGAACTCCTTACCTTTTTGTATTCTCTGGATTAATAAAGTAGACATTATGGCATGGTTAGAATTATAATGGATTGATGGTTGTATATTATTATAATGACAAAATCAAATATAAAGTGTCGAATTAATTGGAGGAATATATGGATAATAGAGATAAGAGAAATAATGGAATGAACGGTAGAGATGGTAAGGGAAAGAATAACCAATATACAAATAGCAAGAAAAGTAAGAGTAAATGTCCGATTTCTAAGAAGTGTGGCGGATGTAAATATATAGATGTATCTTATGAAGAGCAATTAAAGATTAAACAAAAATATATTAATGATTTACTTAAGGATTTCGGTAAAGTAGAACCTATTATAGGAATGGACAATCCATACTATTATAGAAATAAGGTTCATGCAGTATTTCATAGAAAGAAAACTGGAGAGATTATCGCTGGTATATATGAGGAAGGAACTCATAACGTATTACCAGTAACAAGCTGTTACATAGAAAATGAAAAAGCTAGAGAGATAATTCAGTCAATTACAGGGCTTATTAAATCATTTAAAATAAAGACTTACAACGAAGATACAGGATACGGACTTCTTAGACATGTGCTAATAAGAACAGGACATGTAAGTGGACAAATATTGGTGGTATTAGTAACGGGTTCGCCAGTATTTCCATCAAAGAATAATTTTATAAAAGCATTAATGAAACTTCACCCAGAGATAACAACAATAGTTCAGAATATAAATGACAAGCAAACAAGCATGGTATTGGGTGACAAAGAACAAGTAATGTATGGCAAGGGATTTATTGAGGATACATTATGTGGATATAAGTTCAGAATATCACCAAAGAGCTTCTATCAAATAAATTCAGTTCAAACAGAAACACTATATAGTAAAGCAATTAAATTTGCTGACCTTAAAAACAAGGAAACTGTAATAGATGCTTATTGTGGAATTGGTACAATTGGAATGATTGCAAGTAAACACGCAAAAGAAGTAATAGGTGTTGAGTTAAATAGAGATGCTGTAAAAGATGCTAAAATCAATGCCAAGATAAACGAAGTTAAGAACATAACATTCTATAATAATGATGCTGGTAAATTCATGTTAGGACTAGCAGAGGAAGAGAAGAAAATAGATGTAGTATTTATGGATCCACCACGCTCAGGAAGTGATACGCCATTTATGTCATCAGTGCTAAAACTAGCACCAAAGAAGATTGTGTATATCTCATGTGGACCAGAGACATTGGCAAGGGATCTTAAGTATCTGACTAAGTCAGGGGAGTATAAGGTGAGTAAGATAGGGGTAGTGGATATGTTTCCGTGGACAGGGCATGTTGAGACGGTCGTGCTTCTGTCACGGAAATGCTGATTGTATGCGATTTTTAGAGGGTTTTGGTAAATGTTCATCTGTGTTTTAAGGAAATTTGGAGTGCTGACCGTCCCTTTTTGTGGGGATGGAGTAATGTTAAAATGTGTAAAATATGAATTTTGCCAAAAGGTATGGTTTTGTGAAAAAGTGTGATATCTTTTGGCAAAAGAGTTTATCGTTGATTTTGAGAAGTTATGTGAAAATAGAGATATAATGAAATTAAATATTATTAGCATATGGGGTGCTTGATGTTATATTTTATTATTTTAATATCTAGCAAAAAAATTGACTATGAACTATTTGTACTTATGATTTGTGTGGATAAAACGAATGAATAAAAGAAAGAGAAGGAAAAAATGTTTTCTACAGATGAGTTAATCGAAAAATATAAATTGAAATGGAATATTAAAAACGAAGATGTGCGGATAAAGATATTTGAGGAAAACTTATCAGATTTTTTAGACGAGTTCAACGAAGAAGCATTAGAAATCATGTTATGTTTATTGGATAAGTTTGATTATTATTCGCATAGAGAGATTAACACACGACTTATTGAACTTCATGATAAGATTGTTGAGGTAGAAGGATTTGATAAAGAAAAAACGGTTTTTTGTGTTCTTAAAACAATGAATGGAAAGATAAATAGCAGTACAGAGTATGTATGTGAATACTGGAGATTGAACAGAATAAATACATATAGTGTAATTACAAATATAGACGATGTGGATGAGAAAGCTTGGGACTTTATTGATACAATTGTATTTATCGATGACTGTTGCGGTTCGGGAAAAACTTTTACTGATTTTATTGCATCTCACCTATCAGTGTTAAAAAAAAAGAAAATAATATATGCTATAGTTCATATTATGAAAGATGCTGTTTCGAAGATAGAGCAATTTAAGATAAATAAACAAATTGATATTTCTATTGTATACTGTAGAATAAGTGAAAAAGCATTTAATGATGAAATGATTGCTAAAAAAAGAATGGTTTTTGAAGAGGCGTCGAAGAATGTCGGTATAGTTAATGTTAAAGATGATATTTTTGGTTTTAAAAAAACAGAAATGCTTATTGCATATTACAATAATACTCCTAACAATACAATAGGTGTTTTTAGAAAAGATACAGAACTTAATAAATCGATTTTTCCGCGTAGAAATGAAAAAAAGCCTGGATGGCTCCTAAGTATGCAAGAATCAAAAAAGCAAAGAAAAGCAACGAATTATAGTAGAAAGGTTAAGGACGTTCATGGATGAATATATGGAACTTCTTATTTTGGCATATTTTAAACAATATGAACAAAATTATTCGATTTTCGATTTAAAAGAAAAAATCGGAATTTCTCTTGCGATGCTTAATACTATGTTAGATAATATGATAAAAAAAAATATTTTGTGTATCAGTAGCAATCTTTTGACAATTACACAAAGTGGGAGGTTGCTGTTGGCTAATTCTGAAATGGAGACATATAGCTATTTAGAAGAAGATTTTCAAGTAATCTATAATATAGAAAAATGGCCAATGGATAAAGTATATCCTATACGAGGTTTTTCAAAAAACAAATGGAGAGGAAGTGAAAAATAGTCTTTATTCTTAAGCGCATTCGTTAGAAGGCGAGAGGACAGTGGACTCTCATAGGAATTAGGTTTCTTAATATGCAGATAAAGAATGCCAAGCATTCTTTATCTGTATATGTTGGCATAACAACATATACAGACTATATTGGTTTTCCTCGTGGAAGTGCTTCCGCTCGTCAAACCAATATAGTCTGCTTAAGCACAAATAAAGATTTTGGTATCGGATGCGTTTAAGAATAAAGATTTATATTTATGAACAATAATCAATATATTGAAGAATTAAATAGAGTGTTGTCTCAAAAGGGAGAAAGGCAGAAAGATATAGATGCTGCTTGCAAGTATGCAGAAAATTTAATTGCTTTAAATCTCCCAATAATTTTTAATAAAGAGCACTTCTCCTTGCTTGTAGGAAGGGAATGCAAAGAAATAACAACAATAATGGCAACTTTAGAGACAAATTATTACCATCCTATGTATCTTGAAAAGAAAAGTGGTGGAAAAAGATTATTGGATGTTCCGGCAGTAAGTTTGAGAATTATCCAAAGATGGATACTTGATAATATACTTAAAAAACTATATGTATCGCAATATGCTACGGGATTTTGTAAAAACAAATCTATAGTTACTAATGCGAAATATCATTTAGGCAAAGAGTGCGTAATTAATGTGGATTTAAAAAATTTTTTTCCTAGTATAACACAAAAACAAATATTTAATATATTTTACTATTATGGCTACACAATCAGTGTTTCGTATATGTTATCTCGATTATGTACTTTTGAGGGGAGGTTACCACAAGGAGCACCAACAAGCCCCTATCTTTCCAATATTGTTTGCTTAAAATTAGATAAGCGTTTATCGGAGATATCAAAACGGTTTAATGCAGAATACACAAGATATGCAGATGATATTACCTTTTCTAGTGATTCAGATATATCAAACATTATACCAATTCTTGAGGAAATAATTATAGATGAAGGTTTTCAACTAAATGAAAAAAAGACGAGAATTTTATTTAAACATCAAAGGCAGGAAGTGACTGGACTTTTGGTCAATGGAAACCATATACGCGTTGACAAAAAATACATAAAAAAATTTAAGCAAGAGATTTATTATTGTAAGAGATATGGAGTTGAGGATCATCTTAACCATATAAATTGTAAGAAACATTTTTATCGTGATCACATGTATGGAAAAGCATACTTTGTAAAAATGGTAGACCATGAGATGGGCAAAAAGCTTATTAATGAATTAGATTCAATTGATTGGGAATAAGCTGCAGATAGAATTGGAGGTCAATATGGAGTTAAGTAAATTATACGAAATGAGGTATTATGCCCATTCATTAATGAATGGGATTGATCCAACTTCAAAGGCAGTATTTGCCGAGGATACAATTATGAATATACCTCAAATCAAAAAATATAATGAGGACGTTTGTAACTTGATAGATTCAATGATTGCTGCAAGAACTTCAGCAGGAAAAACACAAAAAGGTAAAATTCCATTTTTTATCATGAAAGAAGATAGAGAAAACTTTCCATACTTTGAAAAGCCGGTTTGCATTAGTGAATTTTGTAATTGCATAAATAAATTTGTACTGCCAGGAATGGTTAAGTTGAGAGCCACTGATTTAACTAAAGGTTTACTAAACAAAGGATATTTAATAGAAATATCAATTGATGACGAAAAGAGATTTAAGGCACCAACTTTAGTGGGTGCTTCGTTGGGGATAATAGCGGATAAAAGAACAAATTCATATGGTAATTCATATTCAGTAAATCTATATAATATTGATGCACAAAAATATATAGTAGAGGAGCTTGCTGAAATTATTGAAGCAAGTAGGAATCCCCCAATAGAAGCAAATGATTATAGTGATAAAGAGAAGTAAAACAATAAAATAATATCTAACAAGACGTTAAGTGATAACAATATGGGACAATGTGGACAAATTAAGTCTAGTAGCATTTGAAAATTAAAAACAAAAAGAAAAGTTCAATGGGTAAAACTGAAATATGAATGGAATTTTCAGTTGAAATAAGCAAAAAGAATTTTGAGTATAGTTATTTGGAAGGGTCAATTTTATAGGTGGGGTGAAGCCTTACCCCAGTGGCAAAATTATTGCAAATAATTTCGCCATGTAGTATAAGCGTGAAGTTGCATCGCATGTTGAGACGGTTTGCCTTCTATCGAAGAAAGTCTAGTAAATCAAAGGGTTTCGAGATTTTAGGAGAGAAATGAATGTGTGATTTTTGAAGTGATGATTAGTCCACGTAAACTTATTTTACCCCTGGGGTAAGAAGGAGGAGAACGTAAGATTTAAAATTAAATTATAGATAATTACAAAACTGAATAATAAATTTGAAACCCGGTGAGGAGTGAAGCAAAAATGGAGCTCTCAAAAGCTAGTATTTATGTGGATTTCAAGGTTTTGCATATGTCTATGAAGTAATAAAATAGGAGGAAAAGATATGATTATTATTGATTTTAATGAGGATGATAGAAATTTGTTTGAGGATTTTATTGAACGATACTCTCAAAATATTATTGTTTCAAAATCCAAAAAGTTCATAGGAGGATCAGAGTTATATGAGCTATTAATAATTGTTACACCAGCAATTATATCTTCGTTAGCAATAGTTATCCAAAATATGATAAATTACAAAAAGTCACAATATGTGGCGGATAAAAGTAATTTATCTGAAATTAAGATTAGAATTAAAAACGATAAAGGAGAGTATGAGGTTGCATTTAAAACCTCATTACTATCTAACAAAGCAGATATAGATGAACTGACCAATGATATTATAAAAAAAATAAAAGAGTGTGGATATGAAGGAAACGAATGAATTTTATAAAGAAATAATTCTAAGTTCTCGTCATATTCGAAATGATTTTTTTGAATGTAAATGGATTAATGAATATTTTTATGAGATAAAACAACAACTAAACATTGAGAAACTAGAATGTTTAATTTTAAATAGTTTAGAAAGAAAAATATGTTTTTCAGATTTCCAGAGTGAGGAACTAATAATTTTTGATAATTATATTATTGAATTATTTGACTGTTTGAATTATCTTTATACTCATCCAGAGTTTCATCGGGTAGGTATTACTAAGATTTTTCTAAAAATATGTGCAGAAATTCATTATTTAGAAAATGAGTATAATGCATCTTTACTCCTTTGCAATATGTACGTTAAATTGCAGATACCATATAAATTATCTCTTCAAAATGAAGAATGTTTATTTTGCCAGCAAGCATATTTATTTTTTCATGAACTCGAACATTATATGATTTTAAAAAATAGTAAATTATCAAATAATTATGTGGTATTTGATTTATTTACAAAGTATGTAAGTGATCAAAATTTAGCTAATGATTTAAAAGAGTTCATGAGTAATAAATCATCTATGGAAGAATTAGCTTGTGATTCACAAGCTATTGCTAAAGCAGTAGCTTTAACCAAAGATATTTACTCTACTAATCTTATTGAGCTGGTCAGATTTGTATTAATGGCACAATTTAATATATTTATATTTTCTGAAATAGAAAGATTATCGAAGTATAAAATTAAAGAAAGAGAAGTCTTTGACTTTAAAGAATATAGAATAAGGTCATTATATTTAGGGTTTTATTTGATTGAATTAATGGAAACAGTCTATTGTATAGAACAAAAAGATGTTATAAAAGAATTAAGTGAGATAAGTGAGTTTTTTATAAATTCCATTAATTATATATGTGAAATGCAAGATGAAGAATTCATAAATTTATTATGCTACAGTATAGAATCAACTGATAGTATATCACAAAAATTTAAAGATGAATTGCAGTACATAATATTTAAGTCTATATAAAAATGGTTGAATTTTATGAACTAAAGTTCAAAGTAAGATATTGTATTTGAAGGATAGTCTATGAATTTCAATTTACTTCATTTGTGATTAGTATAAATATTTTCGCTATGTAGTATCAAACTTCCGTTCCACTGCATTGTGAAGTTTGCTGCTTAATTACTAGGAGCAAATAGGTGTAGGGGGAATTTGTTAAATGTTGGTATAGATTTGAAAAACGACTGCTTTGATTGAAAAATGTATAATAAAGGATATTAAGCTTGTGTAGCTATATTATTGTGTGCCATAAAGGAGTTTAAGGAGGGATAGCTCTGGGTAAAAAAGATGAACTTATAAAAAGGAACAGTATAGTATTAAAAAATGAGAGGCTTTCAATTAATGGTAGAGATATTGTGGTTAATAATTATTCACTTATTGAAATTGTAAATAATGGAGCAAATGCTATCATATTGAAAGCAAAAGGAACTATAGCAAATGAGATTGTAGCAATAAAGATATGGATCCCAAATAATAAATTTGATAGTGCTGAACAGAGTATAAAAGAGATTACTAAAATGGCAAATATAAATGATGTAAAATACACACCTAATTTAATTAAATATTATGGTAGTGGGTTTGCTAATGGTTATTATTATTGCATAATGGAATTTTTTGATAAGGATGATTATGTAACTCTTAGAGATAGATTAAAAAATACTATGACGTTACATGAAAGATACCAGATACTAATGAATGTTGTAAGTGGATTGCGATATGCACAAGAAAAATTGATTTTTCATGGTGATTTACATGCTGATAATATTCTTATTAGCAAAAAAGATAATGCAGCAAAAATTATTGATTTCGGTACAAGTTTTAGAGATAGGAGGTATTCAAAACAACGTGATAACAAAATGACACTAGAAATAGGAAAAAGTCTCTTAAGGGAGGAACTAAATGAAAATCTGATAATGTTTTATGGTATTACCCTGGAAAAATTGCCTCAAAATGCAATTAGGCTTATTGTAAAGGCGACCGCTAAAATTGTTGTGCTTCTTGATTTTTGGAAGGAAGGGAATGTAAAAACAGTTATTGAAGATATTGCCCTCTTTGCTACATTGGTTCCTTTTTTTAATTTAAGACTATTAGTTAATATTTTATTTGAGAACAGAGAAGTACCAGAATCATTTAAAAATGTATTTAAAGAGAGGATTATTACTGAGTTATTTCAAGATACATTGGATATGGAATTTGACGAATTAGAAAAAATGTATGCCGAGAGTCAAAAAAGATTTATAAATCTATGTAAAAAAGAGCCGCGTGAAAACTATATCTATAGAGATTATCACCAAGCAACTCTTTTTAATGGACCATTGTACGCTAAATATTTTGCAGAAGATGAAGTTGCTGTTGAAAGGTTTGAAATTGAACAGATTATAGAATAACTGTACTATTGATGTGAGGTGCTAAAGATGAACTTTGAAAAAGAGTTAAATGCAAGTGAGTTTTGTGAAAAGTATAGTTGTAAGACAAGAGGTGGAATTAGAGTATCAGATAGGTATCCATTTATTTTTTTAATATATAATGCTAACTCAGGGTATGAAGATAATCTCGATGTTACTAATGATGGAACAAAATCAAAAGTTTATTATCAAGTGAAAAATAAGTACAATGATATGGAGAAACTTATAGGGCATAAGAATTTGAATGGTGTTTATTATAGTATTTTTCTATTTGATTCGACAGGAAAAGGGTTGGTTTTTATAGGTGAATATGAATTGGATGAAGTTGTTTTGAAACGAGATGAAGAGGATATGGATTATCTTGTTTTAAAAAAGGTTATAAAGGAATCTCTTGATAATGTAAAAGTATATTTTGTTGAAAAAATGGAATCAGTGCCTAGTTTGTCGAAATTAGGTGACAGAAATGATTTTATCAATGGAATATATAGCGATGAGTTAATTGAAATTGATGTACAAGGGAAAAATATAGAGGAAGGAGATTATTTAGATTCTAATTATAATAGAATAGATTTGAATAGGATAATTAATACAGAGCGGCTTGATGTTGATTTTAAAGGAAATATTGGCTTGATTTTTAAGATGGAAGGGAAATCAACACCTGAAGAAAGACGGGTTGGACAACAACTATTTTTTTTATCAGAATTGAATAAAAGTATACAGCACGAATCTAGAAGTGATTTTGTGAAAATGGATAGTCTGATTGTTGATTTTGCTTTTTTATATACTGTAAATGTTGGATGTGCGTTAACAAATTTTTTGGTACTGAAGAAAGAAGAGCAAGCAGAAGTGTGGGCAATTGATTGGGGAAGTGGAGCAAGTTATAAAAACTTGGCAGTTAAGAATATTAATGATTGCATTAATGATATTAGAAATGATTTTTTTGATGGAAATAGATTTATGATAAGTAAGTTATTTATTTCACATGCAGACTCGGATCATTACAATCGGATTGAAAAAACAATGATTAATAATGAAACAGAGGTATGGATAAGTGGGTACAATTTTGTGGCAGGTCAATTTTTAAATATGTTAAATAGCATAAAGTCAAGAAAGGCAAATTTTAGAATGCCATTATGTTGTAATTCCTCGGGAGGAGTTAATATATTACATCCGCATCAACCAATTGTGTATGGGACAAAAACTTTTACAGGAACCGGATTTTATTTGGCTAAAAATAAAAATAATGTTTCCCCAATAATGAAAATTAATATTAACGACAAAAGCTGTTTATTTCCTGGTGATATAATGGAAAAAGGATGGCACTGGTATATGATTGCGTCTGGTTGTACAGGAATTAAAACTAATATTCTTATTCATTCTCACCATGGAAGCAAAAATGGATTTATTACTAATATTCCCAATGTATCAGATTGTGAATATGATACTATTCAATATGATATCGATATATTAAGTACTCGTGATAATGCATATCAAAAAATTCCTTCAATTGAAATTAGTAGCAGAACCGAATATAATAATACATATACTACACAAAAGAAACACGTAGAATTGAAGTATTATAAAACTGATGTTTTAAACAATACAATATTAGAAATTAACGTATAAATAATAGATGATAGATAGCTTAGCAAGTTTGATTTAGAACAACTTATCAAATTAATTGAAAGATATCAAGAAAAGAATTAATTGAAAAGGTGATGAAACAAAGCATTAAACGAAGATATTCAAGATTGTAGGTTGGATAAATCGAAAATAAATATAAAAGAATAAGTGGAAAATTGTTAAATACAAGATAAGCATATAGAAAACTTATGAGGTCAAAATGAAATTACTACTACTACTTATAATCATCAGCATAATTCTCGCTATTTTTGAACCTAAAATAAAAGGTTATTTAGGAGAAAGAGCTGTAGCAAAAAAATTAGCAAAATTGCCTAAGCAACAATATAGAGTTCTTAATGATGTTATGCTTAGGACAAACTATGGTACTACACAGATTGATCATATTGTGGTATCTATTTATGGAATATTTGTTATTGAAACAAAGAACTATAAAGGTTGGATTACTGGAAGTGAATATGCTGAACAATGGACTAAAAATATGTATGGAAAGAAATATTCATTTAGAAATCCATTAAAACAAAACTATGCACATATAAAAGCCTTAGAAGAAAAAACAAAGTTATCATCAGGTAAGTTTATTCCTATTGTTGCATTTTCTAGAAATAGTGACATTAAGGTTAAAGTTAGCACACCAGTGGTGTATATACATAGATTAAATAGAGAAATTAAAAGATATACAGATGTTAAATTTAGAGTAGAGGAACTTGATACACTAGTAACGCTTATTCGTTCGTCAGATATTACATCAAAAGAAAATAAAAAGCAACATGTAGAGCAGATACGAACACAAGTTAGGGATAATAAAAGAAAAATATTTGAGGGTATATGCCCTAAATGTGGAGGTACGTTAGTACAGAGAAAAGGTAAGTATGGAAAATTTATGGGATGCAGTAATTATCCTAAATGTAAATATACTAAAAGTTAAATGATTATGGTAAGATATTTATATTAACTTACATCACCTAGAAAGAGGTCAACGTATGAACTTACCATATTCAGAAGATATAGATATTCAATGCCTAAGCAGATTATTTGATAGTACAAGTGAATGTTACAAATTCTTTTGGTTTCAAGCAATTGTAACTAAGGTTTTAGCGGGAAAAGATACATTTACATTTGAAGAATTAGTAAATGATATGATAGTAGATGCGTGGTATATGGTTACAGAGTATCATTTGAATTTGGGACCTAAGGACAATCTAGAAAGATTAGTTAATTATATTAAGGACATGTCTAACTTAAAGTCATCTGAAAAGAAGAGTATTATTCTATCCTATGTAAATGAATGTACTGATAGAGAGATAATGAGGAAGAAGAGAGACCTTATTAAGAACGTGCCCTATCGTTTACAAGCACCATTTATGCCAGAATTAAAGGGTAGGGAATGGGATGTTACGGAGAAGAATCTAGTTGGTAAGATTAATCAGCAACAACGGCTTATGTACTATTTTGGAGCATATAACGGATTGAATACTACTATTCATGTACAAGATAAATGGATTCAGTACATACATTGTAACCAAGAGATTATAAAAGGTTGGTTGCAATATAAAATGATTATCTATTTGCAGAAGCGAAATCCAAGCGTACCAGGTATTGCAGACAAGCTATATCCACCTACAGAACGGAAAATGGAGAAGGTGAAGAAATATTGGAAGACAATATTAACACTGCATCCAGTAGAAGAGATATATGCAAAAAATATATTAACAGAGGATGATATATCTATAGATCATTTTGTGCCATGGTCATATGTTGCACATGATGAATTGTGGAATTTGCATCCAACGACTAAAAGTATTAATAGCAAGAAAAGTAATAACCTGCCTGATTGGAATATATATTTTCCGTTATTATGTAAACAAGAATATTTGTCATATTCTATGATGTGGGAGTATGAACAAGTACATAAAGAATTTGATAAATGTGCAAGAGAGCATATAAATAGTGATCAAATACGACACAAACTTTACCGAGAGGGATTGGAGTTTATAGAGTTTCAAAGCATTTTAAATGAAATAGTAGCTCCTGTTTATCAGTCAGCTAAGAATAGTGGGTTTGGGAATTGGGTATTAACGGATGAGAGAGAATAAAACGATAGATTATTATAATATGAATGCAAAGGCATTTTGTGATTCAACACAAAATACAGACATGAGCTATTGCCAGAATAAGTTTTTAAATTATTTAGGACAAGGTTCAAGTATATTGGATGCTGGATGTGGAAGTGGTAGAGATAGTAGATTCTTTTTAGATAATGGATATAATGTAACTTCAATTGATGCTTCAGAAGAGATTTGCAAAATAGCAAGTGAATATATATCAAGAAAAGTAGAGTGTATTCGTTTTGAAGAAATAAACTCCGAAAATACATTTGATGGAATATGGGCATGTGCCTCGTTGTTGCATATAGCAAAAGATGAATTACCAAATGCTTTGAGGAAATTATATAGAGCTTTGAAGACAGAAGGGGTTCTATATGCATCTTTTAAATATGGTAATAATGAAGAGATAAAGGATAATAGATATTTTAGTAATTTTAATGAAGAACAACTTAGTAAATTAATTGGTGACAATACAGATTTTAAAATTGATGAGATTTTTATAACAAATGATGCAAGACCAGAACGAGAACATGAACAATGGATAAATATAATTGTTAAGAAGAGTTAATTTGTTCTGTATAACGAATTAAATAAGCTGAAATTTATTATATGAAGAAGGAGAATTCTATATGTCAAATGAAATAATGAATCCTCTTGTTAGTGAGATAAGAGATATTCTTGATATTGCTAGAAAAAATGTTGCAAGAGAAGTCAATAATGAACTAATCGTATCATATTGGAAAATTGGTGAGATTATTGTTCGTTATGAGCAAAATGATAGTATTAGAGCTGAATATGGGGAACAAACGTTAAAACAACTTTCAAAAGAATTGACAGCTGAGTTTGGCAAAGGATTTTCACGTGCGAATATTTATAATATGAGATTGTTTTATCAGACATATCCAAAAATCCAGACAGTGTCTGGAAAATTGAGTTGGTCTCATTATTGTGAATTACTAAGCATTTCAGATAAAGATAAGCGCAGTTTTTATGAGAAAGAAGCTATTAATTCAAACTGGTCTGTTCGTGAATTAAAGAGACAAATTAATACTTCACTATATGAACGTTTGTTACTTTCTAAAGGTGAAGCCAATAAAGGGGAAGTGTTAAAGTTAGCAACAGTTGGAATAGAGATGAACAATCCTAAGGATATTATCAAAGATCCTTATGTATTTGAATTCCTTGGACTTCCAGAAGACAAGCCAATTATGGAAAGTGATTTAGAAAAAGCATTAGTAGAACAAATTGAGAAGTTTTTACTTGAGCTTGGCAGGGGATTTATGTTCGTAGGAACTCAGCAGAGAGTTACAATTAGTAATACTCATTATTATGCAGATATGGTTTTCTATAATAAACCATTAAAATCTTATGTGATTATAGAATTAAAAACAAGCAAGCTGATGCCAGAGGCGGCAGGACAGTTGAATATGTATTTAAACTATTATGAAAAAGAAGTGAATGATGAAGATGATAATAAGCCAATTGGCATTATACTTTGCACAGATAAAGATGCTTTAACAGCGGAGTATGCCTTAGGCGGGTTGTCAAATAATATATTTGCTTCTAAATACACATATTATATTCCTGATAAAGAACAGTTAATTGCAGAGGTTGAGAAGGTAATTAATCAATGGAATGACAAGGAATAGCTTAAATATTTTTTGTTGGAGGTGAATGTATGGGCATTTTATCATGTGCTAGCAATGCTTCTGCGTGGAGAGGCTATGAGTATTATGAATCAAAAAAGGTAATTTCATGGAAGAAGATTAATGAGGAACAATATGAAGGATATGTGAAGGGTAATTCAGCAGAGGCTTACCGTGTTATAATTGATGTGAAGCATCCAAGAAAAAATTCATCTTGTAATTGTCCGTATGCAGATGGAAAGAAAATAATATGTAAACATCAAGTTGCTTTGCTTTTCACAGCATTTCCACAAGAAGCAAAAAATTATATAGAAGAAATTGAAGAGTATGAAAGAGAAGAAGAAAGGCAGGAACAGGAAGCCTATAATAATATAGTTAAGTATGTAAACAGCCTTTCGAAAGAGGAACTTAGAGTAGAGTTGATTAATGCATTGACAGAAAATTATCAAAGAGATGATTATTGGTAGAATTTTACCACCCCCAAAACCTCTTGCCCTAAAGTTAACTTTAGACATTATAATAGTATTAGAATACTATAAATACGCTTGGAGGAAATATAATGAATAATTGTTTTGACAATGTGAAGAAGAACTTTGGATTTGGTTGTATGCGATTACCAATGAATGGCGAGAATGTAGATTATGAAGAGTTTTCAAAGATGGTTGATGTATTTCTACAGGAAGGTTTCAACTATTTTGATACAGCTCATGGTTATATTGAAGGAAAGAGTGAGATAGCCATTAGAGAGTGTCTTACAAGTAGATATCCAAGAGACCAGTATATATTAACTAATAAATTATCTACAGACTTTTTCACAAAGCAAGAAGATATAAGACCTTATTTTGAAACACAATTAGAAGCTTGTGGTGTTGACTATTTTGATATATATCTTATGCATGCTCAGAGTGCAGATATATTTGCAAAATACAAGAAATGTAATGCATATGAGACAGCCCTTGAATTCAAGGAAGAAGGTAAAATCAAACATTTTGGTATATCATTTCATGATAAGGCATCGGTGCTTGAACAGATATTAATAGAATATCCACAAATAGAAGTAGTACAGATTCAATTTAACTATGTGGATTATGAAGATGCTGCAATAGAAGGTAAATTATGCTATGAAATATGTTGTAAGTATGGAAAACCCGTTATAGTAATGGAACCAGTTAAAGGTGGAAGTTTAATTAACCTACCAGAGAAAGCACAAGAGATTATAGATGGTCTTGGTGGCGGTAGTAATGCTAGTTACGCAATTCGATTTACAGCTAGTTTTGAAAATAATAAAATGGTGCTTTCAGGAATGAGCGACATGGCTCAGATGAGAGATAACCTAGGATATATGAAAGAATTTGTGCATCTATCTGAAGAGGAAAAAGAAGCACTTAAAAGAGTGAGTGATATATTCAAGGCACAGAATCTAATTCCTTGTACAGCATGTAGGTATTGTATAGATGGTTGTCCAAAGAATATTGAGATTCCTAATCTATTTGCATGTATGAATGCCAAGAAACAATATCAAGATTGGAATTCAGATTATTATTATCACAATGTACATACTGTAAACAATGGAAAAGCGTCAGATTGTATTCAGTGTGGTAAATGTGAGCATATATGTCCTCAACATTTACAGATCAGAGAATTGCTAAAAGAAGTTGCAGGTGAATTTGAAGGTAAGTAGTATAGTGCTTATATTAAGAGTGAGAAGCAAATAGGTTAGCAAGATATTTTAGCGTTAAGGAGCGATTACATTGAATAATAAGAGTTATGAATTTGATGCCGTTATACTAAAAGTTCCTGATATTGACGGAGCATATATTGAGTTTCCTTATGATGTAAGAGAAGAATTTGGCAAAGGTAGAGTTAAGGTAACAGCAATATTTGATGGAACATCTTATGATGGAAGTCTTGTTCGTATGAAAACAGAGAATCATATAATTGGGCTTAGAAAAGATATTAGAGCAGCTATAGGTAAACAAGCTGGAGATACAGTTCATGTAGTAATTAAGGAACGAGAATAAGTAAGAGGCAGAATTTTAATTCTGCCTCTTATCTATTACCAGCACGTCTTATGCATATTTATATTTCCCTTTATTCCCCCACAAGAACACACCTGTAACCACCAAAGCCAACAGCTCTGCAACAACAATAGCTATCCAGATACCGTCAATCCCTAGGAGTGCTGGTAGAATAAGAATAGCAGCAATCTGAAATACAAGAGTTCTAAGAAATGATATAGCAGCAGATACAAGCCCGTTATTAAGAGCAGTGAAAAATGCAGAGCCCCATACGTTAATACCCATAAGTACAAATGCTAGGGAATATATGCGGAATCCACGACAAGTCATGTTAAACAGATTTTGGTCATAGCTTGCAAATATATTTACCAATGGTACAGTCAGTATTTCTGCTAATACAGTTAGAACTACTCCACATCCAATTAATAATAGTATACTTTTACTAAATAGATTTTTTAATTCACTATGATTGCCAGCGCCATAATGGTAGCTGACAACTGGTGATGTTCCAATAGAATAACCGAAATATATAGCCATAAATATAAAATTAACGTACATGATAATTCCATAAGCAGCAACACCATTTTCACCAGCAATCTTCATAAGTTGAAAATTGTACAACACATTCACCAAAGAAGCAGATAGATTGGTAACCATTTCGGAAGAGCCATTTGTGAAAGTTTTAAGTATTATTTGCATATCTAATTTAGCTCTTCTAAATCTTAGAAGACTATCATTTTCTCTCATAAAATAGAAAATAGGAATAATACCCCCAACAATCTGTCCAATACCAGTGGCAATAGCAGCGCCAGCAAGTCCCCAATGAAATACATAGATAAATAGGAAATCCAATACAACATTTGTTGCTCCAGCTAAAAGAGATATCTTTAAGCTTAGTGTAGGTTTTTCTGCTACAATAAAGAAGTTCAAGAAAATATTTTGCAAGATAAATGCAGTCATAAATAAAAACATAATTCGTCCATATATAACGCAATTTTCAAGTAATTCTCCCTTTGCACCTAATGCAACAGACATTGGTCTGATAAATATAAAACCGATAAGAGATAATATTACAGAAAGAATAATTGAAATGTATATTAGCATAGTAAAATATTCGCAAGCCTTTTCTTTTTTTCCTTCACCTAAGGTTTTAGAAATAATGGCACTTCCACCAGTACCAATCATGAATCCAATAGTACCAAGTCCCATACAAATAGGCATAATTAAATTAATGGCGGCAAAAGAAGTTTTACCGACAAAGTTAGATACAAAAACGCCATCTACAATACTATACAAAGATGTACATATCATCATAAGTATTGGAGAGATTACAAAGCGTAGTAATCGTTTATAAGTAAAATGGTCGGATAATTGTATTCTCATTGTTCACCTCGTAGTAGTCCGTTTACTTCTGTTCGAAGTAATGTCATGTGTTTTTGGCTAAGACGTAAGAATTCACTTAAGTCATCGCCTAAGAGTGCAAATGTTCTTTTTTCAGCTTCTATCAAAGGAATAATTACCTTTTGTGAAAAATCGTTGCCTGTCTGTGTTAAAAATATCTGTTTGTTTTTTCTGTTATTTGGTTGTGGGATAAGTCGTATATAACCTTGTTTTTCTAGATTCTTAAGTGCTGAATTAATAGTCTGTCTGCTGTATGACCATGCATCACATATTTCTTTTTGTGTATATGCCCTAGTGCCTTCCTCTATAGAATATAGAATCCAAAATGCAGTGTCTGGTAGACCACTCTTTTGTGCGTAATCATGATATAGTTTGTCCATTTCTTTAATTAACTGATTGTATATAATTATTGGCGTGATTCGAGCATCGTCCATATAGTACCTCCATTCAAATTTTGAAAATAGTCCGAAAAAGGACAAAATGAATTATAATCCGATTTCGGATTATTGTCAAGAAAGAAATTATACTTATTAAATGGATCATTGTAAAGAAATGTAACTCGATAAAACATAATTAAAATATAAAAACTCTTCACACAACCATTTCCACTAGAATAGACTGAACTATAACAAGAATAGTGTGTTGCTATAAAGCAACTTTTGGGAGTATATATGGACAATATCAATTATACTAATGAGAACATGATGAGTTCAGGAATACCCTATAATAATGTAGTGTGGAAAGATATAGAGGGTCAACCTTTTGGTACGGCAGCTAGATTTAATGTAATTGTATTTAATGATGCTAATAATATAGTGGATTTTGAGGGACCTGCAGCAATTGGTGGAAATTATAACAGTCCAAGGGGATTAAGTGTTGGATTTGTAAATAAGGGTAACAAAAAGGTTGGTTACTCACCAGATTTAGTGAGGTTTTTAGTAGGTGGCAATGTATCTATGAATGGTCCATTGGTTGTAATAGGCCATGTACTAGGTGGCAGTGAATTTCGTGCAGCCAAAGGAAGTACCTATTTTATCGGAAAAAATGGTATGAACATACAAGAGCTAAAATATTTATATCAAGCCAATGGAGGTAGTCAGTATTGGACACCTACAGATAAAGGTAATCATTATGTGGTTCCAAGTTATGATGTGCCAAGATATATACCATCAAGTAGAGTAGGAGCTAACATACCTAAATTCTTTGCTGATGCTAGACAAAGTATTATAGATTATAAAAATTGCATTGAAGAGTTAACTCCAAATGGAGCAGTAATTGATAATAATTACGAATGGATATTAAGAGGAAATGATCCTGAGCAAAATGTGTTTCTTATTGACGTAAGGCCAAATGGTTTGATAAATAAAGGCATACGAGCCGAAGTCCCACAAGGAAGTAGAGTCATTGTAAGATTAAGAACGGGAGCAAATGCTCATTTGCAATACGGCGTTTATGGAGAGAGAAGTAAGACTAATCAGACATTATATGTATTTGAAGATGCATCAAATATTTATATGGAAAAATCATCTGATATATGGGGAAGTATACTAGCACCTGGTGCTATGTTTCATGCACATTCTACAGGTGGTCATGTAAGTGGAACTGCTGCACTTAGAGATTTTGCGGTAAGTGCTAACAGCGGTTTTGAATTTCACTATTTCCCATTTGTTGGAGGAGTAAAGTGTCAAACCACACCGATACAAGTATCACCAACACCTATTGAGACAACACCAATGGCACCAATACAGGTATTGCCAGCTGAGGAAACTGCTCAAGTATGTCCGACATGCCCAGAAGCAGAGCCATGCCCAACATGTCCAATGCCAGAACCATGTCCAATAGCAGAGCCATGCCCAATACCAGAGCCATGTCCAATGCCAGAACCGTGTCCAACGTGTCCGACATGTCCAATGCCAGAGCCATGTCCAGTACCAGAGCCATGCCCAACATGTCCAACAGTAGAACCATGTCCAGTGTGCCCAGTATGCCCAACATGTCCGACACCAAAGCCATGCCCAAAACAGAAACCATGTCCAACATGCCCAGCTTGCCCAGAACCAGAAAAGATATACATTACTGTTCCGATGCCAGTTCCGGCAGAATGTCCAGAACAAAAGGCGTGCCCTGTCTGTCAAGAATGTCAGATAAAATCAGGTGTTATTAAAGGATGTATTAAGGGATGTTGCTGCGGTAGATGTCATGTATGGAATGTAAAATTATATGAGAGAAACAATGGTGTAGATACATTTTTGTATTCTGTATGTATCAAAGGACAGGGAGATTTCAAATTCATGGTTCCATTTGATGGCACTTATATTTTGAAGGTATGTCATGCCAATAATCGTAGTAGAACATCTCGTTGCAAACCAAGTATTACCTTAAATAATATTGGTGTGGAAAATCTTATGATGGAATAAATGCTTACTTTACTCTTAGTATAATTCTTCACAAATATGCACATCCTATAAAGTAACCAAACCACAATCAGAAAGTAGGTACATTTTATGGGAAAGAAAAAAACTAACAAACAGCAAGCAACAAATAGCTATAATGATAGTACTAACAAAGACAAACAACAAATACATTCAGATGTATTAGGAAGTTACACAGGAACACCAGAAGATGGTGAAGAACCAATTCAAGATGCGGATGATTTATAATAGATGAACTGATATTGATAGGTTAGAATAGTAAATAGCATTGAGTTAGACCAATGTTAATATAATCCCGTTAAGTAGATTGAATATGTGCACATCTATTTAACGGGATTTTTTATGTTAAAATATAAGTAATAATAATTTATAATAAAAAATAATGTTACATTCAAGAATTTTAGACATATAGTTATGAGGTGATAAAATTATGGAATCATTTGATAGAATATGCGAAAAAAATTATGAGCGCATATATAAATACATTTTAGGTATGACAGGGAATAGTGAAGTAGCAAAAGACCTTACTCAAGATGTATTTCTAATTGCATATAAAAAAGGAAAAGACTTTTTAACTCATGAAAAACCAGAAGGTTTTTTATACAAGACGGCAAAAAATCTAGTGTTAGTTAATTATCGAAATAGGCAACGGGAAATTCTATTTGAAGGTCAAGAGGATTTTTGTGTACAGCGAGAAGATGTTTTTGAAGAAATATGTAATTCTAGAGAAAATAACGTTTCGGTGGAATTGTATAGGCAAGAAATATTAGATAAACTGCCACAAAAGAAGAGGAAACTCTATGATTTATATTATGTAGAGAATAAGAGTATGAAAGAGATATCAGAAGAGTTAGGATTTAATGAAGTGGCACTCAGAATGCGATATGTGAGACTTCGTAAAGAAATTAGGTCTCAAATAAAAACATTGCATCTAGGAGATTTTTAAAAAATAATGTTACATATCGTATTAGATTGTATATATAAATGAATGGTCTGCGCAGAGCATATATAGGAAGGAGCGTCTATATGGAAGAAATCATTAATAATGAAATATTACATTTAAGACAAAGAATTAATGAAGAAATAGAAAATGGAAATTATGAAATGGTAGAAGAATTATCAACTGAATTATGTGAATTACAAGAGTATGAATCTAATGTTCAGATGCCAGATGATTTTTCTTATCAAATCAGAAGGATGAATAAGGAGGCAACTATGAAAAATATTAAGAAATATATGGCTAGAGTAGCAGTAGTGCTTGGTATATTAGGAGTGTCAGGTGGAACTGTATATGCAGCAGTCTCTCATTTTAGACAAGTAGATTATTTTGAACATGGACTTGTTGTAGAAGGTAGCGCAAAAATTAAAAGCACAGATGAAAGTAATACAGATGAAGACGTTCAAATGGAGACAACATTTTTACCTGAATCAGAGGATACGGTATCTATTATATCTTCGGAGAAAGGAACTGCTAATGATTTGTGGATATCTAAGATAGTACGTCAGAGAACATCACCAACTCTTGAATCTGATAACGGAATAGATTGGTATAATGGAGAAGAGAATATAGTTAATGAAACAGAATATAGTTATGTAGATTATGAAACAGCATGTAATGATAGTGGTCTAATAAATCTGTTTGCCAATAAATATGAACAAAATGGTACAACTACTTATACTGAATATGTAAGCCAAGATAATATTTCTGATAACAAAAATGGAGAAATTATTTCTACATTTAATTATGGTAATGGAGGATTTACTGTAGATGAACAGAAAATATTAAAAGGGGAAGGTTCTGATAGAACAACAGTAGTATTTACTAGTACTGAACCAACAACTAACCATCGAGAATATACAGATACATTAGGCAGAACATATTTGTTAAGCGATGATACAGAGTTTGGGACATTACGTACAACTGTACTCATATCTTATGACGAGTATGATATAATAATCATGTTTACAGGATTAAGCGATGTAGAGATTCATGAAATATTAGATTCTATTATATAGACTTATCAACATTTTAAAAAACTAATATAACAAGGTAGTTAATAAAAGCACCGAAAGGTGTTTTTATTTTGCAGAAATTTAATAGTTTTGTTAAGTTTTTTCTTGTAGTAAAGTTCAACATTTGTTCAACATGCAATGGTATAATATCGTTATATGGTGATAGTGGTCGAAATGAATGGGAAAAAATTACAAAATAAAGAATTCGTTAAGGAAAAGGAATACATATGGAATATACAATACCTAGCTATACATTAGAAGCATTTAGCCTTGTGACTATAATAGTGCTAATATTTTCTCAGATTATGGACAAACATAATGATAGAAAAGGAAAAATATTTACATGGACGCTAGTAGCATTTGCTGGACTTATGATTTCAGATACATTGTCTTGGATTATAGAACTTTATTCGGGAAAGTTGGTTCACGTGTTAGTGTGGATTGTTAACTTGTTGGGATATGTATTTGGTGAATTGCTGGTAACATTAGTATTGATATACATTGTAATGGATATTTTACTAAATCCTAAGATGGAGAAAATTATTTTTAAAATATTGATTATAATGGTATGTGTTTTCACAGTCTTTATTTTAGTGTCATTACCATTTGGATGGATATATTCGGTTTCTGATAATAATTTGTTTGTTTTTGGTCCGTTATCATGGATACCAATTGTATATACAATAGCACAATTACTGTTAATGATAATTTTGGTACTTAGCAGATGTAAGGTAATTGGTTTGAAGAAGGTTGCTATAATTTTTTCGTATATAATGCTAATGAGTGTAGCCATAGTAATGAATGCATTTTTTAATGAATTACTAATTTATTGTGCATTTTTTACACTATCAGAAATGGTTATATTCTTAAATGTACAGATAGAGCGTGGGAAGAAAAGAAGGCAACAGGAACAGGAATTATTAGAAAGTAGAGTTCAGATTATGTTTAGTCAGATTCAGCCACATTTTTTATATAATTCATTAGTTGCAATTGAAAATCTATGTGTAGAAGATCCATCACAAGCAAGAGAGGCAGTTAGCGATTTTTCTAAGTATTTACGTGGAAATTTGGATAGTATAAATAATAAAAAACTTATTCCGTTTGAGCAAGAATTGAAGCATGTTCAGAGTTATATGGCATTAGAACAGAGAAGATATGGAGAAGAATTAAAAGTTAGATATGAGATTGAAGTTAAGGCATTTTTACTGCCAGCACTTACCATACAGCCAATAATGGAGAATGCAGTTAGGCATGGTTTTTTTAGAAAAATAGGTGGATGTGAAATTATTTTACGTACAATAGAAACAGAGACAGGTTGGGAGATAATTATCTCAGATAATGGAGTAGGATTCCAAGTGGGGAAACAAAAAGAAGATAATAAAACCCATATAGGAATAGAAAATGTTAGAGGACGTTTGGCTGTGATGTGTAGAGGAACAGTTAAGATAGATAGTGAAGTTGGAGTAGGAACAACGGTAACAATATGTATACCTAGAGGAGAATAGTAATGAAAGTAATTGGTGTAGATGATGAATATCATGCATTGAAAGCATTGGAGAGGGCTATTAAAGAAGCGCTTCCACAGTGCGAATTTTGTGGTTTTCAAAATCCAGAAGAAGCATTAGATTTTGCAAAACACACACCTATAGATATTGCATTTTTAGATTTGGAAATGAGAACGATGCATGGATTGATATTAGCTAAAAAGTTAAAAGATATATATGGCTTAACAAATATTATATTTGTAACAGGTTATAGTGAATATGCAATGGATGCATTTCAACTTAGGGCAAGCGGATATATTATGAAGCCAGTACAGATAAGCGATATTAAAATAGAAGTAGAGAATTTAAGACATATCCCAAAGGAAAATGAAAAGGCTGTTGTAATAAAAACCTTTGGAAACTTTGAGGTACAAGTAAATGGTAAACCAGTTATATTTAGTCGAAGTAAGTCAAAAGAGATATTAGCATATTTAGTTGATAGAGGTGGTACAGGAATAACGGTAAGAGAATTGGCTAGTGCATTATGGGAAGATAGAGATTATACCAGAAGTATTCAACAACAGATACAAACCTATATTACAGCGTTGATAGGAGATTTAAAAAAGGTTGGAGCAAGTGACGTTATAATACGTAAGCGAAACTTTTTAGCCATTGACGTAGAGAAAATAAGTTGTGATTTGTACAGCTATCAGCGGGGAGATATTCATGCAGTAAATGGATATAGAGGAGAGTACATGGCGAATTATAGCTGGGGAGAGTTTACAGCTGCATTATTAGATAATAAGCATAGAAATTATTAGATACTGAATTTAGAAGAGAGAGGGTAGATTTTTATGAAAAGAAGAAAAATTGTAAAACGATTTATTGCATATAGTATTGCGGTGATGCTCTTACTAAGTAATAGTGATTTTTTGCAAATTGCGTATGCGGAGGAAGTAGTAGAAGAAAATGTTGAAGAAGAGGAAATAGAAGATCAAGAAGAAATAATAGAAGAAGATCAAGAAGAAGTATCCTATCAAGTTTTGGTATCTCCATTAAGTGAAGGTGCGTTACCGGAAGGAACAGATGTAGTGGTAACACAAGTTCCTGTAATGGATGAAGAAGGTAAGGTAATATCAGCCGTATCAGCAATGTCGTCAGATGATATATTTTATCAATCTATGAAATCAGACGATGTATTAGTATTGGATATGGGAGATTCTATAGACACAGATATTCAATTGTCTACTACAGAGATTAATGAAATTACAGAAAACATTAATGATGAAGAAAATAGTACTATAGTTGTACCACTTAATATTTCTCTATCTTGTAATGGAGAGGAGATTCAGCCCTCAGATACAGTTGAAGTATCTATTCAGATTCCAGAAGGTATTGCTAAAGATAGCATATCAGTATATCACGTGCCAGAAAGTGGAGAACCAGAGAAGATGGATGGGCAAGTAATAGACGATCACTATGTCTTTACAACAAATCACTTTTCAGTATATACCTTAATTGGTCTTACAGCTTCGGACATTACTACCAGTGCTACGCTATTAACAAGTGCAGATAGAGGCAAGACTTTGACAGGCGGAAAAGTATACTACATTGATAAAAATACGTCAATTAATGAAATAACAGTAAGTGATAATGCTCTTGTAGTATCAGGAACATCTCCGACATCACCTGCAATATTATATATACCATATGGAACTACTCTTACTGTAACAGGAAAGAAAGGTGGGTCTGGTTCAGGAAAGGCAGCAATATATTTGCCTGAGAATGAAACACTATATATTCGTGGAGGAGGAACCTTAGTTGCAAAGGGTGGTGATGCTAGCCCTGCCAATTATTATAGTGGTTCCAAAGGACGTGATGCACATATGTATATAGGATGGAATTATGATGCATGGCATTATGGTCCAGGTGGTAGAAGTGGTAGTGGTGGAGCTGGAGCTGGAGCTGGAATAGGAACAAATGGAGCTGCAGGTGGAGCTCGAGTTGATAGTTGGTTTAATAGTTTGTTTTATGATAGTGTTCCAGTAGATGGGGCACATCAAATATCAGGAAGAAACGGAACCAATGGATTAGCAGGAGAAAATAGTGAATCAGCAGGAACCTTATATGTACTAGATGTTGTAACAATAAATGCAGTAGGTGGATCAGGAAGCCTTGGTGGTACTAAGTATAAAGCAGGTAGCAATGAAGATGATAAAGGTAGTGGATTTAAAAATAGTTATTTTGCTGGCGGCGGCGGTGCTGGTGGCGCCGGTGGTGGTGGTGGAAGTGCTGCTGGAATTGGAAGTGGCGGTGCCGGTGGTGGTTCAGGTGGAACTGGCGGCGACGGTGCTTGCACCATGAATACTGGCAGTTATGGAAATGTAAGCAGTTATCCTTCAGGTGAAGGAGGAAAAGGTGGTAAAGGATATACAAATGGCGAAAATGGTGGCGGTACAAGATATTTAACAGGAAGCTATGGTGGTGCCGGTGGTGCGGCTGGAACATCAGGTGCTGGTGGTAAATTATATGTAGCAACTACAGCAACTTGTAGTAATAGTGGTGGCTCCGGAATAAATGGTAAGATAGCAACAATGAGTAGGAATTCAAACTACAATACACGTAATAGCTATTATACCATTACTTTGAATGCTAATGCGCCATCAACCTCAAATGTACCAATAACGCAAGTTAGTGCGCCTACAAATATTGTTTTACAAATGGGAATTGAACCAGCTGCAAATGGTAGTTATGGAGCAACAGCTAAAGGTTGGACTTTTCTAGGATGGTATACGGCACCTATAGGCGGCGTTAAGATTATAGATGGAAAAGGTTATTTTGTTAGTGATACAGGATATACAAATGAAAATGGCGTATGGGTAGCAGACAGAGAAGTAACCTTATATGCACAGTGGACACCAGGCATATATCAGATATATTTAAGTAATCAAGGAGCAGATACAGAAACTCAAGGAACAACATCAATATGCTCTAAATATGGATCTGGTTGGTATAGTAATATAAGTGCAACTGGAAGTACGTTAACAAAGATTACAATTCCTAAAAAGAGAGGATACACCTTCCTTGGATACTATACAGAAGTTGGTAATGGTGGAAGTAAGGTGGTAGATGGTAGTGGAGAAATTGTAGGAAACTATAATGACATTATAAAAGAAGCAACATGGTA
The DNA here is from genome assembly GCA_031556525.1 of Lachnospiraceae bacterium. GTDB lineage: Bacteria > Bacillota > Clostridia > Lachnospirales > Lachnospiraceae > JAVBSN01. The sequence goes on from JAVBSS010000002.1 coordinate 124,770, forward strand.
TGCAAGGTGGGAAGCAACTCCTTATACAGCAACATTTAACTTAACATTAGATGGAGCACCGTATAGTAATGCAACAGTCGCATTATATCAATATGGTAGTTTGAGATATATTTTAGAGAATAAAGGGAATGGTAGTTATATTAATTCAACTGTTATTACTGGAGAATATAATGTACACATAAATGGCAGAGATACAGGACGAATACTTGTAATTGATGCTGCAGATAATAGCAAGAATCTTAGTTTCAAAGAATATAAGATAAATACAAATTTAGATGGTGTAGCAAGTAAGATGGATGTTGTAACCCTTAAGAAAGAGGGGATAGTACAATATACTGCTAATTATAGTGGAGGTAATCATAGAGTGGCCGTTCTACAGTCTGATATAACAGCAGAAAATACCTTTGATATATATGTTGGAAGTGAGAATGTAGGTCAACAAATTACATTAGCTTCGCCAGCGGTTATAGTTAATTATTATAATGCTACAGTAGAACTAACTTATGATAGCCTATGGAAAGATGCTAAAGTAACACTTTGGCAAAATGGTGTAATAAAACATACATTAACTTATGACGCAACCAAAGACTCAACTAAAACAACTACATATAAAAAGCCGATTTTAGAAAACGATAAAAATAACGTATATGATGTTGTTATAAATGGAAATGAAACAGGTTTAGCAATAACAACAAGTGAATATGGATTTGAAGCAGGTAATCATATTGCAAAGGATACTTACTATAAGGTTACAGCTACTATAAATAAAGATAATGTAGTATGGGAAGGAACAAGGGTTTATCTAAACTATAGTGGAACACAGAAGTATTCATTACCATATAGTTCCACAACCAAAAAGTACAGCTTTGATTATGTAAGAATGAATGATGGAGATGCAGCCTACAATATTATGGTCGAAGGTAGCAGTTCAGATACAGATACGGGAATAACAGTTAATAAAGCAAGTAGCACTAAGACCGTAGATTATTACACAATATCATATTATAACGTTGTAGATAATGTAGAGCAACTGTATTTTACACAGATAGTACAGAAAGGGTTAAAGGCTAAGAAACCAACAAATCCAAGAAAAACAGGAATGAGCTTTAGTGGATGGCATGAAAAACAAGGTGATAGCATTGGTAATACAGCATTTTCTTTTGATACAACGATTAACAAATCAACAAATCTCTATGCTGTATATGCAACACCGAAAGCAACTATTAATGGATATGTACGTTGTAATAACGTGGGGGTTATGACTGGTACGGGAAGTTATTATCGTATGATGAACTTCCAACTTTCGGGATATCCTGTTAGTGAAAAAGGCATGTTAAGCATAGTATTAACTGTAGAAAATGGAAGTGTAAGTGTATTAGGTAGTTTACCAAGTGGAGCTACAATTCACAATAATATTGATTCAAGTGGAAATGGAAATTATACAATATTATTTGAAAAAGGAATATCACCTACAGAGTTAGAGAAAATAGTTAGAGATAATTTATTAATAAAAGTAGTAAATGGTAATAGTAACCATACAATGCAAATTAAAGTATATGGCACTATGTAAGGAGGAGACAGGTATGATAGGAAAGATGAAGAAGAAAGGGAAAAATATATTGCGACGTGGACTTGCACTAGGATTATCCCTATGCCTGTTGTTTAACCTACTTATTAGTGGAGAACAGCTTACAGCATATGCAGCACCAACCAAGGACTATTGGGAGGATTATACAGAGTTAAGTACTAAAATAACTGCTGGGGGGCAGACTTTGCCAGCAGGTACTTATAAGGTAACAGCGAATACATCTTTTACAGGTGGACTTGGTGTAAGTGGTATGATTATTTCTTCTGGTACAACTACTATATACATAAAAAGCGGATGTACGCTTACCGTAAAAGGTGGAGCAGCTAGTGGTACTACAGGAGCTGGAGCCGGTATTGATCTATCTAACAGTGGTGCAATACTGTATATACGTGGAGCTGGAACATTAAGTGCAACAGGTGGAGCACCTACAAATGGAGACACAGGTAAAGTTGGAGGAGAAGCAACTACTAGTGTAGGAGGTTCAGGTGGAGCTGGTGGATATGGTGGCGGCGGCGCTGGAGCAGGTATTGGTGGAAGAGGTGGAGATGGAGCCTCTAGCACAGCTGGTGTATCAGGGCCTTCTATTACTGGAGAACGAGCAGATGCTAATGATGGAAAAGGAGGATCGACAGGAGGAACCGGTGGAAGTATGAAAGGAACCTTATGGGTTATGGATACAGTAAACCTTTCAGTATCAGCAGGTTCTACCGATAAGCTATTAAGTAAAAGTGGTGGTTCAGGTGGTGCCGCTAGCAAATACACAACTGGTGACGGCTGGGAAAAAGCTGTTGGCGGTGGTGGTGGTGGCGGAGCTGGTGGAGCTGGCGGATATGCTGCAAGTATTGGAGGTGGTGGTTCTGGAGGAGGAGCTGGCGGAAGCGGTGGTTCTGGAAGTGGTGGTATTGGATATGCAACAGTAGATGCACTGTTTCTATTTGGAGCTGGCGGCGGCGGCGGTGGTTCTTCAAGTGCAGGAGGCGCAGGAGGCGCAGGAGGTAGTACAGCAGGAGATAGTAATGACAATAAAATTGGTGGTAGCGCAGGAAATGGTACAACATCTATATATGGCGCAAGTGGTGGTATTGGAGTTACATGGATAAATACAAAGAATAATAATGTCGGTAAGGCTACTAGTAGTACAGGTGGTACAGGTGGTAATGCAGGCGCAGGAGGATCAGTCACAGGTAAACTCTATGTTCATAATAATAAAGCAATAAGTCTAACCGGATCAACAGCAACAAGTACAGGAAACGGAGTAGTAGTAACTAATTCAACTGCATGGCAGTTGAGTTTTGATGCTAATGGAGGAGATATATATTCTGTACCTAGTGGTAGCATTGCAGCTAGTGGAACAGCTATAACTATAAGTAGTACAGCACCAACTAGAGATTATTATACATTTGCAGGGTGGACTACTGGTTCTGATGGATCAGGAACAAAGTATAATGTAGGGAATTCATGTAACATAAATACTAGTACGACCTTATATGCTCAATGGACACCAATAACATATACGGTAAGATTAAATAAAAATGCAGGAACAGATACTAGTGGTATTACAGGTACCACATCAATATATGAAAAATATGATACGGGATATTATTTAGATAGTGGATTAACCAAAAATATGACTACGGTGGCAAATAAGATTGATATACCAACACGAACAGGATATATATTTAATGGTTACTATACTGCAACTTCTGGCGGAACTCAGTATATAAATAATCAAGGATATATTACCTCTAATGTTTCAAATGCGTATTTTAAGGCAACAGGGGATTTGTATGCTAGCTGGACTCCGATAACTTATAAGTTGGATTTGTATCGTAATTATACTACAACAGATGATGAGAAATTATATACTTATGACTCACGTACTTATAATCAAAATTATACATGGCCTTCACCAACACGAGTAGGATATACATTTAAGGGATGGGCAACAACTAGAGGTGCAACTTCAGGAGATACAGGCACATATTATAATCTAAGTTATACTAATAACGATCAAGTAATACGATATGCTACATGGGAATTAGTAACTTATAACATTAAATATGTATCAAATGGTGGAGTTCTAAGCAGTTCAGATACAGATACTTATAACTACATAACTACAAGTAAGAAGATGGCGATAGCTCCTACTAGGGAAGGATATTTATTTACTGGATGGAAGGTAACCGGAGGGGCAACTGGAAGCACAAACGGATTTAAAGCCAATGAAGTGTATCTAGCAGGACAAAACGTTACACTTAAAGAAGCTTATGGAACAGTTACGCTTACAGCTCAATGGCAAGAATTAGATGGTGTAGTTGCCCAAACAGAGAAATTAATTATACCAGCAGGTACAATAAGTGAAGCAGTAAATTATCAAATAGCTACAGTGAATACGTATGTAGACGAGAAATTATCCGCAGTAGGTAATGTAGTATTATATAAAGATGGAGTTCCTAAATATAGTTTAGCAGGAACTAATGGTAATTATACTTATATAAATAGTTATACACAGAGTAAAGGGATAGATGCATCAGAATATGATGTATATATAGACGGAGAGGATACAGGAACAAAGGCTAGTTTTAGTGGAATAGATACAGGTACTCATACGGATGTATATTATTATAGTGTTATAGTACAGACTAAATCAAATAATTCTCTAAATAATGTAGCATCAGTAGAGATAGCTCCAATGAATGGAGGGAATACTATTCCTCTAAGTCGTACAACTACTGGCGTGTACACAGCAACTAAGCAAGTAAGTAGTATTACAGGTGATAATGATAAATATTATGTTATCATAGATGGAATAACTACTGAAGGAACAGTATCTTTAAAAAAGAATTACAACACATATATATATGATACATGCACTATTAAAGTAAACACTTATATCAATGATAAGTTGGCAGATAAGGGTAGTGTGTACTTATATGAAAATGGAAATACTTATGTAATGAGCCAAAGTAGTCCAGGAATATATCAAGTTACAGTGCCTAAATCAGTAGATAAGAAGTGTGCTGTATATGTTAGTGGACAAGACACTGAAAATACTGTAAGCCTAAATGGATTAGAAACAAATGAACCGTTAAAAATATATTATTACTCAGTTCAGGTAACAACTAGAATAGATAATAATGTTGGAGAAATTGGAACAATAATGTTAAAAGCATCTAACAAGGATGATATTTCTTTGGCACAGTCGGAACTAGGAGTATTTACTTCAGCAGATATGCTAAAGGATACCATGACAGGATATAGTGTATATATAAATGGAGAAAATACTAATTCAAAAGTAAGTTACAATAGTACGAAAAATATAACTACTTTGGATTATTATACAGTATCATATGACGCGAATGGTGGAACAGGTACAGTAAGTGATAATTCAATTTATTCAAAAAACACCCGAGTTTCTGTAAAGAATGCCAGTGAATTAAAAGGAACAGAGGGAGCTATATTCTTAAGGTGGAATACAAAAGCAAATGGAACTGGTAGTGATTACTATGTTGTAAATGGAAATTTTGTTATAAGTGAACCTACAGTGTTATATGCTGTATGGGCAAGGGATTCTGTAGAAGCAGAGAAAGTGTCAGAGGCAAGATGGGTTATTAATGGTGAAGTAGACAGCAATGGTGACCCAGTGGTTCATTATGGTACGTTAGAAGAGGCAATTAAAGCATTAAATGATAGTGAAGAAGCTGTAAGCATTACAATCTTAGATAGTTGTACGATAAGCGAAGACATGGTATTAGGTGAAGAAGATACTCTAGTAATCAATCAATACGATAAAGATGGTAATGAAATAGTAGTTATTATTAAACCTGATGCTACAGTTACAAATAATGGTACCATAACAAATGAAGGAACTATAGTAATAGATGGAACTCTAAGTAATAATGGAAGTTTTAATAACACTGGAGAAATTACCGGCGATGGAGTATTTGACAATAATGGAGATTTACAAAATAGCGAAGGTACTTTATCTGTAAAAGAAATAGATAACACTGGTGGTAAGATAACAGGAGGAACGGTTTCGGAAGATACTACGGTAACAGGAGGTACATTATCAGGTGATATTACTAATAATGGTACAGTGGCAGATGTAACAGTAGAAGAGGGTTCAACGCTAACTACAGAAGAACCAAACCAAGGTACATATCTTGGAGAAATCAATAATAATGGAACAATAGCAGGCAATATTGCTATAGGTGAAAATGAGGAGAAAACAGGTACTATTATAAATGGACCAACAGGTCATATAGGAGATAATACTCATAATAGCCAAGTAGATAACACCCATGGAACAATAGCAGGTGGAACCATTGACGGAAATACAAATGTATCAGGTGGAACTATTGGGAAAGCGGGTGAAAACACTTATATTAGTGAAAATGTTCTAATTGAAGACTCTAGTTTTGCTGGAAATGTAGAGAATGAGGGAACAATTATAAATCCAGTAACAATCGATGGTGAATTAATCAATAATGGAGAAATCACTATAGAGGATGGACATAACACAGAAATAATTGGTGAACTTACAAATGGAGCTACAGGAACAATTGTTATAGAGGATAATGCACAATTAACAATTAAAGATCCAAATGGTAATCTAATAAATGACGGTATAGTTGATATAGATGGAACTTTAAGTGTAGAAGGACCTAATGGAACCCTAGAAAATAATGGTGAGATAAATAACGATGGAACATTAGATGGTCTAGGAAACATAGATAATAATGGCTATATCAATAATGAAAACGGAGTGATTGGACCAGATTCTACAATAGATAATAGTGGAGGAACTATTTCAGGCGGTGAAATTGGAGATGGAGCTACTATTGAGGGTGGTACAATAACTGGAGAAGTTACTAATAATGGCACTATAGATGGAGCTACTATTGATTCAGAAGGTAAAGTAGATGGTGGTAATTATGCGGGAACTGTTACCAATGAAGGAACGATTACTAATCCAGACAGTATCGAAGGTGAGTTGATTAACGAAGGTCAGATAGATATTACAGATGGTCATAAGACAACAGTTACGGAAACAGGACAGATTACCAATAATGGAAATATAACTATTGAAGGGCCAGATGGTGAGTTAGAAAACAATGGTCAAATTATTAATGATGGAGTAATTGACAATGATGGAACTATTTCTAGCAATCGCTCAGATGGTGAGCCAGGTAAAATAGAAAATAATAGTCAAATCAATAATGAAAACGGTAGGCTTGACAAACAAAATATTGATAATAACAGAGGAACGATTAGTGGCGGAACAATAGGTGAAGGCACAGAAGTAGAAGGTGGTAATATAGGTGGAAGTAGTATTATAAATGATGGAGTTATTAGTGGCAGTACAATTACACCTGAAACAGTAGTAGATGGAAAAGGAAGCATAAAGTATAGAGTATCATTTATTGTTGGAGACCATGGTGAAGAAGTTCCTTATCAAGATGTTGAACCAGGTAATAAAGTAATATTACCATCAGAGCCGAGTGAAAATGGATGGATGTTTGTAGCTTGGTATGGAGATAAGGGAATGACGGAAAAATGGGATTTTACTACCAATGCTGTAGGCCAAAATATGATGTTGTTTGCAGAATGGGTGGAAGCGTGGAATCCTTCAGAAATAGAAAATCCAGAAGAATCAGAGATACCAGAAGACCCAGAGATGCCAGAAAAATCGGAGCTGCCAGATAAAAAACCAAGGGAAAGCAGAAGTGAAATCATAGATGAAAATGCAAAAGAGCAAAAGAGCAATTCTAATATCGAATCAACTCAGAATGTATTAGGTAGAAGAATAGAAATGGGATCAGGTGCAGTTATTATTACAGCTATAAATACAAGTATTATGCATGAAGAGGCATTTGCTAAAGAAGTATTGCCATCAGAGATTTTAAAACTTGTAGAAGAGGGAAAAACGGTAGAAATTAAGTTATCAGTAGAACATATTTATTCGAATGTCCCAGATAAAGACAGGCAAATGATAGAGAAAGCCTTAAAAGAATATGCTCAAGCGATAGAAGATATTCAATTAGGTATGTATTTAGATATTTCTCTCAGTTATCGAATTGAAGATAGCGAGTGGGTGCCTATACATGAAACTGTTGAAGAAGTAGAAATAGCTATTGGTATCCCTCAAGACTTGTTAAATGATGAAGCAACTTATTTTATGTTTAGAGCTCATGGGGATGAAACTGTCTTACTAGAAGATTTGGACAAAGAGAATAGCACAATTACGATTAAGACAGGAAAATTTTCAACATATGCACTTGCATATACGTTAGAAACAGTGACATCGGAGATACAAGAGGAAATAGAAGAGATAAATAAGGACCATGAGGGAATATGTAAGTTGTGTGGATTCTGCTCACAGCCATTGAAAATTTGTGTTTTTATTTGGATATTACTCTGTATACTATGTATGATAATTTGTATAATTATATACATATACAAGAAAAAACAAAGAAGTAATGAATAATACTAATGTCCCTATTTGGGGTTTATACCAATAAATGTGAATTGAATTCTCGTTTATTGGTATATATAAATCTATAAAAGATGTAAAAAATACAGTGAATTTTAGTGATGTTAAGAAAAAAGTAAGAAAATATTAATACTTGTGTTTACCTTTTGATTTCTCTATGTTAGAATCGTTTTACATGCATTTTACAAAGGAGAATCTTAATGGAATTATTATTTGTTATAGCACCAGGTATTATTGCTACAAGCCTATTAGAGAAATTGAAAAAACAACGTTTTACAGGGGCAGAATATCTAAAACATATGACTTTATTTGATCTGTTTAGCAATTTTTTATGTGTGTTTGGGTACCATTATGTATATCGTAGTGAAGTATCAGTATTGGAAGCATTTAATTCAGACGTTTTTTTAGTAAGATTTGTTATATTGAATGTTGTATGTTCAATTGTGCTTTCGGTAGGATATTTTCTTCTAGCACCGAAGGTTGATGTAGAATCAAATAGTGATGATGTAGTTGAAGAGGAGTCAGATAATGAGTAAGAGAGAAACTCCTCTAAAACTATTGAAATATATAATAGGTAGTATTTGTTTAGCAGTTGCGATAGTTGTACATATGGCAACTACGTGGGTGATAGAACAATTTTCTACAGTAGATTTTAGTACCATTTTATTTCATTTAAAAGTTCCTCTAGAGGGGTCGAACACAACGCCGTTTCGAGGTATTATAATTAAATGTATAATATGGGTTCCGATTCTTTTGTTTATAGCAGTATACACTGCTGTAAAAACTCGTAGTGATGAGAAAATAGTTGTTCAGATACGAAAAATTAGATTTAGAATTCCGCTTAATATGTGGAACAGATTTTATGCGTGGATTTGTATAGCAACATTAATTGTATCGGTTTTGTGCAATGCTAATATATTGGGACTTGATACATATGTTGTTAACCAATTTACCAAATCAGGTTTTTTTGAAGAGAATTATGTAGCGCCACAAGATGTTGCTATTACGTTTCCAGAGGAAAAGCGTAACCTAATATATATTTTTGTTGAATCCATGGAGACATCATTTGCATCTACTGAATATGGTGGTGGAATGAGTGGTAATCTGATTCCGGAATTAACAGAATTGCAATTACAAAATACTAATTTTACTACTGATAATCAACAATTAAATGGCGGATATGTAACAGAAGGTTCTAATTGGACAATGGCTGCAATGGTGGCACAGACGGCAGGTATTCCACTGCTTGTTCCGGTTAATGGTAATACCATGAATGAATATAGCGTGTTTCTTCCAGGAGCTTATGCTATAGGAGACTTGTTAAGTGATCAAGGATATAATCAAGAATTCTTATTAGGATCAGATATTGTATTTGGCGGAAGAGAATTATATATGAATCAACACGGAAATTATAATATATTAGATTATAATTATGCTTTGGAAAATTCATTGATTCCAGAGGACTATTATGTATTCTGGGGATATGAGGATCAGAGGTTATATGAGAATGCGAAGACAGAATTGCTAAGACTTTCTCAAGAAGAAGAGCCGTTTAATTTAACCATGTTAACAGTTGATACCCATTTTGTAGATGGATATTATTGTGAACTATGTGAAGAAGGTCATGGAGACCAATATTCAGATGTTATTGCTTGTGCTAGTAGACAATTAAGTAATTTTGTTAGCTGGATTCAAGAACAAGATTTTTATGAAAATACTACTGTTGTTATATGTGGAGATCATATAACGATGGATCACATATATATGGAGGTTCATGAAGTAGATTATCAAAATTATAATAGGTCAGTATATACAACTATTATTAATTCAGCAGTAGATTATTCGTTAGAATATGATAGAACATTTACTACCTTTGATTTATATCCAACAACAGTTGCTGCATTAGGTGCAGATATAGAAGGGAATCAGTTGGGATTAGGCGTGAACTTGTTTGCAGATGTGCCAACACTTATAGAACAGATAGGATTAGAACAATTGAATTCAGAGTTTTCTAAATTGTCGATATTCTATACTCAAACATTACTTACTGAGTAGGAGATAGCTCTATAAATAGTTAGATGAATAGTCTAATTGTTTATAGGGCTATTTTAATGCAAACACGGACTATCTATTGTGTAAAACGTTGAAAAATGGTATTATTTAATGGAAAGAAACGAACGTGATTACTATTGAAAAATATATAAAATAGTTGATTAAATAGATATATTATTGAAGTGGGAGATGATGAAATGTTTAGTTTTAGAGGGGATAGTACAGAGCAATATAGAATAGAAGCTACAAATAAACGTTTAGAGATAGCATTAGATCTTGCAAATGCTGGATCGTGGGAGATTTCTGTCCCAAAACAGATGCTCTATTATGATGAGCAGTTTCAAAAGTTAATGCATTTGTCTAAGTCACCCATAAGTATTGCTGCTTGGACCGAACATCTAGCAACTTTAATTAATGAAGAAGATTATAAAGAACTATTTGATTATTTAAGAAATCATTTTGATGGAACTCGCTCATCTGACTACAAAAATATGTATACGGAATTTTCAGATGGAACATTTATGTATTCTAATTGTACTGCACGTACGATATATGATGAACAAGGAAATCCTGAGAGATTGATAGGTGTTACTTGGGATGTTACAACAGATGTTCTTGATAATCAAGCTTATGAAAAGATGAAAGAAAATCAACTAAGATCTCAAGAATTTATTTCAAGATTTTCTGTACCGTTTACTAAACCATATAGCAGTTTTGATTCATTGATTAATAATGCCTTAGAAGAAATAAGAATATTTTTTAAAGCAGATAGGACATCTATATATGAGTTTAGACAAGACAAATCTCTGGTTTGTATATATTCTAATAGAATTAGTGATAATATACCTAATTTGATAGGCAAGACATTTGGTAACGAGGAGTTGCAGGGATTTTATAAAGAAGTTGAGAGACAGGAATATTTGTATGGAAGACACATAGAGGATATATATACAATGTTTCCGGTAATAGCCATGGATGCTAAAAGTGTATGCTATATTAGAATAATGTTAGATGGTGTATCAATAGGTTTTTTAGTAATAGCTAATCATAACAATGTAGCTGATTGGATAAAAAGTGAGTTTCAGCCAGCAGTTATGGCGAGCTCAATTATAGCTGGAGCATATTTTGTACAAAGAAAACAGGTAGAACTTATTAAAGCTAATGAAAGATTAAGTCTTGCATTAAAAGTGGCTAATTCAGGCACGTGGGAAATAGCAATCAAGGATAACACTATTACATATGATGATAATTTTGCTAATTTGTTTCGAGTGCCATACAAATCACCAATCTCGTTGAAGGTATGGGGGAAATATATATCTACATTAGCTAGAGAACCTGAATATCAGGAATTCTACAAACACCTTAGTAATAACTTTGACGGTTCTATGGAAATGCAGTTTAGAGAAAAGAGATATGATTTTCCAGATGGAACGGTTAAATATATGAATACATTTTCTGATATGTATTATGATTCAGATGGAAACCCAGATAGAATTATAGGAATGTTAACAGATGTTACCATGGAAACTATAGCTCATAATAAGTATGATATATTAATTGAAAAACAATTAAGTGCATCGAAATTTATATCCAATTTTTCAGTGCCATTTACTCAGCCATACGACGATTTTGATACGCTTATTAACACTGCACTAGAAGCATTAAAAGAGTTTTTTGTAGCAGATAGAGTTACATTGTTTGAATTTACAAAAAACGAATCTTTGGTATGCACACATGAAAGTAGTATAGACGAAGATATGTTTACTATATTAGGATATAGATATTCATATAATGACATAGCGGAAGCAAGTAAAGAAATAGATGCAAGACAATACTATTATTGTGGGTCTGTAGCAGAATTCTATGATAAGTATCCTATATTAGCTTTAGGTGCAAAAGGGGCATGTTACATACCGATTATTATTGAAGGTAAAAGTATAGGTTATTTGGTAGTTACAGATCATCATAAGGAAGTTGATTGGACAGATAATGAATTTAGACCAGCTGTTATGGCAAGTTCTATTATTGCAGGTGCATATTCTATAAGAAAAAGTGAAAATGCACTTAAGATTGCGATGAAAGAAGCTCAAAGTGCTAATGTGGCTAAAAGTCAATTTTTATCTAATATGAGTCACGAAATTCGTACTCCTATGAATGCTATATCAGGAATGGTAAAACTTTCTGAGAAGGCACAGCATATAGAAGAATATAGAATATATATGGATAAAATAAAGGAAGCATCTAATCATTTACTGTCAGTTATTAATGACATTTTAGATATTTCTAAAATTGAATCAGGAAAATTAGAACTTAATCCGGTTGTTTTCAGTATGGAGAGAGCTGTTTTAAGAGTATGTACCATGATGTCAGCGAGAGCAGCAGAGAAAAATATTGTAATAAAGATTGATAGTGGGGATAGCTTACGTTTGCGTTATAGAGGTGATGATGTTCGCATATCGCAGATATTAACTAATTTATTATCCAATGCAATTAAATTCACACCAGAAGGTGGAGAAATATCTATATTTGTTGATGAGATTAGTAATGATAATAATAATGCAAATATTATGATGGCAGTTAAAGATAATGGTATTGGAATGTCAGAGGAGCAACAAGAGAAGATATTTAATTTCTTTGAACAAGCGGATGGTAGTATTTCAAGAAAATTTGGTGGAACAGGTTTAGGACTAGCAATTACTAGGTCACTTACAAATATTATGAATGGTTCGATAATGGTGGAATCAGAACTGAACAAGGGAGCAAAGTTTATTGCTAATATTTCACTAGAATGTGCTGATAAAGATGATGAGGTTGTAACTAATATTTTTCTAGATCAATTCAGTGATATTAAAGTGCTTCTACTATCCGATGATGAAACAGTTATAACAAAATTTCAGAGGTTAGAGGATCGATTTAATATAAGTTGTATTATTTCAAGAAATTCAGATGAGGCTAGGGAATTAATACTAGAGGCAAATGAGAGAAATGAACTATTTGACATAGTGTTTTATGACTTATCACTCGATAATGAAAATATGATTAAGAATTATCATATGGTTGAAGGTTTGTTTAATAGAAAATCTCTTGTACCTATAATAGAATTTAATTCATGGGATATGACAAAGGATGATATAAAAGAATATAATTGTGAATTATATATACAAAAGCCGATTTTTATATCTACATTATATGATTGTTTCATGGAAGTCTTACATCATATTAAGACTGATGGGGTTCAACCTATAACACAAATACCAGATTTTTCAAATGTTAATTTGTTGTTGGCAGAAGATGTGGAAATTAATAGTTATATTTTGAAATCTATACTCGAAGATACACATATTAATATAGATGTTGCTACAAATGGTGAAGAGGCTGTAGATATGTTTAAGGCAGAACCAGAGAAATATGATATTATTTTAATGGATGTACAGATGCCGATAATGAATGGATTAGAAGCAACAAGAGAAATCCGTAATCTAGAATATTCACGGGCAAAAGATATACCTATTGTGGCATTAACAGCAAATGTTTTTAAAGAAGATATAGATAAATGTATTGAATCAGGTATGAATGATCATTTAGGCAAACCTATAGAATCACAATCAATTATTTCAAAAATATATAAATATACTAAGAATTGAAAGTAGTATTATTAGGAATTAGTAGAAATAAAATGTACAATTAGTTACAGAAAGGTAATAATTAATGGATAATCAAGAGCAACACAAGAGACGTGTAAGATATAAGGGTACTCATCCTAGAAATTTTAAAGATAAATATAAGGAGCATCAACCAGAAAAATACCCTGAAACAGTAGAAAGAGTAATTCAAAAAGGAAGTACGCCAGCGGGAATGCATATTTCTATATGTGTTAATGAAATATTAGAATTTCTACAAATACAACCAGGACAAAAAGGTTTGGATGCAACTCTTGGATATGGAGGACATACATCAAAGATGTTAGAGTGTCTACAAGGAAGAGGACATATGTATGCGCTTGATATTGATCCGATTGAAATAGTGAAGACTAGAAAACGTCTAGAGGATATGGGATATGGACCTGATATATTAACAACTAGGCAAATAAATTTTGCAGATATTGATGTGGTTTCAGAAGAGGCGGGACTGTTTGATTTTGTATTAGCAGATTTAGGAGTATCCTCTATGCAAATAGATAATCCAGATAGAGGATTTTCTTATAAAATAGATGGACCGTTAGACTTAAGGTTGAATCCGGAAAGAGGAATTTCAGCATCAGAGCGATTAAAAACTATATCACAAGACGAATTAGAGGGAATGTTATTTGAAAATTCTGACGAACCTTATGCTGTAGAGATTTCTAGAGTTATTGTTAATGAGATAAAAAGAGGCAACGAAATAGATACAACAACAAGACTTAGAGAAGTTATAGAGAAAGTGTTGGAGAGAGAAAAAATGTCTGAATCTGATCGCAAGGAAGCAGTTAAAAAGACTTGTCAGAGAACTTTTCAAGCTCTAAGAATTGATGTTAATAGTGAATTTGAAGTGTTATACAAATTTTTAGAAAAACTTCCTGATGTTATGGCACCAGGTGGACGTGTAGCGATACTAACATTTCATTCTGGAGAAGATAGAATTGTGAAGAAAGTATTTAAACAATTGAAGAAACAAGGAATTTTTGAAGAAATAGCGACAGATGTTATTAGACCATCGGCAGAGGAATGTAATATTAATAGTCGTGCTCGTTCAACAAAGATGCGGTGGGCGATAAAGGCATAATTAAATAAATATAATAACTTATAGAAGGAGAATACGACAATGATGAAAAATAAACGAATATGCATATTGTGTATATTGACTACGTTAGTATTACTCTTTTTATTTGGTGGTGCTTGTAATTATAGAAATGATAAGTTGAATGTAGAGAACAAACCCGAATCTTTGAAATTTGTACTTGGGATGTATTCAAGGGACGGGATTACATGGGGAAATTCGGATGCTATAGAATATGATGATATAGATGATGAATTATATATTAGAGGTGGGTTTAATAGAGAGATTACGAAAGATGAATATGTTTTTTTGTTTTTAAAAAATATGCAAGTGGAATTATTGGTTAATGGTGAGAGCATATATGAGTATGGATATGATGTGCCAAGCGATAAATTGTTAAATGTATTGGGTATGTCCTGGGAGAAGGCAGAGACTATAGGTATAGCGGTAGAAGATGATTGTATATTTAGAATAAAAGCATTTAGTGGAAACATTATTGAATCAGACATTGAAAGTTTTATATCACATATTGATGCAGGAACAGAAGAAGAGATGTTAGTCAAGCTTATTCGTAAGGATGATGTATATTTAATGTTTGATTTAGTTATTGGAGTTATATGTATTGTATTGCTATTTGTTTCATTTATACTATGGGCCTTATATGTTTCGGATATTGAAAAACAAATATTTTTATGTGTGTTTCTATTAAGTTGTTGTACATGGATGCTTGTAAATAGTAAAGCCTATATATTTATGAGTAATAATTCGAAACTTAATTATTTGATAGAGGTATATGCACAATATGCAATATCATTCGTTGCGTTAAGTTTTGTTAAGTCGTTTGTGAAAGACTGGAGAAGAAAAGTATTTACAGTATTTCAGATATGGACAGTGCTGTTTATAATAGCAGTAACAATGGCGAATATTGTACAAGCAGTAGCTTTTTACAAATATATGAATATAGGGGCTATATCAAATATTATATTTATTATATGGATTGTGTTTAGTTTGTTTTATGAAATATTTTTTATGGAAAATAGAGAAGCTAAGAGATTATTGATTTCAGGAATACCTATAATAATTGGAGGAACTGGTGAAATATATAATTATATTAGTCGCTCAGTCTATGAACATAATGTTGCGTTTGAGATAGGTATTATAGGATTTATAATATTTCAGATGTATTATTTTGTGAAAAATCTTATAGAACAAGCAGAAAAGACTAAAGATTTGGCAAAGATGGAGGCTGAATTATCTAATAATAAAATAGCTATAATGCTTGGGCAAATACATCCGCATTTCCTCTATAATGCATTGGTTGCTATTAAGGCATTATGTGAGATAGATTCTAAGCGCGCAGGTGAAATGATTGATAGATTTGCACTGTTTCTAAGAGGAAATATGAATTCATTAACAGAGAAGAGAAGGATACCCTTTGAAAAAGAGTTAGAGCACGTTTCTCATTATATTGAACTTGAAAAGATGAGATTTGGAGATAGATTACATGTATCTTTTGATATTAAAACTAAGAATTTTACGATTCCAACATTGACCTTACAGACAATTGTAGAAAATGCTGTAAGACATGGAATATTGAAGAAAGTGGAAGGTGGTTGTGTAAGTATATCTACTGAAGAGGTGGAGGGTGAATATATTATTATTGTTATAGATGATGGTGTTGGGTATAATGTAGATGGAAGTATGGATAATTCCACAGAACATATAGGGTTAGTTAATGTTAAGAATAGATTGACTATGCAATGTAATGGAACCTTAGAGATTACATCTACTATAGGCGAGGGCACAAAGGTAATAATGCATATACCGAAAGATATCTAAAAAAGGTATGTATTATATGAAATATAAATGGGAGTAGCGTTTATGAAAGAGAAAGTGAATGAATTTAATAATATGTATAAAAATGTATTAGATAATATTGATTCGTATGTATATATTTCTGATTGTGAAACAGATGAAATTATGTATATAAACAAAAAGTTAAGTGACAGTGTTGATGCTCCTAAGGATTATATAGGAAAGAAATGCTTTGATGTACTTAAAGGTGAATCTACAAGGTGTATAAATTGTCCTAAAAAAAATATGGATTCAAAGCAAGCTGACGAAATATTTGAATGGGAAGATAGGGATCCTATAAGGGGCGGTTATCTGCGAAACAAGGGAAATATTATTGATTGCGGAGATGGTAGACTCGCATTTATGATGCAGTCATCTAATGTAACAGAAACAAAAAGAATGCAGAAGGAATTTGATATTACTAAGCAAAGATTAGAGATTGCGGTAAAGTCATCGGGTATAGGTATTTGGGATGTTAATATGAAGGAATATACTATTTCGTTTGATTCAGAATTTTCAAATATATATGGAATTCCTAAGAACATAAAATCACCTGTTTCGATGAACGAATGGTTTGGTTATTTAGAAAATATAGAAATAGGAAATGGTAGTGAGCAACTATGCAATTTTATAAAAAGTGAAGGAATTAATGATTTTAATGGTGCAACTGATATTACACATAAGGCTAAAGATGGATTAGTAGTGTTTTCGAGGGCTTATTCGACACCATTATATGATGAAGATGGAAATCTAGATCATATACTTGGTATGACGTGGAATATAACACAAGATATAGAGAAGAATCATAAAATGAAAGAGATTCAAGATAGATTATCAATAGCACTAAAATCATCTAATGCTGGTGTATGGGAGATATCTTTCGAAAATAATACTATATCATTTGATAGTATTTTCGCAAAATTACATAGAATAAAGAGTGAATCTCCAATGGATTTAGATAAGTTTTGTAAATATTCAATAGGCACTGTTTCGTCAGAACATGGAGAATATATTAAGGTGCTGGAGAGAAGATTACAAGGATTAAGTGATATTATTGGAAGAACATATAAGCATATATTTGATAATCAAGAAATTAAATATCTTTCTAATACTATTAGGGTATTTAAAAATGAATATGGAAAAAGTGAACGAATCATTGGTATGGTTACGGATGTTACAGAACTTCGCCTAGCAGAATTAGATATAGAAGAGAGATTAAAACAACAAAAAATGATGGCAGATATTGCACAGCGATTTGTAAAAATAGAAAATATTAATAGTGCATTTGTTGATGCATTAGAGATGATTGCTAATTTCTTGAGAGTTAATTCGGCATACATATATCGTTATAATAGGGAAGAGGATATTTTTGAATTGTCCCACAATTGGACTGCAGATAGTGTGGATTTAGAGAGTATTAATGTAGAAACAATGGATGGAGAATTTATTCGCAAGTATGTTTTACAAAGTGAATACAATATTAGTACAGCAGAAGAGATGATAGTACCGTCAGGAGAGATGAATGATAATGAAGGAGAAGAACTTCAATTTTCACATTTGAATGTGCCTCTATATATTCAAGATAGACTATGGGGTTTTGCTGGTGTATCTAACATTAGGAAGCCGCGATATTGGACTGATAGTGATAAAAACATGTTATATCTATTCTCAGGCCTTGTAGATACTGCAATGGGTAGAGAGATTGCAGAGGAAAACTTTAAGATGAGTGAGCGTACATTACAAGCAGTATTTAATGTATTACACATCTCGATTTTTTGGAAGAATGCAGAGACTGGAGTATTTGAAGGATGTAATGATGCTTTTTTAAGATTAATCGATAAAAAAAGAGAAGAAGTAATTGGGAAAACTAATGCAGAAATATATATTAACAAACAATTTGCAATGAGTTGTGATAGAGAAGATGAGAAAGTATTACAGATGGATGAACCGTTTTTTTATTATACTGAGGGTATAAGGCCTAGTGGTGAAACGTCAACAGTTAAAGTTTCAAAATCAGTTATTAGAGATTCGGAAGGTAATCCTATTCGATTAGTAGGCAGCGCAGAAGATATTACGGAAAATAGAAATATGGAACTTATAATTCAAGAGGCATTAGAGAATCAAGAACTTGCTGTTAAGAACTTTGATGGAATATTAATGAGTATAGGTAATGATAGAATTATAAAATTGTTTGGTGGAACATCAATGTATGAAATTGATGAAGAAAATATAGTTGGTAAAAATTATAATGATGTCTACAATGAAGTACAAGTTATGAAAGATGCTTTGGAAAAGGCTTTTTGGGAAGGAAGTTGTGAATTTTTAATTCAAAGAGAAGGACGTACAAGGCAATGTCAATTAACAACTATATTTGATTCTGATGGAGAACAAAAGGGTATACTTTTTGTTGGAAGGGATATAACAGAGTTATATGATACTCAGAAAAAATTAGAAAAGGCTATTATAGAAGCAGAAGAAGCTAGTAAAGCAAAAAGTGATTTTCTTGCCAGAATGAGTCATGAAATAAGGACTCCGATGAATGCAATTATTGGAATGACAAGGATTGGAATGGATGCAGAGGAAGAAGAGAGGAGGCAATATTGTCTTAATCGAATTGATGTAGCCTCGGCAAACTTACTAGATATAATTAATCAAATTCTTGATATGTCTAAGATAGAAGCAAATAAATTAGAGTTAGATACTGTAGAGTTTAATCTGAAAAAAATGATTAATTCTATATGTATGGTTATGGGTATTAAGGTAGAGGAAAAATCACAAAAACTGAGAGTTATTTATGAAACTGATTTTAATAATACGTTAATTGGTGATGAAATTAGGATAACCCAAGTAATAACAAACTTACTATCAAATTCAATAAAATTTACACCAGAGCAAGGTGAAATAGAAATTAGAATAGAAGAAATTGAAAAAGATGATAAATTATTATTAAAAATATCTATTGCTGACAATGGGATTGGTATAGATGAAAAACAGAAGGAAAGAATATTTCATTCATTTGAGCAGGCTGATGGAAGTACTTCACGTAAATTTGGTGGTACGGGATTGGGGTTAGCTATATGCAAAAAAATAGTAGAAATGATGAGTGGTGAGATATGGGTTGAAAGTGAATTAGGAGAAGGGGCAACTTTTATATTTACTATACAGTTAGAAAGAGGAGCCTCGATCTTAGAAAATGATACAGTAGAGAGAGAGTTAGAGCAAAGTGCTACCCTTTTTGGAAAAGAAATTCTATTGGTAGAGGATGTCGATATTAATAGAGAAATTGTAATAACATTATTGATGGAATTTGGTGTAAAGGCAGATATAGCTATAAATGGTAGACAGGCTGTTGAAATGTTTAAGGAAAATCCAGAAAAGTATGATTTGATTTTAATGGATATTCAGATGCCTGAAATGGATGGATATGAAGCAACTAGATGTATTAGGTCATTGCCGTATGAGTATGCATCTAAGGTAGGAATAATTGCAATGACTGCAAATGTATTTAAAGAAGACGTAGAAAAATGTCTTGAGGCAGGGATGAATGAACATATATCTAAACCGATTGACGTTGATGATATGCAGGAGAAAATAGTTAAGTACATTAGATAATTAAAAGGTTTGTAAAGTGGTAATAATTATAAAACTTAGGTATAATATTATTTACAAGATTTGCAATATATAAGAAGAGTTATTGTCTAGGATATAAGGGAATATTATACCCATAATTGTAGATACTATCAAAAATGCAGAAAAGAGGATAGTATATGAATCAAGGACAAGAGAAGTTTTACAATTATATATTAGAGAGAGTTGAAGATAGTAAGATGGATGACGCTAAAGCGTTGTTGTCAGAGAGTTTTGACAGACAAGATAAAGGTACCTTTGAGAGAGAATATATGGAAGATTTTATTCCGCGTATGGTCGCATTATTAAAGCAAGACTCGGTAGAAGAAGTTACAGGAGTCATGGCATTATTTGGTGAGATGAATAGGAAAAACAAAAGATAAGGGGTGAATAGTTGAAAAAATATATTATGACAGTAGTGGCAATATTACTTGTAATATTAGTAAATCCGATTGTTACAAGTGCAGGTGAGACAGAAACAAATACATTAGAAATAGTATCTGCTGCAGATGAGACTACTACTAATGAACGTATTTTATATCAATTATATAAGAGTATTGGATATGATATATCTATTCAAAGTCAGCCCATGAGATCAGCTTGCGAAGCATTAAATAGTGGAGAAGTGGATGGAATTGTAACATCAGGAATGGATACGAGCGTATTTACTAATGTAATTATTGTACCAGAAGTGTTTGGGTATATGGATTTTGTAGTGTGTTCTAGAGATGGGTTCAATGCTCCTATGGAATCATGGGAGGATATGTCTGGATATAGAGTTGGAACACTTTATCAAAAGGAATATATTAATCGTAATTTGCCAGAAGATATATTATCGTGTGAGCAATATTTTTCATTTTACGAGTTAAATGAAGCGTTATTAAATGATGAAGTTGATATTGTAGTAACTTCTGTTGGAACAAATCAGAATTATTATGTATTAGCTGGAGTAAAACGATTAGGTATTGTAGATAGATTAGACGTATATACATCAGTACATAAAAGTCATGCAGATCTAGTTCCGGCATTGACGAAAAGCTTGAAGGAAATGAAAGAGGATGGTACATATACGGATATAGTTAATAACGAGTATGCAAGGACTACTATTAAAGATGTTTTGCATATATCATCATATAATTCAGAAGATATATGGGATGTTGAGTTAAAAGATGCTATGCAAACTATATTTGATAAAGTTGAGGATATACAATATTATAACATTCCTCTTAATTGTAATAGGTATGCTACAGAAGAAGAAGTGGCAAAAAGTGTGTATCCATTTATAAGGGAATTCACAATGTCAGGACTTCCTGAGTTGATTGTATTATCAGATAATGCAGCAATAAGTTTTTATTTTAAATATGGATATGTAATGTTTCCAGATATACCAGTAATCTATTGTGGTTATACAGAAACGGATGAGATGAATGATCTTATGGAAAATAGGGTTATTGGAGCTAAAGAGTATGTTTCTGCTAGTGAAAATGCATATATGATAGAAAAACTATGTCCTGATGCAACGGAGTTGTATATTGTTAATGATAAAAGCGTTAATGGAAAAGTTGTAAACGAAGCAATGGAAAAGGATATGCAATCTTATAATGGAAGGTTGCAGGTTGTATATAGTAATGAATATGATTATGAAGATTTACTCAAAGAGATAAAAGAATTGCCAGAAAATGCAGTTGTATTAATAGGCGCGGTGTCTTTTAATGTAAATGGTAGATTTGAGACAAGGCAATATCTAAATAGTAAAATTACTGCTAATTCACCAGTACCAGTATTTAGTATGTCGACAATTGGAAATGGAGAAGTGGGTGGAATAAAGAGTAGTCCATCAAAGCAGGGTAAAGTGATTGCCAATATGGCTATTAAGTATCTAGAAGGCGATGAGATAGAGATACCAGAGGCGGATAGTTTTAATGAGTCGGTTTTTGATGTACAAGCATTAGAAAAATATAACTTATTAGAAAAGAATTTGCCTAAGAATGCAGAGTTTATTAATAGTAATCCGACATTTAAAGATGTTAATCCCGTGGCATTTAATATGCTAATTGTAATGATAGTTCTTATTGTAGCTATAGCAGTATTTAGTATTATTACAGCAGTAAAGACGTCTCGAAAAAACAGAGCATTGAAAGAAGCCCAGAAGAAACTTGTATCTATGAGTCAACTAACTAAGACGTCAGAGAGGCTTAAACTAGCATTATCATCAGCTACAGCGTGTGTGTGGGAGATAGACTTAGAAAATAGAATAATGATATTTGATGATAAGATGAAGAAATTATTAAGGGTAGAAGGAACTTCACCTATGGATTTAGGAGAATTTTCTGAATACTTTCTATCAATATTGAATGGTTCAGAGAGTTATGAATCAGGAGAGATTATTAAACGACTTTCTAGGATTGAAAATTATAATAAAGATATAACTTGCACATTACCAGATGGAACTGTCAAATTTTTTAGTGTACATTCAAAATACTATATGAGAGAAGATGGACATGTAGCAAGAATATATGGAATGCTTAGGGATATCACGGAGCGAATAGAGACCATTAATGATGCCAAGACATCAGCATTGAGAATTCTTAATGCTATAGATCATCATATTTATGTATCAGATATTGAGACGGATGAAATATTATTTGTTAATAATACAATGATGGAAGCATTCGGAATAAAAGAATATGTGGGAGAGAAGTGCTGGAATATATTTATGGGATATGATGAGAGATGTAGCTTCTGTCCTAAGTATATACTGAATAACAGGTCAGAAGAAACTCATATATGGGAGAATTATCAAGTGCTATTGAAGCAACATGTACGTCATATGGATAAATATATTAGATGGATTAATGGAGAACTAGTATTACTTCATGTTATGTTTGATATTACAGATGTACATAATGCAAGGCAGGAAGTACAAAATCAACTTGAACAGCAGATGATTATTGCAGAGATTTCAGCATCATTGATTAGTATGGATCATATAGATGATAGAATATATAATGTTCTTGAGAAAATTGGGAAATACTTTGAATGTAGTAGGGTGCTTTTATCAGAAAGTACAGAGCTTAATCTAGAATATGAACCGAAATATGAATGGATATCATCTAATGCAGCTAATCAAGAAGCGCGTAATACGAAGATTTTTATTCGACCTGATACATGGATCTATGAGAATTTAATTGTTAATGAGGAAGAATATATAGCAATTTCTAAAGATTATAGTAAGTTTATTTCTCCTAGAAAAGAACTGAATTTAAGTGCAGCGCTTGCCACATTTTTTAGACGTGAGGATCAACTTAATGGAGTACTTGAGATAAGTTTTGAAGAGGAACATGTTTGGACGACTAATGAAATTCAATTTATGAAACTTGTATCAAATACATTAGCCATGTTGTTTAGTCGTCAAGAAATAGCGAATAATTTAGTGGAGGCAAAAGAAGTAGCGGAGCATGCAAATGCCACCAAATCACAATTTTTATCAACTATGAGCCATGAGATTCGTACTCCAATGAATGCAGTTATAGGATTGGTACAAGTTCTTCTTAAGAAAGACACATTAAATAAGCATCATAAAGAACTTAATCAAATAGCAACGGCTTCGGACCACTTATTATCTATAATTAATGATATTTTGGATATGTCCAAAATAGAGGCAGGTAGAGTTGAGCTTTCAAATCAAAGCTTTAACTTATATAGAACTTTGGAAGAAGTTAAGTCAATATTTGAACAAAAATCATTAGATAGGGGAATTAATTTTGCGGGTGATTTTGAGATTGCAAATGATTTGCTGGTTATAGGTGATAAATTATTATTAAAACAAGTAATTATGAATCTACTTTCGAATGCAGTTAAATTTACGAATGCAGATGGAAAAATATTATTTGATGTCAAATCAGAAGTTATAGATAGTAACACGATAGGTGTAAGTTTCCTAGTAGAAGATAATGGAATTGGAATGGATGAGAAACAAATAGAAATGTTATTCCAACCATTTGAACAAACCAATCAAAATATATCTATAAATTATGGTGGAACGGGTTTGGGTCTTGCTATAAGTCAGAAACTTACTGAACTTATGGGTGGAAGTATTAAAGTTACTAGTGAATTAAGGAAAGGAACAAAATTTTGGTTTGATTTAGTTTTTGAAATATCTACTGATAAAGAAGTTGTTGTGGAAAATTATGATGTGAACATAGACTTAACGGGTAAGACAATAATGTTGGTTGAAGATGTTGAGATAAATCGCATGCTGGTTATGGAACTTATGGGAGAAACTAATGCTAATTTTGAGGAGGCCGTTAATGGACTAGAGGCTGTAGATATGTATAATAGGGACCCAGATAGATATGCACTAGTTTTAATGGATATGCTAATGCCAATTATGAATGGTATTGAAGCAACAAAGCAGATTCGTAAGTTAGAGGAAAACACTGATAAACATGTTCCGATAATTGCGCTTACTGCTAATGCATTCCAAGATGATGTGAAAGCTTGTATAGCAGCAGGAATGAATGCACATATTTCAAAGCCTATTAACTATAACGAAATGATTAGGACTATAGCGAAACATATTTAGTTTTATTCAATAAAGTAATAGAATAGTAGCACATAGTTATAAGTAATTCATATATTAATTATTAAGCATTTTAAAGGAAATATATATGAATTATAATAAGATTAAGCCTACGTATATTAGCCAAGGTGAAATGAAATTGTCAGATCAGATGAATAATCTGTGGCAACAACATGTATTTTGGACTAGACTATTGCTGATTAGTATAGCAGATAATTTGAATGACTTAGAATATACCAAAGCCAGATTGTTGCAGAATCCTAAAGATATTGCCAATCTATATAGAATATTTTATGGGGATGATGTGGCAAAGAAGGTAGAGGATTTATTGACAGAGCATCTTTTAATAGGTGGGGACATAATAGTTGCACTTAAGAATAAAGAAACTGAAAAAGTTGAACAGCTTAGTAAGGAATGGCATAGAAATGCAGATGATATGGCAAAGGCATTTAGCAGTTTTAATCCGTACTATAATGAGGAAGAACTAAGACAAATGTTATATACTCATCTAGCACTTACAACTGATGAAGTAATGGCAAGATTACAACAAGATTATAAGGCAGATATAGAAGCTTTCGATAGAGTTGAAGAAGAAGCTCTTATGATGGCAAAGTATTTTACAGAAGGAATAATACAAGATAAAATGAGTTAATTATATAGTAGAGGATGCCTCTTATCACATATCAATCTAGATATATGATAAGGGGCATCTTTGCGTTATTCATGATTTTTTTAAATTATGTATTGACAAAAGTTATAAAAGTGATTATTATTACATATAATTCATATCAAACATATATGAATTATAGAAAATGAATTATGTATAGTAAAACAAGGAGAAAACTATGGAACCGATTATTAAAATACAAGATGTATCCAAAAGATTTGAAAATAAGAAAAATCAAGTAAATGCTCTTAATAATATTAATATTGATATTGAGCAAGGAGATATATTCGGAATCATAGGTATGTCTGGTGCTGGAAAAAGTACCCTTGTTAGATGTATTAATTTTCTGGAAAGACCATCTAAAGGAACAGTAATAATAGATGGAAAGGATTTATCTAAGCTAAGCAATAAGGAATTAAGAAAATCAAGGAAAGACATTTCGATGATATTTCAACATTTTAATTTGTTAATGCAGAGAAATGTAATAGACAATATTTGTTTTCCCTTAGAGATAAATGGTGTACATAAGCAAGAAGCAAAAAAGAGAGCAGAAGAGTTATTGGATATTGTTGGACTTGGCGATAAAGCACACGCATATCCAGCCCAACTATCAGGAGGACAAAAGCAAAGAGTAGCAATTGCAAGGGCTATTGCCAATAATCCGAAAATTTTATTGTGTGATGAAGCAACAAGTGCTCTTGACCCTCAAACAACAAAATCAATACTTAATTTATTGAAAGATATTAATGAGAAATATGGAATAACAATTGTAATCATTACTCATGAAATGTCTGTAATACAAGAGATATGTACCCATGTTGCAATATTAAGTAATGGAGAGTTAGCAGAGCAAGGAAAAGTAACAGATATATTTGCATCACCTAAGACAAAAGAAGCAAAGAAGTTAGTTTTTCATGATAGTAAGCAAAAGCCTATTATAGATAAAGGTAGGAAGATAAGAATTGTATTTAGTACTAACTCAGCATTTGAACCAGTTATAGCAAATATGATATTGCAGTATAAAACACCGGTAAATATTCTGCTGGCAGATACTAAAAACATTGGTGGCAAAGCAGTGGGAGAGATGATTCTACAACTTCCAGATGATAATGATATAGCAAAGCAGATGATTACACATCTTAGGCAAAGAGAGCTTAGCGTAGAGGAGGTGGAATAAATGTTTGATGAAGTAATAATAAATATGTTATTAAAGGGTATTTTGGAAACTCTCTATATGACAATATTATCAACCTTAGTTGGATATGTTTTGGGGCTCCCAATGGGAATTATATTAGCAGTTACAGATAGGGAAGGAATTAAGCCTAATGCATTTGTATATAAGATATTGGATGTAATAGCAAATGTAATAAGGAGTATACCGTTTCTAATACTACTAATTTTGATTATTCCACTTACAAGATTGATTGTAGGTAAAAGTTATGGTTCAAGTGCAACTGTAGTACCTTTGGTTATTGCAGCAACACCATTTATAGCTCGAATGGTTGAAGCTAATTTAAAAGAAGTAGATAAAGGTGTAATTGAAGCAGCCCAGAGTATGGGGGCATCAACATTTACAATTATATGGAAGGTACTATTAGCAGAAGCAAGAACCCCTCTTTTAGTAGGAGCAACAATTGCTGTAGGAACAGTATTAGGATATTCAGCTATGGCTGGAGTAGTTGGTGGCGGTGGCTTAGGAGATATAGCTATTCGGTACGGCTATTATAGATATGAAACAGGTATTATGATAGGCACCATTGTTATATTGATTATACTTGTTCAGATACTACAAGGTGTAGGAATGATGCTATCCAAGAAAATGGATAAGCGATTAAATGGTTAATAAGCATTTTTGCTTTATATATTAATAAGAGCCGTAAGGGCAGAAAAAGGAGGAAGAAATTATGAAAAAGAAATTATTAGGATTAGTATTAACAGTTGGTTTAGTAGCGGGGGCATTAACAGGTTGTGGAAGTAAAGAAGATAAAGTTATTAAAATAGCAGCATCAGAGACACCACATAGTGAAATCTTAGAAGAGGTAAAAGCTATTCTTGCAGAAGATGGTTGGGATCTACAGATAACAGTATTTGAAGATTATGTTCAACCAAATGAGGTAGTAGAAAGTGGAGATTTTGATGCGAATTATTTTCAACATACACCTTATCTAGATTCATTTAATGAAGAAAAGGGTACTAACATAGTAAGTGCTGCAAAGATTCATTATGAACCATTTGGTATCTATCCAGGAACAAAATCTAGTTTATCTGACATTGCAGAAGGTGATGTTATTGCAGTTCCTAATGATACAACAAATGAAGCAAGAGCATTATTGTTATTACAGGATAATGGCATTATAACATTAAAAGAAGGTGCAGGATTAACAGCAACAGTTAAGGACATAGTAGATAATCCTAAAAACGTTCAGATTGAAGAATTAGAAGCTGCTCAAGTAGCAAGAGTTAAGGATGAGGTTGCGTTTGTAATATTAAATGGTAACTATGCATTACAAGCTGGTCTTTCAGTTGCAAATGATGCGATTGCATTTGAGAAAGCAGACTCAGAGGCCGCAGATACATATGCAAATATTATTGGAGTGAAAGCTGGAAATGAAAACGATGAAGGTATCAAAGCATTAATAGAGGTATTAAAATCTGAGAAGATTAGAAACTTTATTAATGATAAATATGATGGAGCAGTTGTTCCTTACTAAGAAAAAATTGAGAAATATATAATTAAATATTAAGAGTTAGATTATTAATAATCCTTCTGAAATAGATTGTTAAATCGATATGTGTATCTTATAGTAAAATGTCGAATAAGCAAATCTACTTTAGAGGGATTTTTATATGTAATAATATATGAAAATGAGCAAATACTAGTATCAGTTATTATATTTGGAGGGAAAATAAATGGTATCAGTATGGGAAGATAATAGTTTATTGCCAAGTTTTGAATCACTTGAGGGAGATACTAAAACAGATGTACTTATTGTAGGCGGAGGAATAACAGGTGTATTATGTGCATATTTTCTTGAACAAGCAGGTGTAGATTATATTCTAGTAGAGAGGGATAGGATATGCTCGGGAATCACAAAAAATACTACTGCAAAAATCACATCTCAGCATGGTCTTATATATGACAAGATGATAAGAAAAATAGGAAGAGAAGGTGCAAAGAAATATTTAGAGGTTAATGAATTAGCATTAGAAAAATATAGTCAGCTATGTAGTAATATAGATTGTGACTTTGAAAGAAAAGATGCATATGTATATTCTTTAAGCAATGAGAAAAAAATTAGAAAAGAAGTTGCAGCAGTTAATAAATTAGGATTTAATGCTGAGTTTACTAATGATATAAATCTGCCATTTCAAGTTCAAGGAGCAATAAAATTTCCTAATCAAGCACAGTTTAATCCCCTGAAATTTGTAAGTGAAATAGCAAAAAATTTAAATATATATGAAAACACTTTTGTAGAGAAATCATCTGGAAATTCAGTGATTACAGATAAGGGGAAAATCCAAGCAGATAATATTATTTACACAACTCATTTTCCTATAGTTAATAATCATGGATTATATTTTATGAAGATGTATCAACATCGTTCTTATGCAATTGCTTTGAAAAATGCTCAAAATATAAATGATATGTATCTTGAAGAAATAAAAGATGGTTTATCATTTAGAAATTATAAGGATATGTTAATTATTGGTGGAGGAGATCATCGAACAGGTAAGAAGGGTGGTAATTGGGAAGAATTGCGTCAAATTGCAAGCGCATATTATCCTAATTCAGAAGAAGTGTATTACTGGGCAACACAGGATTGTATGACATTAGATGATAGACCTTATATAGGTAAGTACTCAAGAAATACTCATAATATGTATGTGGCAACAGGCTTTAATAAATGGGGAATGAGTTCAGCTATGGTTTCAGCAATGATACTATCAAATATGGTAATGGGAGAAAATAATCAGTATCAACATATATTTTCACCATCTAGAAATATGATACAGCCACAACTGTTTTGCAATTTGTTTGAGACCGTCACTAATTTTGTATATCCATCTACAAAAAGATGTCCACATCTAGGTTGTACCTTGAAATGGAACAATATTGAGCATACTTGGGATTGTCCTTGTCATGGCTCTAGGTTTATGAAAAATGGTAAATTAATAGATAATCCCGCTAACGGGAATATAAAATAAATTATTTATATTCATATTCAAAACTAGCTGAATTACTTTCAAAGTCAAGTAGGACTTTACCCTTATGTTTAAGGCAGTAATGAGCTTTACAAATAGCACTTTCTTTTATAAATCTTGACATGCTTCCTTTCTTAGGAGCATGCAAGTGATACTCTTTACTTTCTAATAATTTTGCGCAAAGTTGGTAATTGCCTTGAGATATACAAATAGTATTGTTGCCAATGTAATCTGACTTTGCGCCTAGATATGTCGCAAATCTATATTCGTGATTATTAATCATAATAACACCTATTATGCCAGTGAAATGTAAGTTGCAAATAGGGATATGAGCAATAGCAAGCATAAGTGAACCGTTAGGAAAATGAGTTTGTGTCCATGCATATTCTTTAGGAAATGAATATCCACTATCACCTTCAATATAGCCCTTGCCGTTTATAAATGTATGAATATCATCTTGTATGAGTATAGTACCATTTACTATACTAGACATACTATATACCTTATGTTTGCATTGCATAAATGGAAGGTATTTAAATGGTCCCATAATATCGTAAGATAGCTGAACATGATTAGTAAATCTAATATCTCCATTTATATTGAATTTATCTGTATTAATATCTAGATGAATGTGTTTTGGTGAAAACACATTTTTACCAATATGAATAGAATTAGTAGATTTATTAAAGTTTATTTTCTTATAGGGAAAATAGTAAACATCATCATTAGATATAATCTGTAGGGAGGCACTTTCCTTGCCACAATTATTATGCATAGCAACAATGAAAGCAATATTAAAATTGTCGGTACTACACTTAAAATACCATCCTTTAAAAATATTGTTAATATTAATCACTCCTTAAATATAATAATTAATAGTGTTGGATAAAATTAATTTAATATACAAAATAGTTTTAAAAAGTAATATCTTTTATTAGGGATTTATATTAGAATATTAATAGAATTTTAAAATAGAATTGGAGGAGTTGGATGGAGAATAAAAAACGACAAGATAAAACAGAAGAAAAACACCTGAAAATATTTTGTGCTATTTCAATAGCAATGCTTATAGGAGGAGCATTTCTTCTAAACACACCTGCAGATATAATGAAGGGAATGTATACTATATTCATTTCAAGAGATGCGCTTATAACAGATTATTTTCAATTGACTAATTATGGCGCAGCATTTTTTAATGCAGGGCTTGTTTCACTAGTCGTTTTTCTATTGCTTATTGTACTTAAAGTTCCATTTACAGGAATCACATTTGCAGCATTATTTATTAATGCGGGATATGCATTGTGGGGTAAGAACATTATAAATATTTTACCAATTATTTTAGGAACATTATTGTATGCAAAAGTACATAGAACAAACTTTAGAAGATATATTTATATAGCAGTATTTGGTACATGTTTAGCACCAGTAGTAACAGAGATGACATATATACTTCCATTTTCGGATTTTGTTAATTTGGTGTTAGCGATTTTAGTTGGTGTGGCAGTAGGATTTTTGTTACCTCCATTATCAAGTCATACTGCAACTATGCATATGGGATATAATTTATATAATGTAGGGTTTTCAGGAGGAATACTAGCCTTTGTTTTAGTGTGTGTTCTTGGATCTTTTGGATTAGAAAGTACACCGGTGTTCATTTGGAAAGACGGTTATCATCTAGGCATTGTAATATGGCTATATGTATATTTTGTATTAATATTTGTATATGGATTAGTTGTTTGTAAAGGCAAGATAGATGGAATTAAGAAAGTTATGGAGCATCCAGGTAGGGCAGTTGCCGATTTTATTATGATGGACGGTGCTGGAGCTACATTTATGAATATGGGTATTATAGGTGTTGTATGCTCAACATATATACTAGTAATTGGTGGTGATTTTTCAGGGCCAGTTATTGGAGCAATATTTACTGCTGTTGGATTTGCAGCATTTGGTGTACATTTAAGAAACTATATACCAGTATTATTAGGAGTATATTTATTTACATGGTTGGGGCAATTTGATGCTACAACACCAGGCATTCAGTTAGCAGCAATATTTGCAATTGGATTAGCACCTATTGCTGGTCAATTTGGAATTATACCAGGAATTATAGCAGGAATGTTACACGCAGCAATTGTAATGTGTACATCGGATTTGTATGGGGGATTAAACTTATATAATAATGGCTTTAGTGCAGGATGGGTAGCAATAGTAATGATTCCTGTTCTGGAAAGTTCAATGAAGTATTATAGAAAGAGAAAAAAGCAAAGATTATGGAGACGACTTTTGTCTGAACAGAAAGAGGATTAATATGTTACATGAAGAGAAGAAAATCGTGAAAATAGTTGAAGAATTAACAGTATACTTTTTTACAAAAGGAGCAGATGATATACAATCAGGTATTCTAAGAGAGGATAACAGCGTTGTAATCACTTTTCGTTCAAATTATAATCCGATTTACGAAGGAAAATTCGATAGAATGGAACAGTATTTAAATGAACCTCAAAATGAGGGGATAGAAGATATATACTGGGAGCTTGCTGGAGCAGGTGAACCGGGAGAAGCTAGTCAGTTAATGCTAATTGGTATGATGACTGATAATGTAGAGTTAGATATAAAAGATGGTTATGTAAATATAAAATTATACAAAGAGTTAGATGAGTAAGATTATAGATACCTTACCATTAAGAAAATAACAAAATGCCCTGTATAAGTTGCATGAGATGACTTATATAGGGCATTATTGTGATGTTATATACTGATATGTGTTGAGATAAAGCTAATATGTGTTATATAGTATTAGCGATTTAATTATATAATTTCTATAAATATTACACCTTCAATATTTTCTAATACAGACATATAATAATCAGATTTTTTGAAATCGGGGATTTTTATTGTTGCAATAATTGAAACAGATTTATTTGATGATTTAGGTTTAGTAACATCAAAACTGTCTATTTCGATATTTTCAGCCTTACAGGCTTCTAAAAATTTAGGTATAACATGATTATTTTCTAAATCAATATATAACCCAAAGTATTTACTGTGTTCATATAAATATTTCTCTATTGCTGGTAGAGCATGAAGTATAACAATCATTAATAATGTAATTATTACAGATATATCGATTAAACCTATTCCTGTTGCTAAACCAATACATGCACAGGCCCATAAGCTGGCGGCTGTAGTAAGTCCTTTGATTTGATGTCCAGAAACAATAATAGTACCAACGCCTAAGAAACCAACACCACTAATTACTTGAGCTGCCATACGAGATATATCAGTTTTTTCAGGAAAAACAATATCCATATATTGAGCAGTTAACATAATAAGTGTTGCGCCAAGACAGATAATACTACTAGTCTTAGCTCCAGCACCTCTTTTCTTAACCCCAATATCGAGACCAATTAAACAACCTAATAATAGAGATGCAATAATACGAATAATAATATTTGTTACAGTCCAGTCTGAAAAAGATAATATAAACATAATAGTTACCTCGCTTGTTAGTAATATAACTAGTATAGCTTTAAATGAGGGGTTATTCAAGGGAAAAAACATTTGTTTTCTGTTACATAAATGTATTAAGTCATTGAGGTAAATACACCTCAATTATGGTTCCGTTTTCGTCGGAATGTGCAACATGAATGGTTCCGCTGTGAAGTTCCACAATACGTTTTGAAATAGTTAAACCCAAACCATTGCCTTGAACTGTATGAGAAATATCTCCTTGATAAAATTTTTCAAAGATGTGGGATGTTGATTCGATTGTCATACCATTTCCACAATCAGTAAAATTAAATCTTATTCCATTTTCTTCTGTAAAGATATTGATCTCTACGTTTCTATTGTCTGGTGAAAATTTTATTGCATTATCTAACAAATTAATCCAAACTTGTTTAAGCAGTTCTTCATTTCCTATCAAATAAACTTCATCGCTTTCAAAAGTTACATTAACAGGCTTTTTGGACCATTTACTAAGCATCATAACAATCACCAAACGAATTTGTTCGCTGACGTTAAACGACTTTTTGTTCGATAGTATAGTTTGTTGTTCAATTTTTGATAGATTCAAAACATTGTTTGATAATTCGGTCAAACGCTCTGTTTCACTAATTATTATATCTAGATATTCATCTCGCTCGATTTCCGTAAGATCGCTTCGTTTTAGCATTTTTGCAAACCCACGAATTGAGACAATAGGTGTTTTGAATTCATGGGAAAAATTATTAACAAAATCTGTTCTTAGAACTTCTACACTTCCCAATTCTTCTGCCATATGATTAAAACTGCAATATAATTCCTGAATAGCTTCGGGGCCTTTTGTATTGACACGAACACTGTAATTACCGTTTGAAATCTCATTAGCGGCATTCATGAGTACATACCATGGCTTTAAGGGTCTGTGACTAGTAAATACAGCCATAAATACACTGACAAGCAAACTTACAACGGCAAAGAGATATAATGGCTGATGAAATGAATTGGGGTAATCGATTATTCCCAAATGTGTAAAAAGAATCATGCAACCAAAGACAATTGCCATAGAAAATAGCATTATTACAAAAACAAATGCAGCAAATAATAAAGCCATGCTGAAACGGCGTATAAAAGTTTTTCGTTTATTCATGAGTAATCACCGCCTTATAGCCGATGCCACGTATTGCAATGATTTGAAATTCGTTATAGCCATCAAATTTTTTACGAAGTCTATTAATGTGAACATTTACAGTTGTGTCTACTGTGTCAGATTCCATACCCCAAATCTCATCCATTAACTGTAGGCGGGTAAATATTTTGTCTGGATATGAAAGTAATTTATAGAGCAGGTAAAATTCTTTTTGAGGAAGTGTTTTACTGCAATTTTCACGAGTCACAGTAAGAGCATCATAATCTAAGGTTACTTTTCCAATGTGCAGTTTTCGTTCACTTGCAATCTGTGCACGACGAAGTAAAGCCTTGATTCTAAGTAACATTTCTTCCTCGTTGATAGGTTTAACCATATAATCATCAGTACCTACGAGAAATCCCTTGCATTTTTCTTCTGGAAGCTGTTTTGCTGTTACCATAAGAATAGGTGTGTTGTCACCACAACTCCGCAATCTTTCAGTGAATTCATATCCGTCCATAAAGGGCATCATTACATCAAGAACAATCAAATCTACATGTTGCTTGTCGGTACAATCTAGAGCTTCTAAACCGTTTTGAGCAGTAAAAACATCATATCCTGCATGGGATAGTACTGCATTCATCAACTTGGCAGTGTTTTTATCATCTTCAACTACTAATATTTGAAACATAATCTACACCTCCTAATATGTCTATTATATCATAAAAAATAAACTGAAAGTAAACTCCCAATAGATTAATAATAAAAAAATGGCAAAAGTTAATTTTCAGTTTTTCAAAGTAAAGTAAGATACTCTCTGTAAACCAATCATCAAAATTAATTATAAAGGAGATAATGAAATGTTACAGCTTAAACAAGTTAAAAAAGAATATAAAACAGGTGATTTGATTCAAACAGCTCTTGACGAAGTTAACCTGAATTTACGCGATAACGAATTTGTTGCTATTCTAGGACCTAGTGGTTCTGGCAAAACAACGCTTTTGAATGTCATAGGAGGTCTTGACCGATATGATCAAGGAGACTTAATTATTAACAGTATTTCAACTAAGCAGTATAAAGACAGGGATTGGGATTCTTATAGAAATCATACTGTTGGATTTGTGTTTCAAAATTATAATTTAATTCCGCATCAGACAGTTTTAGCAAATGTGGAATTGGCACTTACCATTTCTGGTATTTCTAAAGGTGAGCGTAAACGTCGTTCAAAGGAGGCACTTGATAAAGTAGGACTGGGAAATCAACTACACAAAAAACCAAATCAAATGTCAGGGGGACAAATGCAACGTGTTGCTATTGCTCGAGCACTTGTAAACAATCCCAAAATTCTTCTGGCTGATGAACCTACAGGTGCTCTCGACAGTGAAACAAGCGTTCAAATTATGGAATTATTAAAAGAAGTAGCAAAAGATCGACTTGTAGTTATGGTTACACATAATCCTGAACTGGCTGAACAATATGCAAATAGGATTGTAAAATTACGTGATGGCAAAATAATTGATGATTCTAATGCTTTTGAACCAGATAAAGATAACTCAGACATAGTAAAACATAAAAATATGGGAAAATCTTCTATGTCATTTTGGACTTCTATTTCATTAAGTTTTAATAATTTGCGAACCAAAAAGGGTCGTACTCTACTGACATCTTTTGCAGGCTCTATTGGTATTATTGGAATTGCATTAATATTAGCGTTATCCACAGGTGTAAATAATTATATAGGCGATATTCAAAAAGATACAATGACATCATATCCTATTACTATTAGTGCAGAAACCATTGATATGGCAAGTATGATGGGTAATCGTGGAGGAATGATGGGCGGAAGTATGATGGGTGGTGGAACATCCATACAAACGGAGGATAGAGAAGGCATTTATGCCGATAACTCTTCAATTGAAAAAAGCAATGCACTTGTTCAAAGCATTACAGAAAATGACTTAACATCTTTTAAAGAATATTTAGATGATATGAATAGTGAAATTCATCAATATTTAGGTGAAAATGGAATTGTATATACTTATGATGTTCATTTTGATGTCTATGCTAAAGACGCAGACGATAAAATTATTAACACCAATATAGATATAGAGTCCGATACTTCTTCTAGTTTTGGAGGAATGATGGGCGGTGGTATGAGTTCTATGCTTGGCTCGTCTTCATCTACAGGTGCAGATAATTTTGAGGAGCTGATGTCGGGATCAGATGGCATGTTGATTAGTCAGGTGACTACTGACAGCTATGATGTGCTTTATGGTGTTTGGCCAGAAAATTACGACGAAGTTGTTATTGTGCTAGATCAAAATAATTCTATTCCTACATCGGTTTTATATCAATTAGGAATGATTACTATGGATGAATATGAGGAAATTAAGAAACAGATTTCAAATGGTGAAGAAGCATCTGAGCCAAAATGGAGTTATGAGGAATTGTGCGAACAAACATTTAACTTGGTGCCTGTTTGTGACTACTATATTGAAGATGAAAATGGTACATTTATTTACATTGGTGAAGATGAAACTTACGAGAATCAAATATTGGATAATAGCTTGCAGCTTAAAGTTGTAGGGATCATTCGTCCAATAGAAGATGCTGCTAACGCGACACTTTCTAGTGCAGTAGCTTATACAAATTCCCTAACAAATTATGTGATAGAATATACCAACGAAAGTGATGTTGTAAAAGTTCAAGAATTGACACCAGATATAAATATTTTGAATGGGTTGTCTTTTGAAGCAAGTAATGATGATATTAAAGTTGAAAATGCAAAAAAATATATAGATAACTTGAATATATCTGATAAAGCTTCTCTATATACTATGGTTCTTTATAGTCAGGACACTTCTAACGAAGAAAATGAAGAGAGTGAAGATATTGATCCACAACTTATACAGAATTCATCGAGTGAACAGAGAAACACAGGTATGAATGGCGCTCCAATGGATGAAAATACTTTAGCGGGAGCAATGGATGAGTGGATTGAAAATACTCCTGATAATGATATTTTACTCTCTATATATGATGAATATTTAGGTGATAGTAGCTATGATGAGAATTTAAGTAGTTTTGGGAAAGTGAGTTATGAAGCTCCTAATTCCATAAGTATTTATGCGGATAGCTTTGAGGATAAAGATTTTATATCAGTTTGTATTGAAAATTATAATGATACTGTTGGAGAAGATGAACAAATTTCTTACACAGATTATGTAGCGATTTTGACATCATCAATCACATCTATTGTGAATGTTATAACATATGTATTAATTGCATTTGTAGCCGTTTCGTTGGTTGTTTCTTGTATTATGATTGGCATTATTACACATATTTCTGTTTTGGAGCGTACAAAGGAGATTGGCATATTACGTGCAATAGGCGCATCTAAAGGTAATATATCACAAGTGTTTAATGCAGAAACTATAATTATTGGGCTTTGTGCAGGATTACTCGGTGTAGGAATTTCTGAACTGCTTACTATTCCGATTAATGCCATTATACACACCCTAATTGGGAATACCACAGTAAGAGCAACGTTGCCAGTCACATATGCTTTGGTATTGGTTGCCATAAGTATGATTATTACGGTAATAGGTGGACTGTTCCCTGCTCGTAAAGCAGCTAAAAAAGATCCAGTTGTTGCATTAAGAACTGAATAACAAATATAAAGGAGTAGGGATAATCATGTTGAAATTATTTAAGTATTTGAAAAAACGAGATTGGATATTTAGTTTAATTAGTCTATGTTTTATCGTGATTCAAGTATGGCTTGATTTAAAAATGCCAGATTATATGTCAGAAATCACAAAACTGGTACAGAGTGAAGGTAGCCAAATGAGTGATATATTAGTAGCAGGAGGATATATGCTACTATGTGCGTTAGGTAGTCTTATGGCAACCTTTATAGTAGGATATTTTGTCGCAAAAATCGCGGCTGGGCTTTCTATGCGTCTTCGAGAAAAGGTATATGATAAAACTATGTCATTTTCAATGGAAGAGATTGGCCATTTCTCAACATCAAGCTTAATAACTCGTTCTACAAATGATATTACGCAAATTCAAATGTTTGTTGCTATGGGGTTACAGGCGATTGTAAAGTCACCTATTCTGGCGGTATGGGCAGTTGTAAAAATAGCGGGAAAGAGTTGGCAATGGACAATGACAACAGGAATTGCTGTTATAGTACTTCTTGTTATGCTTATAATTGTTATTTCGCTTACTGTGCCCAAGTTCACTAAAATTCAACGACTTACTGATAACATTAATCGTATTTCACGAGAGAATCTGACAGGTATTCGAGTTATTCGAGCATATAATGCTGAAGAATATCAGAAAGATAAATTTGAAGTAGCAAATCAAGAATTAACAAAGACTAATATGTTTGCAAATGGTGTTATGGCAATCCAACAACCAGGAATGCGTCTTATTATGTCTGGTCTTACACTTGCAATTTATTGGGTGGGAGTCTATATGATAAATGATGCTGCTATTGCAGACAAATTAACACTTTTTTCTGATATGGTGGTATTTTCATCATATGCAATGCAGGTAATTATGGCATTTATGTTGTTAACAATGACATTTGTTATTTTGCCACGTGCTTCTGTATCTGCAAAGCGAATCAATGAAGTGCTTGAAACCAAAGAAACAATAATTAATGGTACACGAACAAAATCTGATCAGTATATAGAAGGTGAAGTTGAATTTAGACATGTAAGCTTTAAATATCCAGATGCAGAGGGGTACATGTTGCATGATATTAACTTTACTGCAAAGAAAGGTGAGACTGTTGCATTTATAGGTTCCACAGGAAGTGGAAAATCTACATTGATTAATCTTATTCCACGCTTTTATGATGCCACAGAGGGTGAAGTGTTGATTGATGGCATAAATGTAAAGGACTATAATCAGGAAGCACTTTTTAGCAAGTTGGGATATGTTCCACAAAGGGCTACATTGTTTTCAGGAACAGTCACAAGCAATGTTGCATATGGAGAAAAAAATGGAGAGTTACCAAGAGTAGACAATGTGATAGATGCAGTATATATTGCACAGGCTTCCGAATTTGTTGAACAAATGCAAGGAGAATATGATGCCCATATTTCACAGGGTGGTACTAATATTTCAGGTGGTCAGAAGCAGAGACTTTCCATTGCGCGTGCAATTTGCCGTCAACCAGAAATTTTTGTTTTTGACGATTCGTTTTCTGCTCTTGATTACAAAACGGATAGGGAGTTGCGTTCTATGCTAAAAAAAGAAACGGTAGGTTCTACAAGTCTTATTGTGGCGCAAAGAATTGGTACGATTATGAATGCAGATAAAATCATTGTATTGGAGGAGGGTGAAGTTGTTGGCTGTGGAACACACAGGGAACTTCTAAAAATTTGCCAAGTTTATCGAGAAATAGCGGAATCCCAGCTTTCTAAGGAGGAGATTGATTATGTCGGATAAAGAATACACTATTGGTGACAATAAAAAAAGTACAACGAACAGTATGCCTATGGGTGGTCGTATGGGTGGAATGAAGGGTAATGGTGAAAAGGCTCAGGACTTCAAACAAGCCATTAGGCAACTTGCTAATTATTGTAAGCAATCATTTCCAGTAATTATTATAGCGGTTATATTTGCTATTGCAGGATCTATTTTAAATGTAATTGGTCCAGAATATCTATCTGACATTACAAATCTGATTATTTCTGGATTGCATTCAGGTATTGATGTTGATGGGGTTGTTGATGTAGCATTATTTCTCTCTGTTTTATATGGAGCAGGCTTCGTATTTAATTTGATACAGGGTGTTATTATGTCTAATTTGACACAGCGAACAACAAAGCGTTTACGAACAGATTTATCTGAAAAAATAAATCATTTACCATTAAAATTTTTTGATGGAACAACGATAGGAGATATTTTATCTCGAATTACAAATGATGTGGATACAATCGGTCAGGCACTCACACAAAGTCTTAGTTCATTTGTAACATCTATTACCATGTTTATAGGAGCATTGGTCATGATGTTATATACTAATTGGATTATGACAATTGCAGGCGTCCTAGCAACGATAATTGGATTTATTTTGATGATGGTGATTATTTCAAAATCTCAAAAATATTTTGTGTTACAACAAAATGAGTTGGGGCAACTCAACGGGCATATAGAAGAAAATTATGCAGGACATACAATTGTAAAGGCTTACAATGGTGTCAAGGGTGCAAAAAAAGAATTTGACAAAATGAATCAAAATCTTTACAAATCTGCATGGAAGAGTCAGTTTATGTCTGGGCTAATGATGCCGCTTATGACCTTTGTGGGAAACCTAGGATATG
The DNA here is from genome assembly GCA_031556525.1 of Lachnospiraceae bacterium. GTDB lineage: Bacteria > Bacillota > Clostridia > Lachnospirales > Lachnospiraceae > JAVBSN01. The sequence goes on from JAVBSS010000002.1 coordinate 165,541, forward strand.
TGGTGGTGTGTATCGTAGGGGCCGTTCTTGCAATTAATGGCAATATTGAATTCGGTGTTATTGTGGCATTTATGGTATATATTCGTTTATTTACACAACCACTTGCTCAAATTGCACAAGTTGTAACAAGTTTGCAATCCGCAGCAGCAGCCAGTGAAAGAGTTTTTGGATTTCTTGCAGAAGAGGAAATGGAATGTGAAGATAATAAAAGTATTGTTTTGAACACTGCTGATGGTAATGTAGAATTTGAGAGTGTAAAATTTGGTTATAAAGAAGAAAAACTTATTGTTAATGATTTTTCAGCATCTGCCATTTCTGGTCAAAAGATAGCTATAGTTGGTCCAACAGGTGCAGGTAAAACAACAATTGTAAATCTTTTGATGCGTTTTTATGAAGTGTGGAATGGCTCTATTAAAATTGATGGAGTACCACTTAATCAACTGAAAAGAGAAAATGTTCATGCCTTGTTTGGAATGGTTTTACAGGATACTTGGCTTTTTGAAGGAACAATTCGAGAAAATATAGTTTATAATAATCAGGATATTAGTGATGAAAAATTAAAGGAAATTTGCAAGGTAACAGGATTATATCATTTTATAAAAACACTTCCCAATGGTTTGGATACAGTTCTTGATGATAATGCAAATCTGTCAGCAGGTCAAAAGCAACTTGTTACAATTGCTCGAGCAATGATAGAGAATGCACCGTTGTTGATACTTGATGAGGCAACAAGTTCTGTTGATACACGTACTGAAACATTAATACAAAGAGCAATGGATGAGTTGATGTCAGGACGTACATCTTTTGTAATTGCCCACCGATTATCTACAATCCGCAATGCAGATCTAATTCTGGTAATGAAGGATGGGGATATTATTGAAAGTGGTACACATGATGAGCTGATGGATAATAGCGGATTTTATACAGAACTCTATAATAGTCAGTTTGAACAGAGTGTATAAAGAGTGCAATGCATAATAATCAATAAATTGACCAAATAATATCAATCCTATATAATTAAAGGTGAACTTGTAGAACATATTGATTTTGTGGAGATGCATATGGATAAAAAAATTGATTTAAATAAAAAAATAATTTTAGGTGCTAATGAAAGAGATAAAAAAATTGTTAATGTACTAGTATATATGATTTTAATTTCACTTGTAATAGTATTTATTATTTCAAATATTTATTTGGAAGGTAGTCTCTTAACAAGAATAGTAATTAACTTTAATTTTAGTATATTTACTTTACTAATTATATTTAATATTTTGCTTTACAAAAATCAAAAAATCGAAATAGAAAATTCTATAATCACAGAAATTAATTTGTTTAACAAGAGGGAAGAAATAGGGACTATATCTGAATCTACATCATTTTGTGCATCAACTACTGATGTTACTGTGTTAAAGGATAATAAGAAATATTTCTCTTTTAAAATTCATGGTACAAGTGATAACCGTGAATTTTATAATTATTTAAAAGATAACTATAGTGATTCAATATTTATAAAGGGTTCTAAAATTCTTGAGATTTATATGTACTTGTGTGCTATCCTAATATTCACGTGGTCGTTATTAGAAAGTATTACAGTACATAATATAATAGCTGGTATAATATCTGCTATATTAGCATTTGTATTATTGCTTTATGGATTAGATGAAAAAGCTAAAAGCCTACAAATAATAAATAATGAAATTATTTATAAAAGATTATTTGCCAAAAGAAAAATTAATCTAGCTGATTTAACTAAATTAGAATATAGAAAAAACGGAGGTACTGGTCGTTATAAACCAATTTTCTCTACGTATACTATTAAAGGTTTTAATAGTACTTCAAAATGTTTTAAAGTAGATAATATAACACCAGAAAATTTAGAAAATATAAAAGACATAGCAAAAGAACATAAAATTAAGATGGTAAAAAATAAAGCATAAGTGCACATAAAGGTAAGAATAATGAGTTTACATAATGTAAAAAGAGTTCATAGTCGTAGGCAAACGGTTAGTTCAATTGATTATTATGCATATTTATCTAAATTAAATAAATTGAATTCAGGATATAAAATAATATTAGGTCTGATTACTCTTATTCTATGCATTGTATATAATAATATGTGGGTATCGTTAATAGTAATGGGAGTAATGAGTTTTCTGACTGTAGTTGTTGGTGGTTTGCCACTTATAAAATACATATCATTACTTACAATACCTATAACATTTATGTTGTTGAGCGGAATACCAATAGCATTAGATATAGGAATTATTAAGACTTTACTTATTATGCTTAGAGCATTTGGGGCAATAACAGCTATGTATATGGTGACATTATCGACACCAAGTGTAGAGATTATCTCATCAATGAGAAAAGCATATATACCAAACATTATAGTTGAGTTAATGTATATGATATATAGATTTATATTTATATTAATGGATATTCAAAATAATATGAAAAATGCGGCTAGTTCAAGGCTCGGATATGCGAATTTCAAAACATCGTGTAGGAGTTTTGGGATGATAGGAAGCAACTTAATGATTGTAGCTATGAAGAAAGCAAATGTATATTACGATGCTATGGAATCTAGATGTTATGAAGGCAAGTTGAATTTTTTAGAAGAGAAAAAGCCTGTAAAGTTAGTACAAGTTTTAGGTGGGCTTTGCTTTATTGGGATTCTTACAGTGGTAAAGATATTAACATAGAGAAATGTGATTTTGTAATAAGATGTAAACAATATAATTGCGCATTGATGTGTCGATACACGGATAAAATAAGGTTGTATAAGAATGGGTTAATATATAGAGGAGAGGCAAGTTATGACTTGCTAGATAAAATTATGGAAAATATATTAGAAATTAAACATTTGAATTTTGAATATGAAGGCAACAAAAAGGTTCTTGATGATGTATCACTTAGTATATCTAAGGGTGAGAAAATAGTTATACTTGGAGCAAATGGTGCAGGAAAATCTACGCTGTTTTTAAATATAAATGGTGTTTTAAAATCTAATTCAGGAGATATTATTTATAGAGGAACTAGGATAACCAAGAAGAATTTAAATGATTTAAGAAAAAATGTAGGACTTGTTTTTCAGGAAGCAGATAATCAAATTATTGCAGGAACAGTATTAGCAGAAGTATCTTTTGGACCTATGAATATGAAACTTTCAAAAGAGGAAGTAGAAGAACGAGTTAATGAAGCTATGGAATATATGAATATTTCAGAGTTTAGAAATCGTCCTCCACATTACCTAAGTGGTGGCGAGAAAAAGAGAGTGGGAATAGCAGATATTATTGCAATGAAGCCAGAAATTATTATATTTGATGAACCTACTGCTTCACTTGATCCAATAAATGCACAGATGTTAGAAGAAGTATTATTTAAGTTATCTAAGGAAGATAAGACAATAATTATAGCTATCCATGATGTAGACTTTGCATTTAGATTTGCAGATAGAATTATTGTAATGAGTGAAGGTAAAATTATAGCAGATGATACACCAATTAATATATTTAATAATGATGAGGTACTTAGTAAATCTAATTTGAAGAAACCAACTCTATTAGAGGTGCACAATACTCTTGTAGCAAAGGGAGTGTGGAAAGAGGATGTGGATTGTCCAAGGAGCGTGGAAGAATTTAAGAGATTAATGAGCAAATAAAAATAGGAGTTATCTACTGATAACTCCTATTAACTGTTAATTTCACGCATAAGCGTGACCCATCGACGTTACGTCTTTCTATAATGAAATAATACCACATAAAATGAATTGTGTCAATACATTATATTTAAATTTACACTAACTGTTTAACTTATTAAGTTATATTATATGATTTTCAGCTGTATTGAGAGATTTTTTTAATGATTCTAGCTCGTTAGTTAAGGAGGAAGCGTAGAAAGGATACAAAGTAGAGTTGTTTTTACCATTAGATTGCTTGGAATCAAGCTGTTTAGAAATAGAATCAAGCTGTTGCTGATCAATAGATATCATATATAATCTCCTATCTTAAGTGTATAATTATTATAGCATAATATGAGATAGGTAATAATAAAAAAACTATAAAATCATATTCCAAATTGACACATCTACACAATATAATATATAATTATAGACGGTTCTCAACGGTGAAAAATACGGGAACTGTGAAGAGGTGCCTGTAGTAATGCTACAGGATAATAGGGAAAAGGGTGTGAATCCCTTGCGGTCCCGCCGCTGTAATGGAAGAGTTATATCTTATGTAAGTCACTGGGAAACTGGGAAGACAAGATATAGTGATGAAGCCAGAGTCAGAATACCTGCCCTTCAGTCATATAGGGTTGCCATAGTTACGAGCGATGACTAGAAGCAAAGAATAATACTTTTGTATATATACAAGAGTGTTATTGTGATGCCAGTCTTCTTGCAATATCTATGCATGAAACTAGGCATTTTTTGTTTTATAAGAAAGAGGGATTTTCTTATAAAATACTTGAAGGAGGAAGATATGTCAAAGAAACAAAAAAATTTAGTTAAACTATCAATTATTTTATCAGTGATATTTGCAATTGCTCCAGCAGCAAATGCAATGCACATTATGGAGGGATATTTACCACCAGCTTATTGTATAGCTTGGGGAATAGTGTCTCTACCATTCGTAGTATATGGAGTTATATCTATAAATAATAAAGTAAAGGAAAACAGAAGATCTATAACAATGTTTGCAATGGCAGGTGCCTTTGTATTTGTTATATCATCTTTAAAAATTCCATCAGTTACAGGAAGTAGTTCGCATATGACAGGAACAGGTCTTGGTGCAATTTTATTAGGACCAGGAGCAGTATGTGTATTAGGTTTGATTGTACTAATATTTCAAGCAATTCTATTAGCTCATGGTGGCATAACAACACTTGGTGCAAATACATTTTCAATGGCAATTGCAGGGCCTATAGTTTCATTTATTATTTATAAGTTATGTGGTAAACTTAAAATTAATAAAAAGGTATCAATATTCTTAGCTGCTATGTTGGGAGATCTATTTACCTACATAGTAACAAGTATACAATTAGGTATGGCTTATCCAGCTAGTGAGGGTGGGGTATTAGCATCTACACTTAAATTTATGGCAGTATTTGCACCGACTCAATTACCATTAGCAATGATTGAAGGTATGCTTACTGTTATTATGGTAATGGCATTAGATACATATGCAAAACCAGAATTAGCTTCAATTGGCTACTTTAAGGAGGAGAACTAATGAGTAAGAAGGATAAGGGCTTAATTGCTATGATGCTTGCAATAATTGTATTAATGATGCTTGTACCATTAATAGCACTTAAAGATGCAGAGTTTGGTGGCTCTGATGATTCAGGTAGTCAAGTAGTTGAAGAGATTAACGGTGAAGAATATGAGCCTTGGTTTACACCTATTATGGAAATAATAATAGATGGTGAATTGCCAGGAGAGACAGAAAGTCTGTTATTCTGTGTACAGACAGGAATAGGTGTAGGAATTATAGCATTTAATATGGGACGTTTTGTTGAGCGTAAGAAGTTAGAAGAAAAGGAAAAATAATATGAACAGAGGAATATTGGTAGTTAGTTTTGGAACAAGTTATGATGATACGAGAGAACTGAATATAGGTGCATTAGAAAATACTTTTGCAGAAGTTTATCCTGATTATCAAGTTATAAGAGCATTTACTAGTACCATAATAATGGACAAACTTAGAGAACGAAATATCAATATTCCAAATGTTGAAGAAGCATTAGAAGAGATGAAAGATGCTGGTATAGAAGAGGTTATAGTTCAACCAACCCATTTAATTGCGGGTGAAGAATATGATAAGTTATGTAAACAAGCTATGAAATATAAGGATAGCTTTAATAGACTTACTATAGGAATACCACTTATGTATGGGGATGAAGATTTAGTAAGACTATCGGAATTCTATGGTAAAACATTTGAACTAGAAGAAGATGAGGCACTTGTTTTAATGGGACATGGAACAGAACATGCAATAAATACTATATATAGCAACTTGCAGGAGCAATTACTACGAGACGGATATAATCATATTCATATTGGAACCGTTGAGGCAGAACCCACAGTAGATGAGATTATATCTAACTTACAAAACGCTAATTATAAGAAAGTAGTAATTACTCCTCTAATGCTTGTATCAGGCGACCATGCTAATAATGATATGGCAGGTGATGATATAGATAGCTGGAAGTCTAAATTAGAAGCAAGAGGATATATAGTAAGGGTTGTATTAAAAGGAATGGGTGAGTATGAAGAGATTCGTAACATGTACCTTGAACATTTGGATATGGTAATACAATTATAGAGGAAGGTAAATATGGCAGGAATATTATATGGTGTTAGTGTAGGTCCAGGTGACCCAGAACTTATAACATTAAAGGCAGTTAGATTATTAGAAGAGTGCAGTGTTATTGCAGTTCCAAGAACTAAGGAACAAAATACAATGGCATTATCAATTATTGAACAGACAGTTGATTTAAAAGATAAAGAGATTTTATATGTAGATTTTCTTATGTCTATGGATAAAGATTTATTAGATGAGAGCCATAGAAATATTGCTAACACTATAACTCAATATTTAGACAAGGGAATTAATGTAGCTATGCCTAACATTGGAGATATATCTATATATTCAACATTTTCATATATAAGGGAAAAAGTTGAGCAATTAGGATATAAGGTTGAGGTGTGTGCAGGAGTTCCTTGTTTTTGTGATATAGCAGCTAAGACAGGAATGCCATTAGTATCAGGTAAGGAAGTGTTAATGGTTATTCCAGCGGCAAATAAGGACTTTGATAAATATACAAGTATGTCAGGAACTAAAGTAATTATGAAAAGTGGTGGCAAGCTTGAAAATGTAAAACAATATATATGTGAATCAGGTCTAGGTGAAAATGCTATTATAGCAAAGGACTGTGGACTTTCTAGTGAGAAGTTTTTAAAGGCTAACGAAGATATGGGTGATGATATCAGTTATTTTACAACTATTGTAGTTAAATAGACTATAGAAAGGCAAAGGAGCTATGTTAGATAGATATGTTTACAAGAATCAGAAAAAGTTAAGATGTGGATATACAACTGGCTCATGTGCAGCAGCAGCTACTAAGGCAGCAGTAGAGATGTTATTAGGTAATACAGTAGTAGAAGTTGTAGAACTTACTACACCATCAGGGATAAAATTAGAATTAGATGTTGAAAAGGTACACAAAGATTCTGAAAAAGTAATGTGTGCAATAAGAAAAGATAGTGGAGATGATCCTGACATTACAGATGGCATATTTGTATTTTCTGGGGTTAGAAGGATTAAAAGTGAAATAGTAATTGATGGTGGTGAAGGAGTTGGACGAGTTACTAAATTAGGGCTTGATCAACCAATAGGTGAAGCAGCAATTAATTCAGTACCAAGGACTATGATTAGAGAGTCTGTAGAGGAGATATGCAATAAGTATTCATATATAGGTGGAATAGAGGTTATTATATCTATACCAGAAGGAGAAACTATTGCACAGAAGACATTTAATCCAAGGCTTGGAATAGAGGGTGGAATATCTATACTGGGAACAACAGGAATTGTTGAGCCAATGAGTGAGCAAGCATTGTTAGATACCATTGAAATAGAAATGCGACAGCAGATAGAAGAAGGAAATAAAAAATTAGTAATCACTCCAGGTAATTATGGAGCAGAGTTTATAAAAGAAAATCTAGATATTGATTTAGACAAATGTGTTAAATGCAGTAACTATATAGGAGATTCTATAGATAAAGCAGTAGAGTTAGGATTTGATAGTCTATTACTAATAGGTCATATTGGTAAGCTAGTTAAATTAGGTTCAGGAGTTATGAATACTCATTCCAAATATGCAGATGGAAGAATGGAAACTATAGCATCATCAGTTATATTAGCAGGTGGTAGCAGTGAACTAGCAAGAAAAGTGTTAGAGGCTAATACAACAGAAGAAGCAGTTAGTATATTAGATAAAGAAAAATATTTATCCAAGACAATGGATGTGTTAATAGATAAAATATATTATCATCTTTCCCATAGAGCAGGAGATAATATGAAAATAGATGTAATTGTATTCTCAACTAATAAAGGATTATTAGGAAATACCCAACATATAAGCAAATTGAAAAATATACAGGGGTAGATTTAAGAGATAGCTGGTTAAATATAGAAAGATAAATACAGAGAAATTGATTTATAGAGAAAGATAGAGGTTAGTATGGTAGATTTTGTAGGAGCAGGTTCAGGAGCAGTTGATTTAATTACAGTAAGAGGAGTGAGATTATTAGAGAGTGCAGATATTATTATATATGCAGGCTCATTAGTTAATCCCAAGCTTCTTGAATATGCATCTGAAAACTGCAAAATATATAATAGTGCAACAATGAATCTGGAAGAAGTAATGACAGTTATGATAGATGGTCATGCTAAGGACAAAAATATTGTACGTCTTCATACAGGTGATCCTAGTCTCTATGGTGCAATAAAAGAGCAGATGGATATACTAGATAAGGAAAATATTCCATATCAAGTATGCCCAGGAGTAAGCAGTTTTTGTGGTGCGGCTGCTGCCCTTAAAACAGAATATACATTACCAGGAGTATCTCAGACTGTAATTATTACAAGAATGGAAGGACGCACTGAAGTTCCAGAAATGGAGAAACTAAGAAGTCTAGCAACTCATGGAAGTACAATGGTATTATTTTTAAGTACAGGTTTATTAGAAGAAGCTAAGGCAGAGTTATTACAAGGCAACTATAGTGAAGAAACACCTTGTGCAATTGTATATAAGGCAACATGGGAGGATGAGAAGATTGTAAGAGGTAAGCTAAAGGATTTACCAAGTCTTGCAGCAGATAATAATATTCGTAAGACTGCTTTAATTGTAATTGGCGATGTATTAGATTCAGATTATGAATTATCAAAATTATATGATGCACAGTTTACTACAGAATTTAGAGAAGGCAAATAAGGTTAAGGATGACGCATATGAACATAGCTATTATTTCATTTACTGGGAGTGGAGCAGAATTAAATAGAGAGTTAAATGTTAAACTTAGAGAAGATTGTATAGATACGAATAGCTATGGCTTTTATAAATATCCTTACAAAGACTTAGAAGAGTTTAATGATTTAGGACAATTAGTAAGCAGTATTTTTAATAAATATGATGCCATAATATATATTAGTGCGACAGGAATTGCAGTAAGAAGTATAGCACCATTTCTTGTAGGAAAAGATGTAGACCCAGCAATTCTTGTTATAGATGATTGTGGACAGTATGTAATATCCTTGCTATCAGGTCATATAGGTGGAGCAAATGAGTTAAGTATTAAAATTGCTCATATGATAGAAGCACAGCCAATAATAACAACAGCAACAGATAATAATAATAGATTTGCAGTAGATGTATTTGCAAAAGAAAATAATCTGTATATTTCAGATTTGAAATCAGCAAAACAAGTATCAGCAAGATTATTAAATAATGAACCAGTAGGATATATTAGCGAGTTTGATTATAAGGATGATAACCTTAAGAATCTAGTGCCTATTAGTAGAGATATGGATAGTATACCTGAGTGTGGAGTAGTTATAGGCGACAATATAGGAAGTCTATTTTCTATTACATGCAGGCTTTTACCAAAGGATATAGTTGTAGGAATAGGTTGCAAGAAGGGCAAGTCTAGTATAGACATTGAAGAATTTTTAAAAGAGGTATTAGAAGCAAATAATCTTGATATAAATAGAATTAATCTAATAGCATCTATAGATAAGAAAAAAGACGAAGTTGGAATACAAGAAACAGCAAATAAATTAGATGTTCCATTTATTACATTTTCATCAGAAGAATTAGAACAAGTTGAAGGAGATTTTAGTACCTCACAATTTGTTATGGCAACAGTAGGTGTAGATAATGTATGTGAACGCGCTGCAATATTAGGAAGTAAGAGCAACAAATTACTAGTTAAAAAGCAAGCTAGGGAAGGCATTACAATAGCTGTTGCAAGGAAGGAAAATGATATACATTATTGAACATATATAATTACTATATTATATACTACTATTATCTTTAACGGCTTCGACTTTCTATACTTTATATAAGTTTAATTTTGCTTTCTTTGATTGCAGGCACACGAAAACGCAAAACTCGTGTAAACCTTTAATCTATTATGATTGTTGTTAACATACATGAATTGATATATAAATAATAATGTATTTTTAAAGCAAAACTATTTGCAGACTTTCTAACATACTTGCCTAAATTTATTTTAGGATTAACACACCGCTGGAAACCTGTGTGAGCAAGCTGTATAGAAAATTTGAATACACTTGAAGCGAGTTGTTGGAAGCGGTGTGAAATCAAAAATCATAAAATAAATTTATCGCAAGTATGGAAAGTCGAAACCGTTTTGCGAAAATATATTATTATTTATATATAGCTACACAATAAAACAACAATCATATAGATTATAAGGTTACACTCAGACAGTTGCTCGGTGCCTGCTTTAAAATCAAAATCAAACTTATTAAAGTATCACAAAAGTCTGTAGATTGTTAAAGATTAATAGTAGTATACACTATATGTTATTTATATATATGTTTAATATTGTATACATTAACAAGGAGGAAAGTATGTTAAACATCGTAGGTTTCGGACCAGGCGGATATGAGTATATGACAAACGAGGCTGTTAAGGCTTTAGAGGAAAGTGATTTAATTATTGGCTATACCACATATACAGACCTTATTAAACCTTATTTTCCGGACAAGGAATATATGCAAACTCCAATGATGAAAGAGGTTGATAGGTGTAAGATAGCTATAGAAGAAAGTGCTAATAAACATGTATCCCTTGTTTGCAGTGGAGATAGTGGTATTTATGGAATGGCTAGTCTAGTGTATGAACTTATGGAAGACAAGCCAGAAGATATTAGCAAAGTAAATGTAATAGCAGGAGTAACGGCAGCGGCTAGTGGTGGCTCAGTTCTTGGAGCACCTTTATCTCATGATTTTATGACAGTAAGTCTAAGTGATTTATTAACTCCAATTGAACTAATTAAACAAAGAATACAGGCTGGTGCAATGGGTGATATGGTTATATGTATATATAATCCATCTAGTAAGAAACGTTCAGATTATCTTAGAATGGCATGTGACATAGTATTAGAATATAGAACAGAGTCTACAGTATGCGGATATGTAAGAAATATTGGTAGAGTAGATGAAGAAGCATATGTAACTACGCTAGGTGAGCTAAGAAACACTCAGGTAGATATGTTTACAACAGTGTATATAGGAAATAGTAAGACAAAGAATATTAATGGTAAAATGGTAACTCCAAGAGGATATAGAGATGTATAAGAAGGTTATACTTTTTGCTGGAACAACTGAAGGACGTATTATATATGAGTATCTACATGAAAATGACATACCTGCAATTGTATGTGTTACAACTGATTATGGGAAAAGCTTATTAGAGGCAGATAATAATATTAAAATACTAACTAAACCTATGTCTAGAGAAGATATGGAAGATATTATAATCAAGGAATCTCCAAGTCTTGTTATAGATGCAACTCATCCTTATGCAAAGATTGCAACAGAAAATATTATAGAAGCTTGTAATAATAGGGAGACTAAATATATAAGAGTTGTTAGGGAAAGAATTAATATTGATACTTTAAATATCGAAGATAGCTCTTATGTAAGGGTAGCAAATATGGAAGAGGCTATTTCTTATTTAGAAAATACTATTGGAAATATTCTAGCAACTACAGGAAGTAAAGAATTAGAATTAATGAAAAAGTTATCTGGATATCAAGATAGAGTATATGCAAGAATACTTCCAAGTGAAGAAATGATTAATAAATGTAGAGAAATAGGTTTTGATGAAGCTCATATTATTTCACTTAAGGGGCCATTTTCAGAGGAAGAAAATTATTCTATGATTAAGGAATTTAATACGAAATATTTACTTACCAAAGAATCAGGACAAGTAGGTGGGTTTGCTGAGAAGCTTATGGCAGTAAATAGAGCAGGAATTAGGGCAGTTATTATTGATAGACCAGTTGATGAAGAAGGATACACTATAGAGCAAGTACGAGATATGTTAGGAAGAGGTCAGTATGAGTAGACAAAGAATTAGCATAGTAGGAATAGGTATGGGTACAGTACATACTATTACAAAGGGTGTAGCAGATATACTAGATAATGCTAACCTAGTAATAGGTGCTAGAAGAATGATAGAAAGTTATGGGGAGCTACCTAATAGTAATGCTAGAACAGTAATCGAATATAGTCCTGAAAAAGTGATTGATATTATTAGAGATAGTAATGACTCTGAAATAGCAATATTAATGTCAGGAGACAGTGGCTTTTATAGTGGCACAAAGAAGTTGTTAGAACAACTAGAAGTTTACATAAAGCAAGCTGGTGACAAAGAGATTAGTTTGCATGTTGAGGCAGGTATTTCTTCTATAGCTTATTTTGCATCGCGTATTCATATGTCTTGGGAGGATGCAAAGATAATTAGTATTCATGGAAAAGGTGCTAATTATATACCAGCAATACTTAGGAATAAGAAAACATTTATACTTACAGAAGGTAAAGTAGAAGATATATGTAATGAATTAGTTAATGCAGGACTTGGAAAGGCAACAGCTTATATAGGTAGCAGGCTTTCTTATTCTGATGAAGATATATGGACAGGAAAAGTAGAGGATTATAGTAGTAACAATGATGCTTCACTATCAGTAATAATGATTGTTAATGAATCAGTTTCACGTACAGCTACAACAGGAATAGAAGAGGATAGATTTGTTAGGGGAAAAGTGCCAATGACAAAGAGTGAAGTTAGAGCAGTTGTAATGAGTAAGTTAGCTATTAATTTAGAAGATATAATATATGACATTGGTGCTGGAACAGGTTCTGTATCGGTAGAGATGGCAATTGCTGCCGAGAGAGGAAAAGTATATGCAGTAGAATGTAATCCGGAAGGAATAGATTTAATAAAGGAAAACAGTAAAAGATTTGGCTGTAACAATATCAGTGTTATAGAGGGAATGGCACCAGAAATAATTAAGGACTTGCCTGTACCAGATGTTGTATTTATTGGAGGAAGCAAGGGTAATCTGACTAGTATATTGCAAGTGATAATAGATAAGAGTAATAGAGTAAGAGTTGTTATATGTGCAGTAACTATGGAGACTATGTGGGAAGCATTTAAATGTATGAAGGACATGGGATTTACTAATGTTGATGCTAGTCAAATAAATATTTCTAAGATTAATCCAGTAGGAGATTATCATATGTTTAAGGCAGAGAATCCTATATTTATTATTGCTGGGGACTATATTAAAGAATAATGAAATATTACTATAAGAAAAATAATTTGTTATTTCAATAAGCTAGACAGTTATTATTGAGAATGTACATTATGTTAACTAACAGAGTGACGAGAAAGGAAAAGTCATGGGAGAACCTAGAATACTAATTGCAGGAACAGGAAGTGGATGCGGGAAGACTACAATTACATGTGGAATATTATATGGATTAATGAAACAAGGATTATCTCCTATTGCTTATAAATGTGGGCCAGATTATATTGACCCAATGTTTCATAGTAAGGTTCTTGGAATAGATACTGGAAACTTAGATAGCTTTTTTACAGATGAAGATACACTATGTGGATTGTTACATAATAAGAATGGTGATATAGCTGTAATAGAAGGAGTTATGGGCTATTATGATGGAATTGGTTTTACTGATAAAGGTAGCAGTAGTCACATTGCTAGCATAACGAAGACACCAGTTGTTCTTGTAATAAATGCAAAAGGAATGAGTAGATCAATATTAGCAGTATTGCAAGGATTTATTAATGGAGAAGATAGTAGACAAATACAAGGTGTAATATTTAATAACTTATCCCATATGCTATATCCAAAGGTAAAAGAGGAAGCAAGCAAGTTAGGTGTTCATGTATTAGGATATGTTCCCTATGTAAGAGAGGCTGTATTAGAAAGTAGACATTTAGGTCTTATAACGGCAAATGAGGTTGTAGATTTTAGAGAAAAGATAGAAGCATTTTATGAAATAGTAAAAGATACTATTGATTGGAATGGGCTTATAGAGTTAGCAAACAATGCTCCAAGTATAGAAGCTAAGTTAAACATACCTACAGATTTTCCTTATAAGGGAGTGAAAGTGGGAGTAGCAAGAGATAATGCATTTTGCTTTATATACAAGGATAATATAGAGTTGTTAGAGAAGTTAGGTTGTACTATTAAGTATTTTAGTCCTCTAGAAGATAAGGAATTACCTAAAGATATAGATGCCATAATATTGCATGGAGGATATCCAGAAAACCATGGAGAAGCATTATCAAATAACATGAGTATGATTAGTAGCATTAGAGAAGCAATAAGTAATGGCATACCTACTATTGCAGAATGTGGTGGTTATATGTACCTGCATAATCAGATGGAATGTTCTGATGGAAATACCTATCCTATGGTTGGAGGAATAGATGGGGAATGTTATAGGACAAATAAGCTTCAAAGATTTGGTTATATAACTATGGAGGCTAAGGAAGATAGTCTTATATGTGAGCAGGGAGATATATTAAAGGCACATGAATTTCATTATTATGATAGCACTAATTTGGGCAACAGTTTTCAAGTTAGCAAAGTAGGTAATGGAACTACTTGGGCAGCAGGTATAGTAAATGAAAATATGTATGCAGGATATCCACATATATATTTTTATGGAAATATGAAATCAGCATATAGATTCTTAGATGCAGCGAAGGAATATAGGAAGAGAAACAATGGATAAAAGTTACCTTATAGAATATGTAAATAGAATAAAAGAGCAAGACAAAACTGCTATGAGAAATAGCCGAACACACTGGAATAGTATAGCAAAGCCTTTATATGGATTAGGTCTAATGGAAGAGCTAGTTGTAGATATAGCAGGAGTGCAAGGCACAAGCAAGGTATGTGTAGATAGAAAAGCAGTTATAGTTATGTGTGCGGATAATGGTATTGTTGAAGAAGGAGTTGCACAAAGTGATTATAGTGTAACCACAGCAGTAGCTAAGAATATGGCAACAGGTCTTGCTAGTATTAATCATATGGCAGAGTATACTCATGCAGATACATTTACAGTTGATATAGGAATGAAAGATGATATTACAGTTCCTAATCTAATTATTAAGAAGAAGGTAAATGGAACAAAGAACTTTCTACAAGAACTAGCTATGAGTGAAGATGTTATGATATCTGCCGTTGTTTCAGGTATTGAAATGGTAGAAGAGTTATGTAAACAAGGATACAACCTTATTACTGTTGGTGAAATGGGAATTGGAAATACTACTACTAGCAGTGCAATAGCTTCTGTTTTATTAGATGTGCCAGTGGAAGAAGTAACAGGCAGAGGTGCAGGACTTGATAACGAGGGATTGATTAGAAAGATAGAAGTTATTAAACAAGCAATAGATAAATATAAGCTAGACAAAGAGGATACATTTAAGGTAGTGCAAACAGTAGGCGGATTAGATATATGCGGAATTATGGGAGTATATATTGGAGGAGCAGTACACGGTATTCCAGTAGTAATGGATGGATTAATTACAGGGGTAGCAGCTCTAGCAGTTAGTAGCATATTTCCTAGAGTAAAAGAGTACATATTGCCATCTCATTTAGGCAAAGAACCAGCTATGAAATATATTATGGATGAACTAGATAAGAAGCCTATAATTTGTGGAGAATTGGCTCTAGGAGAAGGAACAGGAGGAGTTATGTTATTTCCTCTAATAGATATGGCAATGAAGGTCTATAATGAAAATGTCAATTTTGAAGAGTTAAATATAGATAGTTATGAGGATTATGTAGGAAAGGAATCATAAGATGCTAATAGTAGTCACTGGAGGAAGTGGAAGTGGAAAATCTGAATATGCAGAGAATATAGCTGTGGGTTATAAGTCTAATAAATCTATGTACTATATTGCCACAATGAAAACCTTTGGTGATGAAGATGTTTTAAGAGTGGAGCGTCATAAAAAGCTTAGAAATGGTAAAGGCTTCATAACCATTGAACAGCCTATTAATATAGATGAGGTAAATGCAATCGAGGGAAGCACTGTATTATTAGAATGTATGTCTAACTTATTAGCAAATGAAATGTTTACACCTAACAATAATATAGGTTTAAATGAAGAACAAATATCCGAGAAAATAATAAATGGTATAGAAGATTTGTATTTTAAATGTGAGCATTTAATATTAGTAACTAATGAAGTGTTTTCGGATGGAAATTCATATGATGAATATACTATGAAATACATTAATCAATTAGGCTTTATAAATAGAGAGTTAAGTAAGAAGGCAGATAAAGTATATGAAGTAGTGTATGGTTTACCTATTTGTATATATGAGAAGGAGAAGCAATGTCAGTAATAAATTCATGCATAATAGCATTTGCTATGTATTCTAAGATACCTATGCCAAATGTAGAGTGGACATCTAAAAATAAAAAATATATAATATGCTTTTTTCCTTTTGTAGGTATTGTAATTGGAGCCATAGCCTTTGGGTGGTTTTATATATGCCAGAAGTTTGAAATAGGAAGTATATTATTTTCTACAATAATGGCTGTAATACCTCTTATAATTACAGGTGGAATTCATATAGATGGCTATATGGATACCATGGATGCACTTCATTCATATAAGGATAGAGAAGAGAAGCTTAATATACTAAAAGATCCACATATAGGAGCATTTTCGGTAATAACATTAGTAGGTTATTATTTAATATATGTAGGTTGTTTATCAGAACTTCATAGTGGAAATGCTATTAAAGTATTAGCAATAGGTTATATATTGTCGAGAGTATTAAGTGGATTAGGAGTTGTATATTTTCCGGCAGCAAAGAAGAGTGGAATGTTATATGATTTCTCATCATCAGCCCACAAAACTGTAGTAAGAGTTGTATTAATAATAATGTTTATAGGTTGCTCAGGATTAATGTTATGGGTAGATTTATACATGGGACTAGCAGTAATAGTTGGAAGTATATTAATGTTTATATATTATAGATACAAGTCAGTAAAAGAATTTGGTGGAATTACAGGAGATTTATCAGGTTGGTTTTTAACAATAGTGGAGCTGGTTAGCGTAATATTAATTATGATAATGGGATTAATTAGATAAATCAAAATTATATAAGGTGTAAAAGACGAAATAGTTAATGATAGTAGCTATATGTGTATAGCTTATAAATGTTAAGAAAGTTAGAGATATTTAAGAGGTAGATATGGAAGTATATATAGGTGGATGTTCACAGGGAAAATTAAATTATGTTGTAAGCAAATATCCAAATAAGGGTAATATTATAGATGGAAGAACAGCTAGTGAAGAAGCATGTGTAAATGTAGATGTTATTAATCATTTTCATCTATATATTAAGCAGTTTGGCGAAGATGAAGTAGCTTGCAGAGAATCTGTAGAGAGAATAATAACTAATAACCCACAGGTTATAATTATATGTGATGAGGTTGGCTATGGTATTGTTCCTATGGAAAAGGCTGAACGTATATATAGAGAAAATGTAGGCAGAATTATGTGTTATGTTGTAAGTAAATCAGACTATGTAGAGAGAGTTATTTGTGGCATTGGTACAAGACTTAAATAAGGAATATTAATATGAAGATTATTTTAATACGTCATGGAATGACGAAGGGAAATCTTAATAAATGTTATATAGGTGCTACTGATGAGAGTCTATGCGATGAAGGTAAGGAAAGATTATTAGAGCAGAGCAAAAATGGTATATATATAGATGCTGATATATTATTTTCAAGCCCAATGAAACGTTGTCTTGAAACTGCCAAATTAATATATGATAAACATACACCTATAGTAATAGACAATTATAGAGAATGTAACTTTGGATTATTTGAAGGAAAGAATTATAAACAACTTGAAGCTAATCCATTATATAAGGAGTGGATAGATAGTAATGGAACGATGGCTTTTCCTGATGGAGAGAGTAAAGATGAATTTCAGCAAAGATGTGTAGAAGGATTTAAGGAAATGCTTTCTTATATAGATGAAGATAATAGAGATATAACAATTGCATGTATTGTTCATGGAGGAACAATAATGTCTATATTAGATGAATATGGAACAGAGAATAAGAAATATTTTGATTATCAGTGTAATAATGGAGAAGGTTATATATGTGATATAGCATATGAAGAGGGAGAGATAAGACTGGAATGTATACAGCCATTAGTGTGTTTATAGGATATATATTAGATATAATATTTGGTGATCCCTATTGGATGCCACATCCAATAAGAATTATTGGAAAACTAATAAGTATTCTAGATAATAAATTTAATAAAGAAACTAATAAGCCTAGTACTAAAGTATTTCTAGGTGGACTTATGGTATGCTTAGTGATTTTATTTTCAGTAGCAGTGCCAGCAGTGATTTTGTTTGTGGTATATAAGATACATTTTGCACTTGGAATAGTAATTGAGTCTTTTATGTGCTATCAGATATTATCTACTAAATGTTTGAAGGTAGAGAGTATGAAAGTATATAAGGCATTAGTAAAAGAAGATATAGAAGAAGCAAGATATGCAGTTTCAATGATAGTTGGAAGAGATACTGATAATCTTGATGAAGAAGGAATAACAAAGGCAACAGTTGAAACAATTGCAGAGAATACTTCTGATGGAAGTATAGCACCTCTTATATATATGATAATTGGTGGACCTATTTTAGGATTTTTCTATAAGGCGATTAATACAATGGATTCCATGGTCGGGTATAAAAATGATAAGTATTTATACTTTGGAAAGATAGCTGCAAAATTAGATGATATAGTTAATTATATTCCATCAAGGATAGCGGCAATATTTATGATATTCTCAGTAGGACTTAATAGACTTGATATAACAAATGCTTTTAACATATATGTAAGAGATAGATATAATCATTCAAGTCCTAATTCAGCTCAAACCGAAGCAGTGTGTGCGGGAGGATTAGGAATAAGGTTAGCAGGTAATGCAAGTTACTTTGGAAAAATTGTGGAGAAGCCTTATATTGGAGAAGAGTTACGAAAGATAGAGAGAGAAGATATTATACTAGCAAATAGATTATTATATACAACAGCAACAGTGGTTTGGCTTCTAGGATTGGCAATAAGATGTTTATTGATACTATAAGAAGAGGGAATGTAAGAATGGATTTTTTTGAACATGGTGGTAATTCCAAAACAGAAAATATAATATGTGATTTCTCTGCAAATATTAATCCATTAGGATTACCAACTTCTGCAGTTACTATCCTTAAAAATAATTGGAGGGATGTGCAAGAATATCCAGAGATAAGATCCCAGTCTTTAAGGAGTGATATTGCTAAGCAGTGGAACATTAATAGAGAAAAAGTTATATGTGGTAATGGTGCATCTGAACTTATATATAGTATTGTACATACAGTTGTTCCCCACACAGGAATAATATTAGCACCAACATTTTCAGAATATGAAAGAGCATTGTTATCAGTAGGGAGCAATATTGTTTTATATAATTTAAGAATAGAAAATGATTATAGAATTGAAGAAGATATATTAGAACTATTATCTAAACAAGAAAAAGGCAGTATGTTATTTCTATGTAACCCTAACAATCCAGTAGGGAATTTAGTAGATAATAAGTTACTTGAAGAAATAATTATTTTATGTAATAAACAAGAGATTTTATTAGTAATTGATGAGTGTTTTTTACCATTTAATAAGGAGTATGAAAAACACAGTGTAAAGCAGTATTTCTTAGTTTATGACAATGTATTTATTCTAAATGCATTTACTAAATTATATGCAATGCCAGGATTAAGATTAGGTTATGGAATAACTAGCAATGAAGAATTAATAGAGAAAATGTATAGTAGGCTTCCAGCATGGAATGTGTCTATATTGGCACAGCAAGTAGGATTAGCAGTATTAGAAGATAATGAGTATGTAGAAAAATCAGTTAACTATATAGAAGTAGAGAGAGAATTTCTAACTATTAAGATGAATACTTTTAAAAATATAATTAGTAAGGTATATGAAGGCTCAGCTAACTATATATTCTTTGAAGGAATTGAAGGGTTAGATAACATATTAGCAGACAAAGGAATTATAATTAGAAGTTGTGAGAATTATAGAAACCTAGACAAAAGTTATTATCGAATAGCAGTTAGAACTAGAGAAGAAAATGAGATTTTAATTAGTGCACTAGAAGAGGAGGAGCAAAAGTGGCAAAGAATTTGATGATTCAAGGAACTATGTCTAATGCAGGAAAAAGTATTATTACTGCTGGAATACTTAGAGTGTTATATCAAGATGGCTACAAGGTAGCTCCTTTTAAATCTCAAAATATGGCACTTAATTCTTATATAACAAATGAAGGACTTGAAATGGGAAGAGCTCAAGTAATGCAAGCAGAGGCAGCAGGTATAGAGCCAAGTGTATTAATGAATCCTATTTTATTAAAACCAAATAGTGATATGGGTTCGCAGGTAATAGTTAATGGTGAAGTAATAGGTAACTACCTTGCAAAGGATTATTTTGCTATGAAGAAAAGTCTTATACCATCTATTATGGAAGCCTATAACAAGTTAGACAGTGAGTATGATTATATTATTATTGAGGGAGCAGGTAGCCCAGCAGAGATTAATTTAAGAAAAAATGATATTGTAAATATGGGTATGGCGGAGCTAGTTGATAGCCCTGTTTTATTAGTAGGAGATATTGATAGAGGTGGAGTGTTTGCACAGTTACTAGGAACTATATGGTTGTTAGAAGAGGAAGAAAAAGCAAGGGTTAAAGGTTTGGTTATCAATAAATTTCGTGGAGATAAGACAATCCTTGAGACAGGGCTTGATGAGATATATAGTAAATGTGGAATTCCTATTACAGGAGTAATGCCATATGTGAGAATGGATATAGATGATGAGGATAGTTTATCTGAGAGATTAGACAATAAGCAGAAAATAGGTGCAGTAGATATTGCAGTTATTAGACTACCACATATATCTAACTTTACTGATTTTGGTATGCTTGAAGGCTGTGAGCAAGTATCGATTAGATATGTAAATAGAGTAGAGGAACTAGGTAATCCTGATATGGTTATGCTACCGGGGACTAAGAATACTATAGGAGATATGCTTTGGTTAAGAGGGAATGGTCTAGAGTCAGCTATTAATAAGTTATCATTAGGTGGTTGTAGAATATTTGGAATATGTGGTGGATACCAAATCCTTGGGGAAAAACTTAGTGATCCTTATAATGTTGAGCATGGTGGAGAAGTTAAGGGTATGGGATTACTACCAATAACTACAGTATTTAGTGAGAATAAAAATAGGACTAGAGTAAAAGGACAAGTATTTAATATAGAGGGTGAATATAGTGAGCTTAGTAATGCCTTAATTGAAGGTTATGAGATTCACATGGGTGAGTCATATTTAGCACCAGATAGTAAGCCTTTTGCTAGTATAACAGACCTAGTTACAGGCAAGGAATATGTAGATGGTTGTGTACGGGGTAATGTATGTGGCACTTATATTCATGGAGTATTAGATTCAGTGGAACTAATAGAAGGATTATTAGCACCTATTTTTAGAAATAAGGATATATTACCTGAATTACGGAAAATTGACAGTATGAAATCATACAAGGACAAGCAATATGATATATTAGCAGATGCAATAAGAGAGAATCTAAATATGGAGCAAGTTTACAATATATTGAATAGAAGAGCCTAGTTATTACACGAGGGAGCAAGTAAGATGGAAAAAGAAATGGGACTAATACATTTATATATTGGAGATGGCAAGGGGAAGACAACTGCTGCCATTGGACTAGCAATTAGGGCTGCAGGAGCAGGTAAGAAAGTTGTGTTTTCTCAGTTTATGAAGGACGGAAAAAGTTCGGAATTAAATATACTTAAAACCATAGATGGAATAAATGTATTAGTTGTAGATAAGGAATATGGGTTCTACAAATCTATGTATGAGGAAGATAAGCAAAATATTACTATAGATCATAATACAATATTAGATAATATAATTGATGCTATTAATAATAATCAATGTGATGTATTGATTATGGATGAAGTGATATATGCTTATGAATATGACTTAATGGATAGAGAAAAAATTAAATATATATTAGAGGAGTGTCCTTACATAGAAAAAGTAATTACAGGTAGGAACCCAGATAAATATTTTGTGGATAAGGCAGATTATATTACAGAAATGAAGAAGATTAAGCACCCATATGATATAGGAATTACAGCTAGAAAGGGAATTGAGAAATGAACATAGTAGAGTATACACCCTCTGAGATAGAGAAGAAAAGTTTTGAAATTATAGAAGAAGAACTAGAGGTAGAATTAGATCCTACACTAGCACCTATTATTAAAAGAGTTATTCATACTACAGCCGATTTTAGTTATGTAGATAACCTATGTTTTTCAAAAAATGTAGTAGAAGATACTCTTAAGGCATTACGTGAAGGAGCAAGTATTGTAACTGACACCAATATGGGTAAGTCAGGAATAAATAAAACTAGATTAGCTAAATACGGTGGAAGTGTTCATTGTTTTATGGCAGATGAAGACGTAGCATTAAGGGCAAAAGAAGAAAATACTACAAGAGCAACAATTAGCATGGAAAAGGCGGCCTCACTGAATGAAGATTTTATATATGCCATTGGAAATGCTCCAACAGCATTAATTAGCCTATATGAAATGATACAGCAGGGAAAGGTTAAACCTAGATTAATTATTGGTGTACCAGTTGGCTTCGTAAACGTAGTGGAAGCAAAAGAATTGATTATGTCAACCAATATACCTTATATTGTGGCAAGAGGACGACGAGGTGGAAGTAATGTAGCTGCAGCAATATGCAATGCATTAATATATCAATTGGACTAAAATGTTGCAATAACATAATACTAACAGACTTAATGTTTATAAATGTTTAAAAGTGGAAACAATATTTATAATAAGAAAAGTTGGAGGTAATTATGGCAGTTGAATTTAAAGATAGCGAAACAAAACTTAATCTAATGAAAGCATTTGCAGGAGAAAGTCAGGCAAGAAATCGTTATACATTTGCAGCATCTCAAGCAAAGCAACAACATATGCATGTAATTGAAGCAATCTTCATTTTTACAGCAAACCAAGAAAAAGAACATGCTGAAATATTCTATAATCATTTAAAGCAATTAGCAGGTGAAAATATTACTGTAGATGGAACATATCCTATAGATATTAACGATTCATTAGTTGAACTGTTACGTTCAGCCCAACATAATGAATATGAAGAAAATGACCCTGTATATAGAGTATTTGCTGATAAAGCCAAAGAAGAAGGCTTTGCAGAAGTAGCACGTTCTTTTTATAATATTTCATCTATTGAAAAGATTCATGGAGATAGATTTGGACGATTTGCAGACCTAATTGAACAGAATAAATTGTTTTTATCAGATGTTGAATGTGGATGGATGTGCTTAAATTGCGGTTTTGTATATAGAGGAAAAGAAGCACTCAAAATGTGTCCAGCATGTAATCATGATCAAGGATATTTTGTTAGATTAGAAATGGCACCATTCCAAATGAGTGAATAATGGAATAAAGTGACAAAGTCAATAGGCATAATAGCCATAAAGCCCCCCTGTATAGATACAAAAGTGACGAAAATAAAGTTATTAGCCTAAAGCACTGACATTTTATAAGAATTTTTGGTAAAATTAATATAAATGATAATTAAAAAAATGTAAATGCAGAAAAGAAGGTGTAGACTTGTTTAAAGAAAAAGATTATGTTGTTCATAAAAAATTTGGTGTATGTAGAATTGAAGATATAGGTGAATTAACCGAAAATGGTATGCCAAAGGATAAGATATATTATACATTAGTACCTGAATATATAAAGGGTAGTAAGGTGTATTTTCCGGCTGATGCTCCGGAAGATAGAATTCCATTTAGAGAGGTATCGTCAAAAGAATATATGCTTGATATTGTGGACCGTATAGAGGATATAGAAACAGTATGGATAGATGATGACAAGAAGCGAGAGCAAATATATAAGACAGCACTTGGTAGTAGCGATTGCGTAGAGTGGATAAAAATAATCAAGACCCTATATGTAAGAAAAGAACAAAGGGTTGCTGACGGTAAGAAGGCAACAGCAATAGATGATAGATACTTGCATATGGCTGAAGAACAGTTATATGGTGAGATGGCAATAGCATTAGAGATGAACAAAGATGATATGCAGAACTTTATAACACAAAGAGTTGAAGAAAAATAAATATAATAACTCCCTATAATGTGATATACTTTATAGGGAGTTTTTTAGCTTAAGGAGAAGTTGCAAATGAAGAGAAATTGTAGTCTTGATGAAATATCAGATGGAAAATTATATGAGATAAATGATTTAGTAAAACTAGGCTGTAATGATTGTGAAGGTTGTAGCTCTTGCTGTATGGATATGGGTAATTCTATAATACTTGATCCGTTAGATATTCACAGACTACTAACAGGACTTGATATAACCTTTGAGCAATTATTGGCTAATAACATAGAATTAAATGTCGTTGACGGTGTAATTTTACCTAATCTTAAAATGGCAGAATCTAATAACAAGTGTAGCTTTTTAAATAATGAAGGAAGATGTAGTATTCATTCTATAAGACCAGGCATATGCAGAATATTTCCTCTAGGAAGGTATTATGCAAATAATAGTTTTAAATATTTTCTACAAGTAAATGAATGTGATAGAAACAAAACCAAGATTAAAATAAAGAAATGGATAGCTGTAGATAATATAGCTGAAAACGATAGTTATATAATTAGTTGGCATTATTTTTTAAATGATGTAGAAGAAGTTATAAAATCATCATCAGATGAGGATTTTATTAAAAATATTAATCTATATTGCTTAAATAATTTCTACATAAAAGCATATGATAAAAATGAGGATTTCTATAAACAATTTAATGATAGATTAGAAGAAGCTATAGAAGCGCTTGGCATTGATAGAAAAGAGGTATAGCATGAAAGATAAGAATTTTATATTTATATCAGATTTTGATGGAACTTTATCAAAAGAAGATTTTTATCAAATGGTTATTGATAAATATGTAGGTGATAGAGGAAGAGAGTTATTTAAGGAATGGAGAGAGGGAAAGCACTTGGATAAAGATTTCCTTAATATGATATATAGTTCAATGGATAGAGATGAAGATGAAATAATGGAAGATATATTGGGCATTGAGTTAGATGACTATGCAATTCCATTTATAGAAAAAGTGAAGTCTAGTGGTGGAGAATTTGTTATCCTTAGTGCAGGAACTAGCTATTATATAGAAAGATTACTAAAAGCAAAGGGTATAGAAGGAGTAAAACTATATTCCAATGCTGCAGAGTATAGAGATAGAGGAATCCATCTTACTATAGATGAATCTGGTGAATTCTATTCTGAGCGTTATGGAATTGATAAAGCTAAGGTAGTTGCTTACTATAAAACAATGTATGACAAGGTGTATTTTGCAGGAGATAGTCAACCTGATATAGCACCAGCAAGATTAGCAGACATGGCTTTTGCGAAATCAGCACTGCGAGAAATGTTAGAAAAAGAAAACATAGAATATGTACCTGTAGATACTTACAAAGAAGTAGAAGAGTATTTAGTTAAGGAGGGTGTATTATGAATGCAGTAAATGGAAGTCGTATATCTATTCCTTCAGTTCTTAAGGTAGGAAATGGAACATTAGGTGAATTAGGAAAATATCTAGAAGAGAGTAATTTAAAAAGTGTAGTAATATATTTTGGAAATGGATTAATAGATATGTTTGGATATACTGTTATGGATTCATTTAAGAAATATGGTGTAGAAGTTCTTGAATATAGAGAATTAGATACCACACATATTAATGATATTATTGAACTTGCGTTTAGTGCAGATTCAAGAACGCAAGCATTTATAGGAATTGGTGGTGGTAAGGTTATAGATACTGCTAAATACGCAGCATATTTGCGAAAAGTTCCATTTATAAGTGTTCCAACATCAGCATCAAGTGATGGATTTTCAAGTGCTAGTGCTTCATTATTAGTAGGTGGCAAGAGAACTTCTGTACCAGCAAAACTAGCTTATGGAATTATTATAGATACAGAAGTAATAAAAAGTGCACCAGAGAAATTCATATATTCGGGAATTGGCGATTTGGTTTCTAAGATAACAGCTTTATATGATTGGTTATATGAGGATCAACAAGGTTATGATACATTAAATGATTTTGCAATGATGATTTCCAAGAAGGCAGTGAATAGCTTTGTAAGAACACCATTTGAAAGCATTAAGGATGACCTGTTCCTACGAGAATTACTTGATTCACTTGCTATGAGTGGAATTGCAAATGAGATAGCAGGAAATAGCGCACCGTCTAGTGGAAGTGAGCATTTAATCTCACATGCTCTAGATAAGATACTTGATATGCCACAATTACATGGAATACAAGTTGGTATTGCAACCTACCTTATGAGTAGAGTTCAAGATCATAGATGGAAGAGAGTTAATACTATATTTACTGACACAGGCTTCTGGGATTATGTATGCACACTGGATTTGGATATAGAGGATTATATAAAGGCAATAGATATGGCACCAAGTATTAAACCACATAGACATACATTTATACACGAAGAAAAGTATAGAGAAATGGCTAAACAGATTTTAAGAGAAGATGAGATATTTAAGAAGATATTTAGTAAGTAGAATATAAAATGAATATGACATAAAATTAATGCACTTGAATTAAGTAATAAGTAATCCAAGTGCATTTTTATATGGTAGGAAAGTAAGATTTTGCAACCTACACAGAGAATTGAAAGTATTCTAATTAGTAAAGATAAAGTGGATATGAAAATGAGGAAAAAAATGCGAGAGAAGAAAATAATTAGTGTAATATTATTAATAGGTATAGTAGTTACAACGGTTGCCTGTAGTTCAAATAAAGAGACAAGTATTGAAGAGACAAGCTCAGAAACAGATAGTGAAGTGATAGTTACAGAAGACAGAACTGAAATAATTGAAGAAGAGAAAAACATTAATACTTATAGCGAAGAAAACATTATAAATTATGATGAGGTGTTATATCAGTTTAGTATTCCAGATTTTACAAGGGATATTAAAGTAGGAGAATACAGCACATTATTTCCGACAGAATTGCAGGATGTACTGGTAGCAGCAAATGATGATATATTTGATGGTAAGGAACCTTGGTATAAGTATATTGCAAAATGTGATGTAATTAAATCAGATGAATTTGATAATTATTCATTTATATATGATGTAATTGATGCTAGTGCTTATGGTTATGTTGGCAATGTAGGAACAATTTCTGTCGTGGATATTGATGACGATGAAGAAGATGAATATGTTATGAAATATTCTGTAGGAACAGGAAAAAATTCGGCAATGTCAGTAATTAAATTAATAGATAGTGAATGGATGGATATCGGTTATGCTTTTACAGATAGTGCAACAGCTAAATATGAAATACTAGAATGGCAAGGTAAATATTATTTGTTAGCTGGAGATAAGTTAGTCTATTGTAAAGGTGGAGTAGAAGATATTAATTGGTCAGAATCTGTAATGCCAATAAAAGCTAAATGTTGGGAACGCATAACTATAGATCGTGAAGTAATGAATTATACACCAATTGAATTATATAGTCAGATAGAAGGGGATTTTTACGATTGTCTACAGAACATAAATATGATAGACATAGAAAGTAATGGATACAAACTAGAAGGATTGTATGAGCTATGGCATACAGAGTACAATTATCTTACACCCTATACTGAGTGGACTAAGGAACAAGATGGAAAAGAATACATATATGTAACCGCAGGAATTTCAGGTGGTACGAACTATAAGAATGATTTAGTACTTACAATTTTTGAACAAGCACAAGATGGCCAATTAGAAGTAATTAAATTGTATTATCTAGTTGCAAACTTAGAACTAGGGTTTGAATAAGAGCATAGAATTGATATAATGTATAGGGAAGAATTGTGAATTGAAAATAGAAAGATAATATTGAGGGGAACAAGATGAATACAATTTTAAAATATGATTTTAAGAAAAGGAAGAAATACCTTGAAAATATTTCGAAAAAGCATAGGATGTGGATTCTAAGACGTATTGGTTATGGACTATTAGAAGGACTTGCTGTTATTATATTTATTTCGTTTATGATACTTATGACTATATTGCTTCATAGTGCTGAGGATACATTCGAGATGCAAAGAGCTATAGTTTGTGGTCTGCCTGGGGTCACTATGGGTGGAATGGCATATCTTTTTTCGGTGACAGCAAAACATTCAGCAAAGTATAAATGTGCGTTACCATTTAGTAGCTATATAAATGGTAATTTTACTATAGAAGATGATTATGTAATGTATACATTTTGGATAGTTAGTGAATATCCAATAAAAGAACATAGCAAGAAGAAAAAGCATAAAGATGAAGATATGTTTACATATAAGATATATAAGAGAAATATAGTAAATATTGATGTAAACGATAATAATATATGTACAATTACAGGTAGCGGATCGGTTAATGGTCCATTGTATCGTATCGATAATGAATTTAGTGAAGAGGGAGAGAGAATAGTAATTAAGGAATTTTCCTTCTTAACATGCTTTGATAATAATAGGTCAAACGAAATATTATTAAATCTAGTAGATCCTTATAGAATACAGATGTAGATATGTATAAGAACAATGGAGGAGAGCAATGCAAAGATATATAAAGAATATAATATGTGTAATGATATTTAACAGTTTAATATTACTGATTGCTTGTAATTCAAATAACAACACAGATACAGAACTAATAAGTGCAGAAATAAATAGTGGGACAGAGATAATTGATGCGCCTAAAGAGGAACTTTCACAATATAGTCAAGAAAATATCACCAATTATGATGAGGCTATATTCAACTTTACCCCCCCTAGTTTCCATACGGATTATGATTTTGGAAAATTTAGTACATTATTTCCAAGTGACTTACAAGTTGTGTTAAGGCATAGTGTTATGTATGGTGATATTGATGATACATATTGTGAAAAATATTTAGCTGAGTGCAAAGTAATTACATCTGATGAATTTGAAAAATATCCATTTATAGATGATATGTTCCTTAGTGAAAAAAGTCTATTAGATAAAGAATATATTGATGAAATATATGTGTTAGATATAGACGGAGATGGAGAAGATGAATATGTTGCAAGTCATGTAACTGGAACAAAGAAACATACAATGAGATCTGTTTTTAAATTAATAGATGATAAATGGTTTGATGTTGGATCTGATTGTGTAGAAAATTTTGAATATATTACTAAACCTGGTTCAGAAGTTATAAGTGAGATATTAGAATATGAAGGCAAATATTATTTGTTATTGGGGAATAAATTATCATATTGTAAGGGTGAGATAAGTAATGTTGATTGGGAAACGGAAGATATACCAATGAAAGCTGATTGTTGGGAGAGTATAGAATTACATACCAAGATAATAGATTATATGCCAATAGAATCATATAGTCAGATACAAGATGACTCTATTGATTTCTTAGAAAATATAGATTTAGCGGATATAAAAAGTAATGGAGAGATAATAGATGAAATTAGTTGGTGCGTAGAAAATAAGGAAGTTAATTATTACTCTAACAAATCATTTGCTACTTATATTTCATGGATACAAAATCATAATGGAAAAGAATATAAGTATGTGATATCACGTATTAGAGATGGTGTATTTTGCTATGATGATAAAATACTTACAATTTTTAAACATACAGCAGATGAACAATTAGAAGTTGTTAAAATGTACTATTTAGTGGCAAATGTGAGATATGATTTTATTGATTCATTGGATAGAGAATTAGAAAATGTAGATGTGTCAGAGTATATAGACAAATATGTAACACTAGAAGAAGGCACAGAGGCAGAAGATTATAGTTGGATGAAGAATGGTGAAACATATTGCCTTAGAATATGGATTCAATATATAGAAAAACCAGAACATGAATATCAACACAAAGAAGATTATTTTATATTTATTAACAGTGATGAAGTAGTTGAACAGGTATTGCATGTAGATTATGAAAATAAGGGAATTCATGCTGCATTGTTTGAGGGTGAAGAATGTGAAAATAGTCATTCTTTAGGAGCATCATGTGGATTTGAAGCATATTTTGAAGATGTAACGTTTGATGGCAATAAGGATTTAATAATTTTTGTAGGAGACGGTAGGCGTGAATCTTATTATTGTGCATATGTATACGAAAACGAAAAATATTGTTATGAGAGTACTTTTGAACATATTCCTTCTTATGAAATAGATAAGAATAACAAAGTAATTTATGGTGATTTTACAAATGGTCTAGGTACAGTAACTAAAACTACTTATAAATATAAGAAAGGGAAGTTTGTGCTTACAAATGAAAAGATTTTTAAATATATAAATGATGAGTATGAGCTTGTGGAGGAGAATAATTACAAGTGAAATAATCTGATAATTCATTTAATTATAAAAAATTTATAAAAATTAGCACTCGACAGTTGACAGTGCTAACAATTGGTGCTATATATATTATATAACAAGCCACACTAAGGTTTGTGAAAGTGATTTCATTAAAAAAATATATATAATTGAATGGAGGAATTAGTATGTTAGTACCAAGTATTTTTAGAAACAATTTTGTAGATGATTTTTTCAATGATAAGTTCTGGACACCAGTAGCTTATGAAAACAATAACACAAAGGTATGTGGAATGAGCACAGATGTAAAAGAGTATGATGATAAGTTCCAACTAGACTTAGAACTTCCAGGATATAATAAGGAAGATATAAAGGCAGAGTTAGAAGATGGATATTTAATCATTAGTGCAGAACACTCAGAGAACAAAGATGAAACAGATGATAATGGAAAGTATATAAGAAAAGAACGCTATATAGGAAAATGCAAGAGAAGTTTCTATGTAGGAACAGACATGACTAAAGAAGATATCAAGGCTAATTTTGAAAATGGTATATTAAAAATAGATGTACCAAAGAAAGAGCCAGTGGCAATTGAAGATAAGAAACAGTATATAGCAATATGCTAAAGGAATAATAGCAGGTTAACGACCTGCTATTATTATTTGTATATGTAAATATTAGCCAAAAGGATTTGGTGAAAATGATGAAAAAGTAGAGAAATTCAATATATTCCTGTTGTTAATTATCAATATTTATATTATAATTTAAAATATAAATATGATTCGGAAAGGATAGTAGTATTTTTGATAAAACTACTACGTGGTGCTAATTATGGGTAATGACAACAATAATGGAACACAAGAGATATTAGCAAGCATTAATAATATAGAAGGCAATGTTTCTACTGTTAAGAATATATCAACAACAATGGGAGATAAGGCACAGAAATTAACAGAATTAATGGATAATATCACTAATAATGCAGATGTTATTAAGAAATCAACGCAGAGTATTCAAGCTATATCTGGTAAGACAAACATGTTATCACTTAATGCATCTATCGAAGCAGCACGTTCTGGTGAAGCAGGAAGAGGTTTTGCTGTTGTTGCTGAACAGATGAGAACTTTGGCAAATGATGCAAAGAATTCTTCAGGAGAAGTCCTATCATTACTTAATGTGTTTTTTCAAGATATAGCAGTTATTAAGACAACTCTTAACGAGTTGGTTGAGGCAATGGATGAGCAAACAGAATGTTCTAATGGAATGTTTGAGAAGATTGTTGAGTTGGAAGAGATGACAAAAGAATTAATAGGTGAAGAAGAATACTTATAATAAGAATAAATAAGGGCGGATATGCATCCGCCCTATTATTATGTCTATTTATTCAACTGTAACTGATTTTGCTAGGTTACGAGGCTTATCAACATCAAGACCTTTGGCATCTGAAGTATAGTAAGCAATCAATTGAAGGATAACTGCTGATGCAAATACTGTAAATGTATCAGGTACATTTGGTAATGTAACATGAACATCACATATGCTAGTATCAGTAATATTTTCATCTTTACTAAGTAATATAACAAATGCGCCTCTAGCTTTAACTTCTCTAATATTAGAGATAACTTTGCTATATACTTTGGATTGTGTTGCAAGTGCGATTACAGGGACATTGTCACTTATAAGAGCAATGGTTCCATGTTTTAACTCGCCAGCAGCATAAGCTTCAGCATGTATATATGATATTTCTTTAAGTTTTAATGAACCTTCAAGAGATAATGTATAGTCAAGTCCACGACCTATAAAGAAAGTATCTGGTTCGTCTTTAATTTGGTTAGCAATATCTTTAATCATATCACTCATTTCAAGAGTTTTCTCAACAGTAGGAATAACATTTTGTAATTCATTAGTAAAGGCTATTGCCTGTTCAGTAGTAAATTTATTATTAACTAAACCAATCTTACATGCTATTAAGTATAGAGCTGCTAATTGTACAGTATATGCTTTAGTACTAGCAACTGCTATTTCAGGGCCAGCATGTGTATATAATACATAATCACTTTCACGAGCAATTGAAGATCCCTTAACATTTACAACTGATAAAGTCTTAGATCCATATGATTTAGCAAGCTTTAATGCTTCTAGAGAATCAATAGTTTCTCCGGATTGTGAAATAGCAATAACAAGAGTATGTTCATCAATAATTGGTTCTTCGTATCTGAATTCAGAAGCTATTGAAGCAATAACAGGAATTCTGATTTGAGATTCAACCATTGTCTTAAATACCATACCTGCATGAAGTGCAGTACCACAGGCAATTATGTTAATTTTATTAATACCATCAAATAAGGTATCCTCAATTCCGTCATCCTCAAAGAATGGAACACCATCACGAATTCTAGAAGCTATAGTTTTACTAATTGCCTCAGGTTGCTCATAGATTTCTTTAAGCATAAAATGTGGATATCCGCCTTTTTGAGCAGATTCGATATCCCAGTTTACAGCTAACCATTCAGGGTTAACAGTATTTCCATCTAAATCTTCAATAGTTATGCCATCAGTAGACATTGTTAAAATGCTATATTCCGGCACAATAAAGTATTTTTTGTTGTATTCAATAAGTGCTACTAAATCAGAAGCAATAAATGAACCTTCATCGGTACTAGTAGCAACCATAGGACTTACATTTCTTATTGCATATATAACTCCTGGTTTAT
Organism: Lachnospiraceae bacterium; assembly: GCA_031556525.1. Classification (GTDB taxonomy): domain Bacteria; phylum Bacillota; class Clostridia; order Lachnospirales; family Lachnospiraceae; genus JAVBSN01. Next base: position 198,890 of record JAVBSS010000002.1, read on the forward strand.
CAGAAAACATTATACATAATGCAAATGCGCCTGTAAGATGAGATACACCTTTTTTGATTGTTTCGATAGGATTGCCATCATATAGTGAATCCAATAATGCAGCAACAACTTCACTATCTGTCTCAGATACAAGTTTATCTGCAAGATTATATTCGTTTACTAATTCGTGATAATTCTCGATAATTCCATTATGAATTAGGGCAACGTTACCAACTTTATGTGGATGTGCATTTGTATCTGTTACACCACCGTGAGTTGCCCATCTTGTATGCCCGATACCACAAGATGAATTACTTGAGTCTTGATCATAATAATTACGTAATTCAGCAACTTTACCAATCTTTTTCTTAATAGAGATACTATTATCATTGTTCGTTAATGCAATACCAGCACTATCGTAACCACGATACTCTAGTTTGGCAAGTCCCTCGATAAGTATGTTTTGAGCAGGATTAATTCCTGTATATCCAATAATTCCACACATAATATATTCTCCTTGTAATGTTCAGTATTATTATATATAAAAAACACATCTACTATACAATGAGCATAGTAAAATACATTTGTTACATATAGTATATTCAGTTGTCTAATATTTGTTTTGCAGTTACCTGCATATTTGCATTAGACATACGCATCTGAATATCATGCGAAAGAGTATCCGCCGAAATATCGATAAACTCTTCTCCTCGTCAACCCATAACTAGCCCAAGGCTATCACGTTTGTTATAGGTGCATGGCGCTAAAGTTCTTAACTTTTCGAAACCTACATTCTCCTAATATAGACAGGTAAAGTGTACCATAATTATGTCAATATGGCAAGTTAACCAAGAATTCGTCATTAAATCGTAAAGGTTGCCAAATTGTATTTAAACTTCAAAAAGATTATAATTGGTATAGTGCAGTTTGATTACCATTTCACAAACATTTAGGAGGATAGATATATGATAATAACGGTAACCATGAATCCCGCAATTGATAAGACAGTTGATATTGACACACTAGAAAAAGGAACTATTAATAGAATAGAAAATGTATTGTATGATGCAGGTGGAAAAGGTATAAATGTATCCAAGGCTATTAAAGAATTAGGGGGTACTTCTATTGCAACAGGATTTTTGGGACTTAACGGGAGTGAAATGATAACAAAATGTTTGGTTGAAAATGGTATAGCAACAAGTTTTGTAATGGTAGATGGAGACACAAGAACAAATCTTAAAATAGTAGAGAAGATGGGGCCGGTTACAGAATTTAATGAACCAGGGCCAGTTATAGAAGAGATAAATATAGAACAGATGGAGAATAAATTACTTAAATATGCTAATGAAGAAACAATATTTGTATTAGCAGGTAGTGTTCCAAGAGGTGTACCGAAGAGCATATACAAAGAGATAATAGAAAAGGTAGTTGCTAAGGGTGCGAAGGTACTATTAGATGCAGAGGGAGAATTGTTTGCAGAAGCAATAGAGGCTGTTCCTCAAATTGTTAAACCTAATAGAGAAGAATTAGAGGCTTATTTCAAATGCGATCATACTGCTACAGAAGATGAAATAGTAGTAATGGGTAAATGTTTAATTAACAAGGGAATAGGGATGGTTGTTATATCGCTAGGAGCAGATGGAGCAATAATGCTTGTAGGTAATGATGTATACAAATGTGAAAGTATAGATGTTAAGAAACATTCAACAGTAGGTGCAGGAGATGCTATGGTTGGAGCAATAGCATATGGTATTGATAAGAATCTATCACTAGAAGATATATTAAGACTAAGTGTTGCAACATCAACAGGAGCAGTGACGACATTAGGCACAAAACCACCTGTAAGGGCAGTTGTAGATGAATTGTTACTTCATATGAAGGCACAGCAGATAGGGTAAGGATAGGTTTTGTAAAGTTTACGTAAATACTGCGTTAATAGATAGTAAAGTATTTGCGGGATTGTAAAAATTGTAAAATTGTAAATATTGTATTTTTAAGTGCCTCTGTATATGTTATATTTAACTTATATGGAGGTTCTTTTTATGGAAAAAAGGCAAGGATGGGAAACGAAAATATGTATTATAGCATTTGTTTTATTAATTATAAGTGCGGTGTATGTATTAGTTGAAAATGTTACAGGTAGACATTTGATTAATTCATGTGTGGATAGCGTTAGTAGTAGTAGTGTAGAAACTACAAAGAAATTGCGATATGGCGATAATGGTGATGATGTCGATAAGTTCTATTATAAATATTATGTAGAATATACATATGTTGTTGAAGGTATAGAATATGAAAATAAAGAGAGAATTTCAGGGGGAATGTATAATAGGATTGCAAAGGAAAATACAGTTGAAGATATTTTATATAACCCAGACAAGCCAGATGAATCATATATTGCGGGAAATTTGAGCAAGGGTGAGCTTAATAGACAACTAATGGTTGCAGTAGCAGGATTTGTAATGTTGTTTATGTTATTATTCCCTAAAGTCTTAAGTGGTATTTCGTCGGTAAAAGTAACAAGAGACGGATGGAATTAGTAAGGAGGTAGTTATATTGAAGATGAAATCAGATTTGCAAACAATAGCATTTGTCTTTGCTTGTGCAATAATCGTTGCCTTGGCAACATTTGTATTTAAGCAGGGTATGACATGTAAGTACTTGGTTAAAAATTGTACGGAAAAAGTTAGTAGCAGTAGTGTGGAAGTATCAGTGGAACATTATACTGATACGGATTCAATTAGCTATACGGAAAGCTATCAGTATTATGCAAAGTATACATATATAGTTAATGCTGAAAAGTATACACATAGAGACGAGATATCAGAGGAATTATATACTTCCATCAAAGAGGCAAATGTAATTGATGTTATTATGTACAATCCAGAAAATGCAGGACAGTCATATATTGAGGGAAATATAACTCCAGAAGGAATGAATAAAAGAATAGGAATTGGTGTAGCTGTGTACGTGGTAGTAGCTCTTGCTATAATAATAAAGTTGTTGCAAGAATTGTCTATTATTAATATGAAATGGTGGTAGAATATTATGAAAAAAATAGGTGAGAGTTTAGTTGGCTATATTATCTTAGGAATAGTATTAATAGGAGCATTGGTATACATACTTAGCCAAAGCATGACTAATAAGCATTTGGTTAATTCTTGTACAGAACAAATTACTAGTACTAGTGTAAAGACTTGGAGAGAAGTAGATAGTGATGAAGGTGATCATGCTTTTGGTGATATAGATACTAGATATAAATATTACGCAGAGTATACATATATGGTTAATGGTGTGGAGTATAAGAATAAGCAGCTAATATCTGAATCATTATATAATACACTTGAGGAAACAAAAGTGATTGATAATATATTATACAACCCAAGCAAAGCATCTGAATCTTATATTGAAGGAAGCTTAATTGTTAGAGGATTTACAGGACAACTTATATATATAAGTCCGATATTGATACTAATTGGTGTAATAGTAATTAGAAAAATATTCAGAAAAGAAAAATTTGAATATTAAGAACTGTAAAGTTGTAAAACTGATATTTTAAAGAGCCCCTGCATATGTTATATTTACATTGCAGGGGCTTTTTAAGGGTAAAGAGAGACGGTTTAGGTATTGTGACATATCTTCTGTAAGGGTGCAATGAGTATAAATATTGATTGGAGGTAAGGTATATGGAAGGCATTAGCAAAGAACTAGTTATAAAGATTGTTGGAGGAATATTTTTAATTGGATTATTTATATATTTAGTTATAGGTAATATAAATAATAATCATATGATTGATTCCTGTACAGAAAAAACTGTTAGTAGTAGCGTAGAAACTAGGAGAGAAATTGTTAATAGTAAGAATAAGTCGCGTAATTATGAGACGAGATATGATCATTATGCAAAGTATACATATAAGGTTAATGACATTGAATATGAGAATGAACAAATGATATCCAAAGAAATGTATAACGATTTAGAGAAAGCAAAAGTAATTGATAATATTTTATATAATCCAGACAAAGCATCTGAATCTTATATTGAAGGAACATTCGTTAGGACTGATGGGTTAGGCACTATTATATATTTTTCACCGATATTAATAATAGTAGGTGTGATAGGAATTAAAAGAATAATGAGAAAGAAGTTTCACGACAACTAATAATTATGGGAGTGTTTTTTGGGATAGTAATATTTATATTAGTGATACGGATTTTGAGTGCTATTTCTTATATAAAGAAGAGAAGGCGAGAATAGAAAAAAGAATGGTGGGAACTATATTCCAACCATTCTTTTTCATTGTTGAAGAATAGATGGGATAAGAGTATACTACTTAATATTATAGGGAATCAGTGAAAGTTGAAAATGGAATAAATTAATATGAGTAAATATATTGAGATAAACAATATTAAAATTGAATATAGACTTATTAGAATGAAGCGTAAAACTATTTCAATAAATATTACCGAAGAAGGTATACTAACTATAAAGTTGCCTACTAGATTGTCAGAAAAAGTGGCAATGGAGTTTGTTAATGAAAAACGTCAGTGGATATATGAGAAATATAACAAAGTTATGGAGACAAATAGTAATCTAATAGTTTTTAGAAATGCCAGTATTGTTCCGTATAAGGGCGTTGATTTAATAATTAAAGTAGAAGAAGATAAAACAATCAGACCCAATATATTTGTTTCATTACTTCCCCCAGAATATATATTATTTAAAGTGAAAAATATTAAAACTATTACAGAAGAAGATATCTATAATGGTATTAAAAAATGGTATATTGAGGTTGCAAGATGGGAAATAGAAGAGTTATGTAAACTACACGGTAGTAGTATGGGAGTTACCTACAATAAAATATATATTAAAGAACAAAGAACAGTATGGGGAAGTTGTAGTGGTAAGAATAATCTGAATTTTAATTGGAAACTTATTATGATGCCAGAGGTAGTAATGGAATATGTGGTTGTTCATGAATTGGCTCATCTAATAGAGATGAATCATTCAGATAGATTTTGGTTACAAGTAGAGAAAGAATGTCCTAGATGGAGACAGTATAGAACTTGGTTAAAACAAAAAGGATATAAATACAAATTAGGAGGAATATAAAATGTTTAATCCAGCAATGTTATTTAAGTTACAAAAATGTAAGGATGAGTTTGTAACTAATCATCCCAAATTTCCTGCATTTCTAAATGCAGTAGGTAAGGATGCAATAGCAGAAGGTACAGTTATTGAAATAATGGTAACAAAGACTAGTGGTGAGACTCTTAAAACTAACCTTAAACTTAAGGAATCAGATGTTGAATTAGTTAAAGAGATAGTAGGAATGGCAGGTAAGAAGTAAGGAGATATAATGGGATTATTACAACAATTAGATATAGATATATTAATATTTATTCAAGAACATTTAAGGGTAGAGGCACTGAATGGGGTGTTTAAATTTATTACTACGCTAGGTGATTCAGGAATATTTTGGGTTGTATTATCTCTTATTCTTATTATACCAAAGAAGACAAGAATAATAGGAATTACGTCTATATTAGCAATTTTAATAGGAGCATTATTTACTAATGTTATATTAAAAAATGCAGTAGGGAGAATAAGACCTTATGAAACCTATGAACAGATAATTTTGTTAGCAAAGAGGGCTGTAGATTATTCTTTTCCATCAGGTCATAGTTGTGCTTCCTTTGCATCGGCAACAGCGTTAATGTTAATGTTGAAGAAAAGATATGCAATCCCATTTTTAATACTGGCAATATTAATAGCATATTCAAGATTATATTTAGGAGTTCATTATCCTAGTGATGTTATTTTTGGAATATTAATAGGTGTAGGTGCAGCTTATGGAGCTGTGTGTATAAGTAAGAAAACATTTGGTAAGGAATTTTTTCTTGAAAAAGAAAAATCAGGTATTGATGTAGAGCAAGAAAGAAGTGAGTAAAAATGATAACAAATAAGTTGTTAGAAAATAAAGAGTATGAATTTATACGTACCCATGAGAATCTTGGTAAGAATATAATTCTCTTAGGAATTGGAGGAAGTTATTCTTATGGTACTAATAATGAAAATAGTGATATAGATGTTAGAGGTGTAGCCCTTAATAGAAAGTCTGATTTAATTGGAATGACAACATTTGAACAATATGTAGATAATAATACAGATACATGTATATATAGTTTTAATAAGATTATTAAATTATTAATAAGCTGTAATCCTAATACAATAGAGTTATTAGGGCTTAATAAGGAGCATTATTTATATATAAATGATATTGGACAGGAGTTACTAGATAATAAGAAAATTTTCTTGTCGAAGGTTGCTATACAATCTTTTGGAGGATATGCTAGTGCCCAACTTAGAAGGCTACAGAATGCCCTAGCAAGAGACTCATATACTCAAAGTGAGAAAGAGAAACATATATATAATTCTGTTAAAAATGCAATGTATGACTTTTCAAGAAGGTATGAAGATTTTGAAGATGGAGCAGTAAAATTATATGTAGATAAGTCTTATAAGAGTGATTTTGATTCTGAAATATTTATGGATATTAATTTAAAACATTATCCTCTAAGGGATTACAAGGGTATGTGGTCAGAGATGAGTAATATTGTTAAAGACTATGACAAGATTGGAAAGAGAAATACGAAAAAAGATGATAATCATTTAAATAAACATGCCATGCATTTAATAAGATTATTTACTATGGCAATAGATATTTTAGAAAAACAAGAGATTAATACATATAGAGAAGAAGAGCATGATTTATTAAGGGATATTAGAAGTGGTTCATTTCAGAATAATGATGGAACATTTAAGCAAGAATTTTATGATCTACTTTCTGACTATGAAAATAGACTTGATTATGCTGCAAAGAATACAGAATTGCCTGATAAGCCTAATATGAAACAGATAGAAGAGTTTGTTATGTATGTAAATGAAAAGGTGGTACGAGATGAAATATAAAGACTTTACTACTTTATGTTATATAAAAAAAGACAATCAATATCTTATGCTTCATAGAACCAAAAAAGAAAATGATATTAATAAAGATAAATGGATTGGTATAGGTGGACATTTTGAAGAGGGTGAAAGCCCAGAAGAATGTATGCTTAGAGAGGTGAAAGAAGAGACAGGTTTAACTCTTACTGATTATAGTTTTAGAGGTATTATTACATTTCAAACAGAAGTAGGTATAACTGAATATATGTGTTTATATGAAGGTTATGAATATTATGGAGAACTTACTAACTGTGATGAAGGAGAACTTTGTTGGGTTCTTATAGAAGAACTTATTAATAAAAATCTATGGGAAGGTGATTATATCTTCTTGGATTTACTTACAGAACACAGTGGGTTCTTTTCACTAAAGCTTACATATGACCATGATCTTTTAATAGAAGCAGTATTAGATGGTAAGAGTATGGAGTTGTTAGACTTATGTGATGAACAAGGAAATCTAATAAACATAGCTAGAGAGAGAAATTTGGTTCATAAGTATGGTAGTTGGCATAGAACTTCACATGTGTGGATAGTTCGTAATGTTAATAATCAATATGAAATATTATTACAGAAGAGAAGTAGTGATAAGGATTCTTATCCAGATTGCTATGATATATCTTCAGCAGGACATATTCCATCGGGCTATGATTTCCTAGAATCAGCAGTTCGTGAACTGGAGGAAGAATTAGGCGTTATTGCTAATGAGTGTGAACTTACTAAGGTGGGTACTCGTACTATATATAAAGATGATATATTTTATGGAAAACTATTTAAGGATAGACAGATTAGTAATATATATGTATTAGAAAAAGATATAGATATAAGTGAGTTAGTTCTTCAAGAATCAGAGGTTTCAGGAGTTATATGGATGAATATTGATGATTGTATTAATTCAGTTAAGAACAACACTATTAAGCATTGTATCTTTGAAGAAGAGATTAATATGGTTAATGATTATTGTAACAAAAAAAGGAGGACAAGCAGGTAGGAAGCCTGCTTGCCCGAAAAGGAAAGTATCTATCTATTTACTATTAACGTCATCATTATCTTTCTTGTTATTACTAGTAAGTTTGTTAAGTATCATAATCGATATAACAATTGTTAAAGTTACAAGAAATATTCCTAACATGCCCTTACCCATTATTGGGAGGGTTTCTAAAAAAGCATCTACATTTATCTTCATATTAATCCACCTACCTTATTTGATTAGATTTAGTATTAATCCACCTGCAATAACAGAAGCGATTTGTCCAGAAACATTTACTCCTATAGAGTGCATTAATAAAAAGTTTTGATTGTCTTCTGCTAAGCCCATCTTATGAACAACTCGTGCTGACATTGGGAATGCTGATATACCAGCTGCACCAATCATAGGGTTAATTTTATTTTTAGTAAATAGATTAAGTATCTTAGCAAATAAAACACCACCAATTGTATCAAATATAAAGGCTACAAGACCTAGTAATAGTATTAATAAGGTTTGTGTATTTAAAAATGCGTCTGCTTGCATTTTAGAAGCAACGGTAAGGCCGAGTAATAATGTTATTAGGTTAGCTAATACATTTTGTGCTGTATCTGATAGAGAGCCAAGCACACCACATTCTCTTATTAAGTTACCAAACATTAAGAATCCGATTAAGGCAACTGAACGAGGAGATACAATACCAGCGATTATAGTTATTACTATAGGGAATAAGATTCTTGTTGTCTTTGATACATTAGTATTTGCATAAGGCATCTTCATAAGACGTTCTTTTTTAGTAGTAATAAGTTTAATAACAGGTGGTTGTACAATAGGTACTAATGCCATATATGAATAGGCGGCAACTATAATTGGGCCGATATAATTTGAATTAAAATAGTTTGCAACGAATATAGATGTTGGACCATCAGCAGCACCAATAATTGCAATAGATGCAGCATCTTTTAAATCAAATCCGAGTAGAGCAGCAATGCTTAATGTGAAAAAGATTCCAAATTGTGCAGCAGCACCAAATAGTAGCAATTTTGGATTAGATAATAATGGACCGAAGTCAATCATTGCACCAATTCCTACAAAAAGTAGAAGAGGAAATAATTCGTTAGCTATACCTGAATCAAATAATACATCGATTACTCCGATTTCTGTAACACCATCGAATACTTGTGTTACAGCGCCTGATAAAGGTAAGTTTACTAGTATGGCGCCAAATCCCATTGGAAGAAGCAAGGTAGGTTCCATATCTTTCTTAATAGCAAGATATATTAGAATACCTCCAATTATCCACATAACAATTTGTTGCCATCCTATATTTAGTACATTTCCAAAAAGTTCGTTAAAAATACTCATAAAATTGTCCTTGTATAAATAAATTATACGTTGCCTTTCTATTTAATTACCTTGGGTATAGTATGGATAAAATATATTTCTTTATGTATAATTAATAATATATTTGGTAGTAGTATCTTATATTAAAATTTATTAATGTACAAGAATATTTTTGAAAATTTACAAATCTTAACGAAGGCTTAATATACTTTTAATTTTACCTATGCTACAATGAGCGCAAGTGAGGAATACATAATGAAAAACAGTAATATAATGAGTAAATTGAAGAGAGCATTTTCTATTAATGTTAAAGATATAATTATTACGATTGGTTTGTTAATAATTGCTTTTGTGATGTGCTCATTTATTAGAAAAATGGACGAAGGCGATATAGCAGTTGCTATGATATTTATACTAGCAGTTTTTCTAGTATCTAGATACACAGAAGGATATTTGTACGGTATTGTTGCTTCGTTTGTAGGTGTTTTAGGTATTAATTATATATTTACATATCCGTATCATGAGTTTAATTTTACTTTGGCAGGATACCCGATAACTATAATAAGTATGCTTATAGTAGCTATAATAACAAGTATGCTAACTACACAAATAAAGAAACAAGAAATTATAAAATATGAAGCAGAGAGAGAGAAAACTAGAAGTAATTTATTAAGAGCTATCTCACATGATTTAAGAACACCATTAACCTCAATTGTTGGAGCTACTTCAGCAATAATAGATAATCATGAAAAGATAGGTACAGAAGATAAAATTAAACTTTTGAGAGAGGTAAACGAAGAGGCGCAATGGTTGATAAGAATGGTAGAAAATCTATTATCGATTACTAGAATAGATAATACTAGAACAGCCAAAATAGTAAAAGAGCAAGAAGTGGCAGAAGAAGTATTGGCAGAAGCAGTAAGAAAGTTTAAGCAAAGATTTGAAGGAGAAAATGTTAAAGTATCAGTTCCTGAAAAATTTCTTTTGATTCCTATGGATGGAGTATTAATAGAGCAAGTAATTATTAATTTATTAGAAAATGCAGTTATTCATGCAGATGGTGCTACAGAAATTGTTGCTAAAGTTATAGAAGAAGATAATTTTGCTATATTTGAGGTGTCAGATAATGGAAAAGGAATACCAAATGAGATACTGCCAAAAATATTTGAAGGTTCACAGCAGGTTAATAGTGAACAGAGTGTAGATTCTAAGAAAAATATGGGTATTGGGCTATCGGTATGTTATACAATAATAAGAGCTCATGGCGGTAATATGATAGCAGAAAATATAGAAACAGGTGGAGCAGTGTTTAGATTCTATCTACCAATGGAGGAATAGGCATGAGTAATAAATATAATGTTCTAATAATAGAAGATGAAAGTAATATTAGTAGCTTTATGACAGCTATTTTAAAATCAAATAGTTATAATGTTAAGGTGGCAGCAAATGGAAAGGAAGGATTTATGATGATTACTACATTTGTTCCAGATATAATATTACTTGATTTGGGATTGCCGGACATTGATGGACAGAAGATTATTAAGAAGGTTAGAGAATGGTCTAGTGTTCCAATTATTATTGTATCTGCAAGAACAAGAGAGAAAGATAAGGTAGAAGCATTAGATCTAGGGGCTGATGATTATATTACAAAACCATTTGGTACTAGTGAATTGTTGGCAAGAATGAGAACAGCGTTACGCCACGGACGATCTACATATGATGGAGATGATAAGGCGCCATCAGGAGTATTTATTGCAGCAGATATTAAAGTTGATTATGATAAAAGACATGTGTATGTTAATGATATAGATGCCAAACTTACTCAAACTGAATATAATTTGGTTGCATTATTGTCTAAATACGCAGGGAAAGTATTGACTTATGATTTTTTGATAAAGAATATTTGGGGACCTAATGTTAGTACAGATAATCAGATATTAAGAGTGAATATGGCAAATATAAGAAGAAAAATAGAGACTAATCCTGCAGATCCTAAGTATATTTTTACTGAAATGGGCGTAGGATATAGAATGATAGAAAGTGAATAATATTTATTCTGAATTTAGGAGATATTGCACCCATGAACGAAATGTTTATTGAGATAATTAATAACTACGGATACATTGGAATACTAATGCTAATTCTTATTGAAAACATATTTCCACCTATACCATCAGAGATTGTATTGTTGTTTGGGGGATTCGTGACAACTACAACTAATATGAATATACCATTGGTTATAGTATCAGCCACTTTGGGATCGGTTGTGGGGGCTGTAGTGCTATACGGTTTAGGCAAAGTGTTAAAAAAAGATAGATTAAAGCAACTATTTGCATCTGGATTTGGTAAGGTGCTCAGATTAAAACCAGAGATGGTAGATATGGCAGATGCTTGGTTTGTGAAATATGAGAAGAAAGCGGTATTAATATGTAGGTGTATTCCTATAGTAAGAAGTATAATATCTATTCCGGCAGGAATATCAGAGATGAATATGGGTATATTTTTAATTCTTACAACAATAGGAAGCCTTATATGGAATACGATAATAGTATCTCTAGGAGCATTTCTAGGAGAAAATTGGGAAGTAGGATTAAGATACTTAGAAACATATAAGGGGATATTTATTACAGTAGTTGTAGTGTTATGTATTACGGTTGGAATACCATATATAATTAAACTTAAGAAACAAAGAAAAGAGTTGTCACAGTAGTGGCAACTCTTTTGAAAAGAAGGGTTTATTATAAAAATTTCTTAAGTGATTCTACGTTGTTTTCTTCTAGCTTAAGTAGTTCTTTCATAAGATCAACAATATGTTCATCAGCATCTGTATATTCATTGATTTTCTTTGTAGCCTCTATAATTCCCATATTGCTACCTTTAAGCATCATTTCTGCAATGTGGCTTGAACTATTATCACGAATAGTTTGCATAGTTATCATAAAGTCACTCATAATTTTTTCTAAAGTACCAATACCCTTTTCATCATATCCGTTCTTTTCTAGAAGTTCTCTAGCCTCATCATTTATACTAGAGTATTCTTTGAATTCAGTCTTTAGTTGATCTAGCATCTCATTATCTTCAACGATAGTTAATAAATGGTGGATTGTTTCCACACCCATTTGTGAATTCTGATAAATATAGTTTAGTAACTCAACGTTTTTGTTCATAGGTACCTCCAATTATATTAAATATTGTAATGCACTTACCAGATATGCGTGGTGTTGTGCTAGTTGGAGTATTGCCTATTATTTGATATTTATACATACATAATATTAGAACCAATTAAGATAATGAGTTGGTGGTAGGAGATAACTTATAGGCCTAATTTGCGGAATATAAGAACTAACGTCTATAAATATAGGGCTTAATACAATACAGGCAATTATGATAATTGGAATGGTAGCACATAATAGTTTAGAGCTTTTAACAACTAGATTATATAGGTAGACATAAGCAGTAGCAATCAAGAAATATAAAAATAAGCAAAATACCTCTTTAAATATAGATAAGTTATTGTGTGCAATAAATATTGCTATTAAGCCAGATAAGGAAGTTACTATAGTTGGTGTAGCTATACTTATTATATTTATAAGGTGTCTCTTGTAAGGTGCAACCTTGATGAAAAGCCCATTTTCTCTATCACGAATATATACATATGCACCACCTAGGCTACTAATAAATATGAGTAGGGCGACTACGCCTTTTATTGGAATGTTATATATATAATCTTTAGATATTACTTCTGTATAATTATCTAGGTTATCTTCTGTTACAAGGTCTACAAAATTGATAAGGTTATAGTCATATATCTTATAAATCTGTTCCTTGGATTCGCTTTCATTAGCTGAATCAATAATGTCATTATCAATAAGGTAGTTATAAGCAATCTCTTTTGAAAAGGCATCAAAAATAGTGGAATATATTATTTCTTCTATTAGGCTTGCAAGCGAAGAGGAAGGAGAGACTATGGCATCTATACTGCCCTTACCCTTTTTGGTCTCGAATAGATGAGCCATATCTTCCGTAAATATATAACCACAATGGGCATCACCCTTAGTTACAGCCTCGTATATAGAGTCTGTAGAAGTTGCTTCATAAAAGTTAAATATACCTTCATATTCAAGTAGTCTATCAATAGTTTCATTAGACAGTTCTGAATTATTCATATCATATAGTGCTACATAGATTTTAGAAGATTTATCAGACACACCATAGATATATAAGCATGATAAAATAGGCATTATTAGTAGAAATACTATAAATGCAGGCTTTTTAAATAGTCTTTTTAAATATGTAATTGTCCACATAATATATGATTTCATGTACGCTCCTTAATAATGCTTGTTACAGTGTATATAGAAAATGTCCATATAAGAATTATATACAAATTGGTAGTATTGATTGCATTAGATATTGCATAGGCTATTTGTCGTATCATATATGTTGTAGGAATATATGAGGATAAATGTTGAATTGCCTTAGGCAAAAAGCCTAGAGGAATAAAACCACCTGATATAAATACTGATACTAATGTAGATAAAAATAGCAATAACATGCCAGATAAATTATGGTCGGCTAATGTATATATGCAAGTAACAATAGTTGCAGTTAATAATAGAACTGGTAAACTGCTTGTATATATTGAAGGATATATATATATTAGGCTACTGAGAAATTTTTTGGAGAAAGTGGTTAATATCCATATAAGAATATAATATATAAATATATAACCTATAAATAAGGCAATAATATTTTGCATAATAATTATAGGCTTCTTAATGCTGTATATTGAATACTTGTTTAGCAGGGATTGGTTCTTAGTAGCAAGAAAAGACGATAGAGCAATGCCACTTAATAGTAGGATTACTACAAGCCCAGAACTTATATAGTATTCTAAGATATTTATATTGTTGGTTGCAGATACACGAATTCTATTAAAAGAATGTTCTCTTGTTAGAGCGTATTTTATATATATGTTGTTCATGTCTTTATTAGAGGATTTTATATCTTCGGAACTGTATTCTTTTGCCACATATACATCATATACAGTGTATATACCAGCTTGAACATTTAACAGTAGGGAACTGCCACTTGTTAGAAGTTCTTTCAGTAAATGTTCTTCTATGCTAGCATTATTTGAAAATATAATCTGAGCAGGAGTATCTTTACCGCTTTGAATATCATTAACGAATGAATCGGGAATAATTATGAAAGCAAGAACTTTGCCATTATCTAATAGGGAGTAACCTTTATCGATGGAATTGACACGTTTAAGAGAGCATATAGAACTAAAGCTATCCATGTTTTTTATAAAAGAAATACCAATATCATTATATTCAGAATCGCCAGGAACATATATAGCAACATCTGTTATTGTATGAGAGGCGTCTTTATAAACTGTGTTATTGGCAAATACAACAATACCACATACTAATATAGTTAAAAGAAATGTGGTTATAAATAGTTTTGGAAGAGATTTAATTATTAATTTTATATCTAGCCATAGACTATATAGAAAACGTTTCATTATTATTTAGCTCCTATGAATTCAATTAGTTCATCTCCACGTACATTGTTGTTGATTAATGTAAGAGTGCCATCTTTAAGTAAGTATATCTTATCGCACAGGTCTAACTCTATCTCGTCGTGGGTAGATATTATTACTGTGCCACCAGATTTTTTGAATGTTTTAATATAGTGATTTATTTCACGTTTGCATACTATATCTAAGGCAGCAGAAGGCTCGTCTAAGATTAAAATATTAGGATTGTTAGATAAAGCACATCCAATGCTTAGGCGCTTTTTCATACCACCAGAAAGTTTGCAAACAGGTTTATTGATAAATTCATCTATACCAAGAAGTTTAAGAATGCCGTTTTCTAATTCATCTTTCATATTAAGGGAAGAATCACAGTACCATAATCTAAGATTATCTTTAGCGCTTAATTCTTCAATAAGAGGATTATCTTGCGGTACATATCCGATATGTTTTGAAAATAGTTTAGAATTCTTTTTAAGGATGGTATCATCTAATTCTATTTGACCGCTATCAAATGCTAATGCGCCTGAAAGGATATTTAGTAAGGTTGATTTGCCACAACCATTAGCACCTATAATAGCAATAACCTCACCCTTATCTACCTGAAAAGAAATATCTGATAATATTAATTTTTTATTATAAGATTTTTTGATTGAAGATACAGTAAACATATAAATTATTCCCCTTAATCTATAAAGTATTAGTAAAATAATTTTATCATATATGATATTAAATTACCAACTCCAAGAAAATTTAAAAAAAATGAAAAAAATGGTGTTGTTTTTCATGGTTTTAGGATATAATAGATAATGATTTTGTTAAAAATCAAAAATACTATTGCAAAAGAAAAATAATTATATATAATCAATATAGATAACACAAGGAGGAATTTCTAAAATGAAAAAATTGATATTAGTAACTTCACCACCAGCTTGCGGGAAAACGTTTATTTCTAGGGAATTAGCAAAATCGTTGAAGCATGTAACATACCTAGACAAGGACACTTTGATTGTATTATCCAAGCAAATATTTGTGGTTGCTAATGCTGAATATAATAGAAGTTCTGATTTCTTTGAAGAGAATATAAGAAACTATGAATATTATGCAACGATTGATCTTGCATTAGAAGCGTTAGATTATAATGACTTAGCATTAATTAATGCACCATTTACAAGAGAAGTTCGTGATATAGAATACATGAAGGATCTTAGAAACAAAATCAAAGCTAAAGGTGCTGAATTAGTAGTGGTTTGGGTAGAGACTTCTAAAGAAGTATGTAAGCAAAGAATGATAGCTAGAAATTCAGATAGAGATACATGGAAATTAGAGAACTGGGACGAATATATGTCAAGATGTAATTTTGAGATTCCTAGTAATCTGAATAATAAGGAAGCAGTAGATCAATTCCTTATATTTAAGAATTCATCGAGAGAAGAATTTGATACATCTATGAAAGAGATTGTAGATATATTACAGAAATAATTAATAAGCCTTAAGTCATTAGACTTAAGGCTTATTAGCATATAGGAGATTGTATATATGAGTAGAGTAGTGGAGTTGAACAAAGAATATATAGATATAATAAATAGTGATATAGTAAGAGAGAAAGAAACTTCAAACAATGTGCTTGAATATCTAGAGAACTCGACAGCTAAGTATCACGGAAGTTCTATATATACATTGTATATGCCTAAGATATTTACGAAGAGTACAGAAGAAGATATATTTAAACATGGTGTGGATGTAATGTATTCTATATTTTCTAAAGTAATAAATCATTATCTTGAAAATAAGGAATATAGAAAGAATTTTGGATTTGACGAGAAGTTAGAAGAATTAATATTAGTACCAAGAGGATATGACTGTCCACTTCCAATTGCAAGGATAGATATATTTCTAGATGAAGAAAATATGACATACAAGTTTTGTGAGTTTAATACAGATGGAAGTAGTTCAATGAATGAGGATAGAGAAATAAATAATGCACTAGGGCATTCAATGGCATATAATGAATTTTCTAAGAGACATACAGTTAAAACTTATGAGTTATTTGATTCTTGGGCAAAGGAATTTCTAGAAATATATAACACATATGATAAGAGGGTAGACAATCCAAAAATAGCTATTGTTGATTTTACGGATAAGGCATCATCTTTAGAAGAGTTTGAGGAATTTAGGAAGGCATTTGTAAGAGCAGGAGTGACGGCTAGGATATGTGATATTACTAAGTTGACATATAACGAGGGTATATTATATGGTGAAGATGGATATAGAATAGATGCTATATATAGAAGAGCTGTAACAAGTGATATTATGAAAAATTATGATAAGGTACTGCCATTTATAAAGGCATTTAAAGATAGAAACGTTTGTGTATTAGGTGCTTTTTGTACTCAGATAGTTCATAATAAAATATTATTTAAGTTGTTATTTGAAGATGAGACACAGCAATTATTAAGTGAAGATGAGAGAGAATATGTACGAGAGCATATACCATTTACTAGTAAGCTTAATGAAAATACGATTCTAGAACATGAAGTGATTACTAATAAGAATAAATGGATTATTAAACCAGAAGATTCGTATGGGGCAAAGGGTGTGTATGCAGGTATACATTTTGATGGTGAGTTATGGGGAGATATTGTTCATAAATATATGAATCGTAATTATTTAATACAGGAATTTAATTATCCACATAGGACAGTGAATATGGATTTTAAGAAAGAACCACGCGAGGTAATGGAATATAGCAATCTTACAGGATTATATATGTATGGTGGCAAGTTTAGTGGTGTATATTCAAGACAATCTTCAAAAGAAATAATATCAACAGCATATGATGAGAATTCGGTGGCAACAATAATTGTTGAATAATTAAGATAACATTTAGATGCAGAAATAGTAATGTGATGAATTAAGGGTATACAATATGAGAAAAAGAAAAAATACTGGAAAATTAATAGGTTTAGCTATTATGGTGATGATACTACTTACTGGTTGTACAACAGGTGAAAGTAGAAACTATGCCGGAATAATAGCAGATGGATGTGAATTTAATAGTACAGATATATCTGAACTTAGCATTAATAATTATGACAGATTCATACATCGAAGATTCATTTTAGTAAGAGATGACTATGGTGAAATGCAATATGTGAAAGTTAATAATAATGTAGGTAGGCATAATTATGATTGGAATAATCTTATAGAAGGAACTAATTATAGATACTATGGTGAAAATGGTGTAAGCACTTCTCTTGTAGGAGTAGATGTATCTAAGCATCAAGGTAATATTAATTGGACTCAGGTTGCTAATTCTGGAATAGATTATGCAATGATTAGAATAGGTTATAGAGGATATGGTAATGGTGCTATTGTAAAGGATGAGTTCTATGATAGCAATATAAGTGGAGCTACTAGTAATGGAATGCCAGTAGGATTATATTTCTATTCTCAAGCAATCAATTATAATGAAGGTGTTGAAGAAGCTAACTTTGTTCTTAACAATATAGGGGGATATAATATTAGTTATCCTATTGCATTTGACACTGAAAAGACTAATCAAGAAGATGCAAGAACTAACGGAGTAGCAGTGGAAGATAGAACAGCTGCTGCAGTAGGATTTTGTGAAACAATTAAGGCAGCAGGATATACGCCTGTGGTGTATGCCAATAGGAATTGGTTTGCTCTAGAATTAGATATGGAAGGAATTAAGGATTATGATATATGGTATGCCCAATATGCTGATTATCCAGATTTTCCGTATGATTTTAAAATGTGGCAATATACAGAAGGCGGTTCAGTAGCTGGAATATCTACAGTGGTAGATTTGAATATAGGATTTTATAATTACTCGAAAAATTAGCAAAGATTAAGCGGCTTTTGATGGAAATATCAAGAGCCGCTTATTTTAATGATTATTAATATGGTATTTGATTAATTAACACTCTGTTTTCCAAAAAAATGCACTGTAAGCAGGTAATTCGCTACCACCACCAAAGTCGTGTTTTTCGCCAGTAATCAAATCCGTAGCCATTCCACAACCAGCATCAAAATGAGCAGTATATGGTTGATCACTACAGTTAATTGCAACAATTACTCGTTCGCCATCGCATTTTCTTTCGAAGATAGTTTGATGATTAGTTAATACTATTTGTTTGAAGTCACCATAGCATAATGCTTTACTAGACTTTTTGGCATTAGATAGTTTGCCAATCCATTCTGTTAATTCGTTGCTTATAGGTGCATCGAAAGAAACTCTTAAGGCAGGATCGCCTTCACTTTTGTTAGCTGTAGCGCCCCATTCACTTCCGTAATATACACAAGGTATACCAGGCATACCGTAAGTAAGAGCATATATTAATGGTAAATGGTTACTGTTAGTAAGTACACTAGCTATTCTTGATACATCATGGTTATCAACAAAAGAAAGCAAATGTAATCCTTTGTATAGTGTCCAATTTTCAGGACCAAACTGTCTAGCAAGAGAATGGCATATTTCAAACATATTCATGCTGTTAAAGCTTGAATGTAAGCCCTTATAACATTCATAATTTGTAGCACTATGACACATATCACCATTAACAAACTGAGTATAATCACCATGTAGTAATTCGCCTAAGATGAAGAAATCATTCTTAAGAGAAGCAGTGAAGCTTCGTAATCTCTTTAAGAAATCCTTATCTAAGCAATATGCCACATCAAGTCTTAAACCGTCAATATCAAATTCTTCAACCCAACCTTTAACACAGTTAAAGATATGATTAATAACTTCTTCGTTTCTAAGGTTAAGTTTAACTAAATCATAATGACCTTCCCAACCTTCATACCATAGTCCGTCATTGTAATTAGAATTACCGTCAAAACTAATATGGAACCAATCTCTATATGGAGAAGATTCTCTATTTCTAAGTACATCTTGAAATGCCCAGAATCCACGACCAACATGATTGAACACACCATCTAACACTACTTTAATGTCATTGTCGTGAAGATTCTTACATACATTTGCAAAGTCTTCATTTGTTCCAAGTCTACAATCAATTTTACTATAATCTCTAGTATTATATCCATGAGTATCAGATTCAAATACAGGTGAAAAATATATTGCATTAGTTCCTAATTCTTTGATATGAGGAATCCAATCATTCACTTTAAGAATTCTTGATTCTAATACCCCATCATTATCAAATGGAGCACCTGAAAACCCCAAAGGATATATTTGATAAAACACACTTTCGTAAGCCCACATAATACTGCCTCCTTATATTGTCATAGTATCTTTAAAGGTCTGATTTTTGAAAAGATACACTTACATAATACCATATAAACAACTTTATTTGAAAAGTTTTTTGATTATCAAAGTATTTTTGTGTATTACTTACATTTTGTTTAGATTTTATTTAGATTTTTTTGCTATTATATAAAATGAGAAAATAGTATTAGTGCAATGGTGTAGTCAATTACCAAATAAAATGAAAATTATTAGATAATATGATAAAATAAGCACAAAAGTATGTAAATAATAAATCACATGGGGGACATTATGAAAGAGAAGAAAAAGAATAAAATATATGATTTTTCTTTGTTTTATCTAGATGGGGAAGACAAAGAATATATTAAACTAAGTGAGAATACTATAAATGATCTAGGACTTCCACAAGTATGTGAAATGATAGTGTTAGAAGATGAAGAGAGAGAATTTCTCTTAAATAAAATGACGTATATGAGTACATCTTATAAAGATGTTATTTATCGTCAAGAAATATTTAGCGATTTATATAAAAACGAAGAATTTGTAGAAAAAATGTCAGAGGCAATGTTATCGTTAAAAACTTTATCTGATTTACAAAAATATAGAGTTAAACAACCTGAACAGAAGAAAAACTTATGGATTATGATAAATTATCTAAAAGAATTAGAAGTATACATAGAAGCTATAGAAGCAGTAATGAATTCCTTCAAATGTTGTCAGGTTCAATCAGTTGGATTAAAACGTCTTAAAGAAATGGTTGAAGTTATATACAATGATAGTGGATTTGGTATTTTAAAGGAAGATATTAGAAAGATAACAGATGATATATCAAAAATAAAAAGCCTTACATTAGGCGTTAATTTGGATGAAAATTTGAATCCAACAGAAGTAATAATGACTGCAATTAATGAAGAAAAGGTATCTGAAAATACAAGCGTAATGAGTGGGTTTATGGAGTATGTTAGAAAAAGTGCAGCGCTTAATAATGGTGACTTTGGAATGGTGTATGGAATGAAGAAAGCACCACTTACAGAAAGAGATACTATTATGATGGATCTAACAGGACAAATAGAGAAAGCACTTGGTAATATTGTTAATAAGATGCAGAAAACGCTTTCTAAATATGTTAATCTTCAAGGATATCATGTTCTGTCAATGGTGCCTGAGATTAAGATGTATATAAATCTTGTGAAAATGTTTAAGAGAATAGAAAATAATGGATATCTTGTAACTATGCCTAAGGTGACAGAGGGTGGAAGTGGAAATATTAGTCTAGAAGGGCTATACAATATAAGACTAGCATTAAATATGATAGACAACGAAGAAAAAGATATGATATATAATGATTTAGTATTTGATAAAACCCATAATATATTTATACTAACAGGCCCTAATCGTGGAGGTAAGACTATACTTACTCAAGCTGTTGGTCAGGCTGTTGTATTTATGCAACTTGGAGTGTGTGCACCGTGTAGCAATATGACAAGTGATATTGTTGAGGGAATATTTACACATTTTCCAGCAGATGAGAATGATACGTTATCTTATGGAAGACTTGGTGAAGAATCCATGAGAATAAATAAAATAATAAAAGCTATGAAAGAAAATAGTTTATTGCTATTAAATGAGACATATGCAACGACAAGTCTTTCCGATGGACATTATATGGCAAAGGATTTAGTTAAATTTCTTAAATTGAAAAATATAAATTGTATTTATAATACTCATATACATGAACTTGCAATAGATATAGATGAATTAAATGGTTTTGAAGGTGATGGGTTAATAGCAAGCCTTGTAATGGGAATAGATAAAGGTAAGAGATTGTATACGGCTGAGCTTCGAAAGCCAGATAGTAATAGTTACGCAAGAGATATTGCTGAAAAATATGGTGTTACTTTTGAACAAATGGTTAAGATAATGTAACAAAAGTAATAGTTCACTCATAAACTATTATAAAAAGTTTATATGAGGAATATCATGGCTCAAAAAATAATGATAGATGCAGGACACGGGGGATATGATAATGGAGCAACGTTTAATGGAAGGAAAGAAAAAGATGATAACCTTAGACTTGCATTAGCAGTTGGAGATATATTAAGTTCAAGGGGATATGATGTAGGATATACTAGAACAGGAGATGTATATAATTCGCCTGTTGAGAAAGCCAATATAGCTAATAATAGTGGAGCAGATTATTTTGTATCCCTTCATAGAAATTCAAGCCCATATCCTAATACTTATAGTGGAGTTGAGACATTAGTATATAATGACAGTGGCATCAAAGGTGACATGGCTAGGAATGTAAACAATGAACTAGAGAAGGCAGGTTTTAATAACCTTGGTGTGAATGTAAGACCTGATTTGGCGGTACTTAGAAGAACTAATATGCCAGCTATATTAGTAGAGGCAGGATTTATAAATAGTGATGCAGATAATCAAATATTTGATCAGAATTTTCAGCAAGTAGCAACAGCTATAGCAAATGGAATAGAAGATACTATAGCTCCAACGGGTCCAAGATATGAAGTTCAAATAGGCTTGTTTAGAAATTATGATAATGCACAGGCTATGTTAGATAGAGCCAATGAATTGGGATATACAGGAAAAATAGTTAAAGAGGGACCATATTATGCAGTAAGAATAGGAAATGTGGGTAGTTATTCAGAGGCACAGAATCTAGAATCACAGTTAAATAATTCTGGATTTGGAACGTTAATAGTAACAGTATAGCAACCTATGAAGTGTAGAATATATTAACAAGTATTTATAACAAATATAATAAAAGCAAGATAATATATAGTTTCCATAACACGAATGTGTTTAAATATATTATCTTGCTTTTTGAATTATAGTCCTAACATATAAGAAGCTATTTGGAAATATATTATAAGTGAAATAGCATCTACAATAGTTGTTATAAATGGACTAGCCATTACAGCAGGATCAAAACCGATACGTTTTGCTAGAATAGGAAGAGTACAGCCTACTAATTTAGCTGTAAAAACAGTAACAATTAATGTAGCACATACGATTACTGAGATTTCAAAACCGACTCTATCAAAAAGCATAAGTTTTGCAAAGTTTGCAGCAGCTAGAGTTATACCACAAGCTAGAGCAACCAATAATTCTTTTCCAACGATTTTAAATATATCTTTATAATTTATCTCGCCAAGAGATAGACCACGAATAATAGTTACTGATGTTTGACTTCCGGCATTTCCGCCTGTATCCATTAACATAGGAATATATGCAGTAAGTATTACGTATGCTCCTAAAGCAGCTTCGTAATAAGTAATAATACGACCAGTAAAAGTAGCAGATATCATAAGGAGTAGAAGCCAAGGAATACGTTTTTTCCAAGTCTCAAATATACCAGTTTTCATATATGGCTTATCTGTTGGAGTGATAGCGGCCATAACTTCCATATCTTCAGTGTTTTCTTCTTGTAATACATCAATAGCATCATCAATAGTGATAATGCCAACAAGTCTCTCTTCTTTATCAACAACAGGAAGTGCAAGTAAATCATATTTATCAAAATACATTGCAACTTCTTCTTGATCTTCATGAGTACTAACATGTATAGGCTTTGTCTCCATTATTTCGCCAATGGTATCCTCATATTCAGCTAGTAGAAGATCTTTTACAGAAACAGTACCAATTAATTCTCTTTTTTCATTAGTAACATAACAAGTGTAAATAGTTTCTTTATTGATACCAGTTCTTCTGATTCTAGAAAAAGAATCTTGAACAGTCATATTTCTTTTTAAATCAATATACTCAATAGTCATTATACTTCCCGCACTGTCTTTTGGATAGTTTAGAAGTTCGTTTATTTTACGCCTTTTTTCTGGTTGAGTGTGGCGTAAGATACGTTTTACAACACTTGCAGGCATTTCTTCAATCAAGTCTACTGTATCATCAAGAAATAAATTGTCGATTACTTCTTTTAACTCCTTATCACTAAATGCAGTTATTAATATTTCTTGAATATCACCATCAATGTATGCAAAAGTTTCAGCAGCTAATTCTTTAGGTAATATTCTAAAGATTATAGGCAAATGATCTTCGGATAGTAGGGACAATAATGTTGCTATATCGGCGGGGTTCATATCCCCCAACATGGTCTTTAATTCTGCAATTTTCTTTTCTTCTAATAATTCTAAAATCTTTTCTTTCATTTTGTCACCTATCCTTTCTGTTTTGCCTTTTAATTTAATTATATTTATTCCAACAAAAAAAGGAGGTCGGCTGACCCCCTTCAATATTATTAGCTTATAACGTACCGGTAGAACCGAATCCACCTGCTCCACGTACAGTTTCATTAAGCTCATCTACTTGATGAAAGACACCTGTTAAAAAAGGCGCAATTACAAGCTGAGCGATTCTCTCGTTTGAATCAATAGTAGCATCAACATTAGAATGATTATGAAGTGCAACCATAATTTCACCACGATAATCAGCATCTACAACGCCAACCTTATTGGCTGGTGCTAAACCTTTCTTAGATGCTAGACCGCTTCTTGCATATATTAGCCCTGCATATCCTGCTGGTATTTCCATGGCGATTCCAGTAGGTACTAGGAAAGTCTCGCCAGTCTTAATAGTGATTGCCTCTGGAATGCAAGCATATAAATCTGCTCCAGCGGCGTATTCGGAACCATATGTTGGGATAGTGGCATTTGGTTTAAGTTTTTTAATATTAATATCTGCACTTATCATAATTTTACTCCTGTATTTCGTTCCACAATACAACTTCGCCTTTACTAAGCGACTCTTGTACCATGATTACTCTTTGATTTTGTGAACCTCTAAAACGTAGATTCAAATCTTTCTCTTCTTCTATAAATTTGCCATCAACTAAGACATCAATGTATGATAGAAATTCTTTTGTCTCAGGCCATTTGTTAATCATATCTTTCATATCTACATCAAAAGTATATCCAGAATAGCACCACAGACTTTTGTTGGGATATTTTTCTCTAAATGCTTTTGCCAATGGCAGTAGAGCTATTTGGTTAGCGTACTCAAAAGGTTCGCCACCTAGAAGTGTTAGCCCTTTGATGTAATCGGGCTTTACGGCTTCTAATATATCATACATTATTGATGTAGTAAAGGGTGAACCGTAATTAAAGTCCCAAGCTTCTTTGTTAAAGCAACCTTTGCAATGGTGGGTACAGCCACTTACAAAGAGGCTAGTACGTATACCAGGTCCGTTTGCTACATCATGTTTTTTTATTGCAGCATAGTTCATTATTAGTATACTCTTTCTATGTTATTATAAGTGAAGAACTCTTGAAGCGATTTCTTTTGTCTTACCAACATTCCAGAAATTCTCACCGAGGTAACCACAAGTTCTTCTTGTAACATTCATTTTAGCGTGATCTTTGTTGCCGCATTGTGGACATTCCCATTCGTTATCTTCGTTAACAATAATCTCACCATCATAGTCGCATACATGGCAATAATCAGATTTTGTATTAAATTCAGCATATTGAATGTTATCATATATATATCTTACAACTTCTTCTAAAGCTTCAAGGTTGTTTTTCATATTTGGAATCTCTACATATGAGATTGAACCACCTGAAGAAATCTTTTGGAATTGACTCTCAAAGTTGAATTTACTAAACGCATCAATTGTCTCACGTACATCAACATGGTAAGAGTTTGTGTAATAGCCTTTATCAGTTACATTAGGAATATTTCCAAATCTCTCAAGGTCTATTCTAGCAAATCTATAGCATAATGATTCGGCAGGACTACCATATAGTCCGAATCCAATACCAGTTTCATCTTTCCATTTATCA
This sequence comes from Lachnospiraceae bacterium, assembly GCA_031556525.1. Taxonomy (GTDB): domain Bacteria; phylum Bacillota; class Clostridia; order Lachnospirales; family Lachnospiraceae; genus JAVBSN01. The sequence continues at coordinate 224,789 of JAVBSS010000002.1, forward strand.
GTAGTAGCACGTAGTTTATTCATAAGTCTAAGTGCAAATTCTTCACCGCCTGGAGATGTGTGAGAACATCCCTTCATAAGTTTAGTTGTCTCATATAAGCCAATGTATCCAAGTGATATAGTAGAGTACCCATTAACTAATAGCTTATCAATCTTCTCGCCTTTTTCAAGTCTTGCGATTGCACCATATTGCCAATGTATTGGGCTAACATCTGATGTAATGCCAAGTAAAGAATTATGTCTGCACATTAATGCTTCAAAACATAGGTCTAATCTCTCGTCTAATAACGACCAGAAACGTTGTTCGTCACCACTAGCAATAATACCTATTTGAGGAAGGTTAAGGCTAACAACACCTTGATTGAAACGGCCTTCAAATTTGTAGTTGCCGTGTTCGTCTAGCCAAGGTGTAAGGAAACTTCTACAGCCCATACAGCTAAATACATTTCCTTCGTAATGTTCGCGCATCTTCTTAGCTGAAATGTAATCAGGGTATAGACGCTTAGCTGAACATTTAACAGCAAGTTTAGTGATGTGATCGTATTTGCCACCTTTTAAACAGTTATGTTCATCAAGAACATAGATTAATTTAGGGAAAGCAGGTGTTACATAGATACCTTTTTCATTCTTGATACCTTCTAAACGTTGTTTTAAAACTTCTTCTACAATTAGAGCATTCTCCTCTAAGTATTCATCGTTCTTATCTAAGTTAAGGAATAAGGTAACGAAAGGAGATTGTCCGTTGGTAGTCATTAAAGTGTTGATCTGATATTGGATTGTCTGAACACCGGATCTAAGTTCATCATGTAGTCGCTCTTGAACCATTTGCTCGAGAATATCATCAGATACTTTATCGCCATATTCTGCAGTAAGTTTTGTCTTATATTTAACATAACTTTTTCTAAGATATTTTCCTAAGTGTTTGATATCAACTGATTGTCCACCATATTGACTGCTTGCAACAGAAGATATGATTTGTGTCATGACTGTACAAGCAACTTGGAAACTCTTAGGACTCTCTATTAATTTGCCATTCATAACAGTGCCATTATCTAACATGTCACTCACGTTGATTAAACAGCAGTTGAATATTGGTTGTAAAAAGTAATCGGCATCATGGAAATGTAAAACACCTTCTTCATGAGCTTTTGAAATCTTCTCAGGTAGTAAAACACGTTTAGTTAAGTCTTTAGATACCTCGCCAGCAATTAAATCACGTTGAGTAGAAGCAACAGTTGCATTCTTATTAGAATTCTCTTCCATTACATCTTTGTTTCTATTTTGAATAAGACTTAAGATAGAATCGTCAGTAGTATTAGCTTTACGAACAAGTTCTCTAGAGTAACGATATATGATATATGTCTTTGCAAGAACAAATTTGCCGTGTGACATAAGTTTTTGCTCTATAATATCTTGAATATCTTCAACAAGCATTCTGGCACGATTCTTTGCCTCGATGCTATCTACGATGCTATTGACCATCTCATCTGTTATTTTTTCTGAAGGTTCAACTTCAGCATTAGCCTTTGTAATAGCAGTTATAATTTTTCTGCGATCATAGGCTACATCTCTACCGTCTCTCTTAATTACTTTCATGAAAACTCTCCCCTTTTAAATATTATATAAATGTTATTGTTATAATAATGAAAATTTATATATTGTGGCATATTGTGTAGCACAACATATAGTGTGGTTGACAAGAAAACAAACAATATGATGTTATGTAATAATTGTCGATAACGATTTTTATTATAGCACCGCCCATTAGGTTTGTCTATAGGCTAATACAAAATATAGTGCCAAAAAACTTTGTACAATATTTATAATACAATATATAGTGGTTGGATAATTGTGAAAATAGACACAATTGTATGGTTTATCTGTGAATTGTCAGAAAAAGAAGAAAACTTAAAATGGAAAAGGTAAAAAAGAAAAAATAATTAACACTTAAATCGTAATTTTTTGTGAACTTATTTACAAATTGCTTTATTTTTAAATATATTTGTGATATATAAATATAAGTAATGTTATTGGATAGAATAATATGAGATTACGCAAATAATTTAACTAATGGTTCAGAAGGGAAAATGATATGAAGAAAAAAATATTAGTAGTGTTAGCAACGGCTGCATTATTTGCTTTAACAGGATGTGGAAAGACAGGATATGATAAGTTTGCTAAATATGCAGATAAGTATGTAAAACTTGGAGATTATAAGGGAGTAGAATATACAGATACTGTTGTAGAAGTTACAGATGCTGAAGTTCAGTATGAGATTGATTACTTATTATACAACTTAACAGAGAATCAAGAAGTTACAGATAGAGCTGTTGAAGATGGCGATATAGTAAATATTGATTTTGTTGGAACAATGGATGGAGTAGCATTTGATGGTGGTACTGCTGAAGCGCAAGACCTTACAATTGGGTCAGGAAGCTTTATTGATGATTTTGAAGAGCAATTAATTGGTGCAAATATTGGTGATGAGAAAGTGGTTGAAGTTACATTCCCAGACCCATATGAGAATAATCCAGATATGGCTGGTAAAGATGCAGAATTTACTGTTAAGATAAACACTATATCAATATCAGTAGAACCAGAATTATCAGATGCGTTAATTGCAGCAAATACAGACTATGATACAGTAGCTGATTACAAAGAGTATCTTAAAAATGCGATTATGGATAGTAAAATGTCAGATGCAGAGTCAAGTAAGAATGGCGAGATTATAGCTAGTATTATTGATAAGTGTGAATTTAGTGGTTACCCAGAAGAAGAGATGGATGATCTTATTGCAGGGGCATTAGATAATGCAAAAGCAAGTGCTGAGAGCTATGGTATAGATTTTGAGACTTATTTAGCGTATACAGGATATGAATCAGAAGAATTATATGTTACAGCTTTAAATGATTATGCAGTAGAATATCTAAAAGAGAAGATGGTAATCTGTGCAATTGCTAAAGAAGAAGGAATGAAGATTACAAGTGATGAGATAGACGCATTTGTAAATAATCTAGTTGAGCAATATAGCTTAGAGTCAACAGAAGATGTATATGAATATTATACAGAAGAAGATATAGCATATTTTGTAGTAGCAGATAAGGTTATGAATATGTTATTAGAAAATGCAGTAGCAGGAGAAGCAACAGAGGCAGCAACAGAAGCTGAGTAGATAATAGAAGTTGATATAGGATTAATGAGTAATGCCCCCTAGCAAGATAGCTTGGGGGCATTGACATGAAAAGATTTACATATTATAATATGAAGAATGTTACACTGAGGGTAGTGTATAACTATATGATTGTAGGAAGGACGAGGGTTATGGCTGAGAAGAAAAAAATATTAACCTATGCAGGACTTAAAAAATTAGAGGATGAATTACAAGAGTTAAAGGTTGTTACAAGAAAAGAGATAGCAAAGAAACTTCAAGAAGCAAGAGAACAAGGAGACTTATCAGAGAATGCTGAGTATGATGCAGCAAAGGATGAGCAAAGAGATGTTCAAGCAAGAATAGATGAGATAGAAGCTATACTTAAAAACGCAGAGATTATTGACGAAGACGAAGTAGATTTAAGTAAAGTTAGTATTGGATGTGAAGTTAGCGTATTAGATAAAGAATTTAATGAAGAAATAACATATAAGATTGTAGGTTCAACAGAGGCAGATATACTTAACAATAAAATATCTGACGAGTCACCAATAGGAAGAGCATTAATTGGCGCTAAGGTTAAGGAAATAGTATCTGTTGAAGCTCCAGATGGAATATACAAATATAAGGTGCTAGCTATAAACAAATCCAATTAGTATAATGAATATAGTGGGGAAGGGCGTAGCCTATCCCCATTTATTATGTATATGGTAATAGAAGAAAGTGAGAGTGAAAAAGTGGCAGAGCAAAAGAATCAAAATGGACAGCAAGAAAAGCAACAGGATATTAATCAATTATTAAAGGTACGTCGTACGAAACTTGCAGAATTACAAGAAGCAGGAAAGAATCCTTTTGAGATAACAAAGTATGATGTAACTGATAAAGCTGGTATCATAAAAGAAAACTTTGATGAATATGAAGGTAAAGATGTATCTATTGCTGGACGTGTTATGTCTAAGAGAGTAATGGGTAAAGCATCATTTTGTAATATTCAAGACGTTACAGGAAATATACAATCATATGTAGCAAGAGATGATCTAGGTGAAGATGCTTACAAAGATTTTAAGAGAATGGATATTGGTGATATCGTTGGTCTTAAGGGTAAAGCATTTGTTACTAAGATGGGTGAGAAATCTATTCATGCATCAGAAGTTACATTACTTTCTAAGAGTCTTCAGATTCTTCCAGAGAAGTATCATGGACTTAAGGATACAGACGTTAGATATAGACAAAGATATATTGATTTAATTGTAAATGAAGAATCAAGAAATACATTTATT
>JAVBSS010000017.1:0-13951 GCA_031556525.1 Lachnospiraceae bacterium
TCGATATAACTATCAGAGCATTACTTTTTAGTGCAGTCAAGGGTGGCGTACGTCACCAAAACTTATCACATTTTAAATTTCAAGGTTCATTTGAGCCTATTTTTTCAATTATGCTTTTTCATAGTTCACTTTACACTATCAGTATATATACAAAGTATTATAACCAAAACCTTGTAAAAAAGCCATTAATTATAGGTTATGGTTAAACAATAATATTAGAATAGGGTATTTGTAATAAAAATGAAATAGATATTTTCTTACGAATGTTTTAAATAAGTAGGAAAGTGTAGAAAAGGGTTTGTGTATAGTAAATAGAAATGATAAAATGTAGGAATAAAAGGATAGAGTTTAGGGGGATATAATGTTTAAAGTAATAAGAGATTTTCAAATGCTTAAAACAATAAGAAAATTTAAAAAGAAAGAAGTATATAAAGAAGAGGATATATATATTCAAGAACCACAACAACCTCAAATAGAGATTATACATACGTGGGAATGTATAGATAAAGATTTTAAAGTTCCAGGAGCTTTAATAAAAGTAACAGAAGGTAAAGGATTATTAAAAGGAGTATATGGAGAAGTAGATGAGAAAAAAGTTTCTTTTTGTGCATGTATGTTTGGAGATAAACCATTACTTCAATTGCAAGGAGATGAATATTTTTGCCCAACTTGCGAAAAGATTGTTAAAAGTGGATATGGGTTAGATGAATCCTTTCACTTTGAGCAGGCAGAAATTATAGAAAAATATAAGGATAGTAAGATAGAATTCTTAGAGGCGGCAATAAATAATATGGTTCCTATATTGGGGCTTCTAAGAAGTGGTTTCTATATCATTGTTGATACAAAACTTCACCCTACAGATGGAAATGGAAACTTCTTCTGGGATAGTCAGTCTATGAATCCTATAAAAGGTTCGAGTATGTATTGTGATGGTTATTGGTTAAAATCACAACCACATTTTACAATTGCTACACAACCAAAGGGGAAATGTAAGAGGGAAAGGGTAGAATATTTTATAGAGCATACAGAAGACAGGGCTATAGCCTACTATATGGATGGATATATGACTGCATTAATTGATGGACATCATAAAACCTTAGCAGCTGCACTAAGAAAAGAAGATGTTAATGCATTTGTAATTATGCCTCGTACTAGAATTAAATTTGGAGAAACAAGTGAAACAAGAGGTTTTTGTTTTGGAGAAGTTTTTGTTTCAGAAGAAAAATTAATGATAGGTAAGATAGATAGAAAAAATCTAGATCAGTATACTATAGGTAAGAGATTATCGAAAGAAGATTCATTGAAAGTATGGGAATCTTTTTATAAATATGAAGAAAAAGATAGTTTGCTATTTGAGACAGACGGATTAGTGAAATATTATCCAACAGTAGAAGAACAAGCAGATATTGAAAGAGTTGGCTATATAAGTGAAGAGATGTTAGAGCAAATATTAAGAAAAGAAAAAATTTGCTTACCAGAAGAGGCGGTTCAACTAATGAGGGCATTGGGAGCATTAAAACACGAAAAGGCTAGAGAAATTGGATTGTTTTTTAGTAATCAAGATTATGAAATAACATTTATGCGTGATATTATTAAAGTAATGGCTAGAGTTCTTAAAGGTGAAGAGAGAGAAGATTATTTGATAGACAAAATGGTTGAATTAGAATATTATCATCCAGATATAAAAGATATGATATTGGATTTATTGTAGAAATAGATTAACAATGAACTGTTATTTAATATAGGAGAAAGTAGCATGGCAAAAGTATTAGTAATAGAAGATGATGAAAAAATAAATAACCTACTATGTAATATTTTAAATAAACAAGGATTTGAAGTAGATAAAGCATTTACAGGAATTGATGGTATTGATATGGCTAATAAGACAAGCTATAGCATAATACTTCTTGATTTGATGCTTCCTTATAAATCAGGTGAAGAGATATTAAGGGAGATAAGAAAATACCAGACAACGCCTGTTATTGTATTGTCTGCAAAGGATGCAGTGTATAACCGAATTGAATTGCTTAGACTTGGAGCAGATGATTACATAACAAAGCCCTTTGATATTGATGAACTTGTTCTTAGAGTTGAAGCAGTATTAAGAAGAACAGAAAAAGTGGACACATCAGGGGAGTTACAGTTTCGTGACATTACAATTAATATAGAATCTAAACGCGTTTATGTATCAGAGCAAGAAATAATATTAACAGCCATGGAATTTTCAATATTAGAATTATTAATTAATAACCCGTCAAAGATATTCTCAAAGAGAAATATATTTGAAAGCGTAAGTGGAGAAGAATATTTAAGTGATGATAATACAGTAAATGTTCATATTAGTAATCTTCGTAAAAAGATAAAGCAAGTTAATAATCAAGATTATATAGAAACAGTTTATGGAATGGGATATAGATTAATAGATTATAAGTAATTTATATAGGGGGTATTACATTTTGAAAAAAATAGTATGCATTATATTAATTATAATGTTATGTATTACAGGGTGTACAAGCAATACTCAACCGATAGAGGTATTGGAAGAGGGTTATGATGAAAATGTAGATGACATAGAAGAAGTCGTTACAAGCAAGGCAGAAACATATGATTTGCAATGGGCAAAGGAAATGTTTGAGGAAAATTATTTTGAACCAGATTTAATATATCCTATAAGTTATATAGAGGACGAATATCAATATAATCTTGGCGAATTTATATTTGTTTTGCATGGATTCTATGGTGTTAAACTAGCAGAGGAAGGCAATTCATATGGTTCAACACAAATTATGATTAATTCTATTGAAATATCAAGAACAGATAATGAGTTTTATCAATTAATTGATGGTTTGTACACAGATATTCCATTTAATCATGGAGATGAAATATATGGATTTGAAGTTGGCGATTGGAATGGAGATGGAGTTTGTGATTTCAAATTACGGGTATCAGAAGGCGGGACAATGCATAACGAACCATCTAGATTTTGGCTTTGGGATAATGAACAGTCTATGTTTGTGGAAAATGAACAGTTAGGTGAAATTAGTGATTATTCAACTGTTTATTTGGCTTCTAACAAAGATAACCGTTTGTGTAGTTATACTAGATATAGTATATCGGAATATTGTATTAGATATTATGAATATAAGGATAGAGAATATATTTGCGTTGAAGAGGAACATGATTATTTTGAAACACAAGATGGTGTTGAATATAGGATAACGGAATTCTTAGAGCTGATAGATGGAGAAATGCAAGTAGTTGATACAAAGAAAAGTGTATATGAAGAGAATTAAGATTTCCTTTAGGATTCATGAATAAATAACTTAATGTTATATTTTAATATAAGGTCAGAAAAGGAGGATGTATATGGAAAATATATTATTACAGACAACTAATTTGACCAAGAAATTTGGTAGTTTTATAGCAGTCAATAATGTTAGTATTACCCTTAAAAAAGGACATATCTATGGATTTATAGGGGGAAATGGTGCTGGAAAGACCACTCTTATGCGAATGGTTACAGGACTTTTATATCAAACATCTGGTGAAATATCTATGTTTGGCAAAACGGATGAAAAGGAACTTGAGAGGGTTCGTAAACATATAGGAAGTACCATTGAAGAACCTGCATTGTATCCTAATTTTAGTGCCTATAAGAATCTTGAAATGCAAAGAATCTTAACAGGGAATCCAGATAAATCAGTATGCGATGAAATGCTTAAGCTTACAGGGCTATATGAAGATAGAAATAAAAAAGTTAGAAAGTTTTCAATGGGTATGAAGCAAAGACTTAGTATTGCCCTTGCTTTAATTGGCAACCCACAACTTTTGATTCTTGATGAACCCGTAAATGGACTTGATCCCAAAGGAATAGCAACTCTTAGAAAAACGCTAAAACGACTTAATGAAGAAATGGATATAACCTTATTCATCTCTAGTCACATTTTAAATGAATTATATTTGCTTGCAACAGATTATATAATAATTCACAAAGGCAAGATAATAGATACATTAACATTGGAAGAACTTGAAGCAAAATGTAGACGTTATATAAGCATAAGAATGAATGATGTGGCTACTGGCATAACTGTACTTGAGAAGAATTTAGAAGATGTTAATTATAAGGTAATGGATAATGGAACAGTAAGGCTATTTTCTAACACAAATGAAATTGAGAACATTGCTAAGATACTTGGTGAAAATAATGTACTTGTAACAGAACTTTCGTTGGCTGAACAAACCCTTGAAGAGTATTTCCTATCAGTGACAGGAGGTGCGGCAAATGTTTAATCAATTAAAAGTAGAATGGTACAAATTAACAAGATTTTTATGGATATATGTAGTTGCATTAATAATTATTGCAATGGGATTTGCATATGCTACTGAAAAATTATATGTGTATAATGCAATAGAGATTTTTAGTGAAACAGTATGTGATACTTCTCTTGTCTTTTTTATAACCATCATAGTATCAGCATTTTTAGGAATGGATTTTACTAATAGAACTATTCATAACGAAATAAAATTAGGCTATAGCAGATTGTCGATAATTTTAACAAGATTACTAGTTGTATTACCATTTTCGGCAATAATTCATCTGTTATATATAATATCCGTAGAAGTGGGGCGAGGTCTTAAAAGTGGATTTACAGCAGAACTATTTAATATGAATAATGCAGCCTGGTTGGGAATAGTGTTAGTACAGTTAATGGCAGTGCAGAGCTTCACTGTATTAATAACCTTTGTTACAAAAAAGGTTATGCCAGCAATAACTTTAAGCGTATGTTTTACAGCGGTTACTTGTAATACACTTAGAAATTTTATGACTTCTAAAATATTTACTAATTCATGCTTTTTCTTTGTAGAAAGCCCTCAATTAGTACCATTGATTGTAGCAATTATTACATTGATTGTGGTTATTATATTAACATATTTGTTATTCAGAAAAGCAGAAATTAAGTAGAAGTGTATAACACATAGATTTGATATTTAATAATAAGTATCAAATAAGTTAAGGGTTATTGGGATTATATATTATAAATAAGGAGGCCGTATGGTTAGCAATATAATAATATTCGTATTAGTAATAGTTGTTTTAGTGCTAGCCCTATGGCTTTTTAAATTAAAACAACAAATAAAATCAATATCAAGTCAAATAGAAGACGAGGGATTAGGAGATGCACCTATATCAATAGAACTAGTTGATAATGATGTAAACCAGTTAACAGTAAATATAAATACTATCATTAAAAAACTTCTAAAGTCACAGAGTAAGGAAGTACAAAGTATAGCAAGTCTTAGACAATCGGTAGCAGACATATCTCACGATATGAGAACACCATTAACTTCGGTTATTGGATACCTTCAACTTGTAGAGAAAACAGAACTTAATGATGAACAAAGATACAATATAGAAGTTGCGTTAGAGAGAGCTAATTATTGTAATGAATTAATAAATGAATTCTTTGAATTGTCAGCAATAGAGGCTGATACTAACCAACCAGTTTTTGAAAATGTTGATATATCAGGAGTTATAAGCGAACTTATATTAGCTAATTATGAAGCATTTAAGAATAAAGGAATAACACCAATATTTAATAAAAGTGACATTCCTGTTTTTGTATTAGCAGATAAGAATATGCTTAATCGAGTTATTCAAAATCTTATATCTAACTGTATTAAATATTCTATAGGTGATGTAGAATTTGATGTGATTCAAGGTGAGAAAGTAACATTTACTGTATCCAATAAATATGATGATGAGGCTAATGTTAATGTTGACCGTATATTTGATAAATTCTATCGCCATGAGCAAGCAAGAAATAGTGACGGTTCTGGAATTGGTCTTGCAATCGTTAAACTTCTTGTTGAGAAAATGAATGGAAGTGTTGGTGGTGAGATAGTTGATAATAATCTTGTTATAAAGATAGGATTTAATTAATAAAAAAGAAGCCCGACGCATCAGGCTCCTTTGAGGTGTTGTCCGAAGACGACCACCGCTATTCTTATATATAATATACCATAGTGATTAGAAGTATTCAATCTTTTTTTAAGATTGAGTTATGTAGGTGTTAAGAAGATTTATATTAGGACGTAAACTTGTAGAAACAATTTGATTATACATACTAATAGGCAACTTACTACGCAATGTTTCTGTGATATTTATAAATGAGCGAAGGAATTGCCTACACTCAGTTTTTGAAACACACATTTTCCTTAAAATATAAACAATTAATATTACATAATCTTCAATATTATTAAAAGTAATATAATTTATGTTAGTTTCTTGTTGGAGGCAAAATATTAGCCTATTATTTATTGAACTAGTTTGAAAACGAGTATCAAATATAATATTATTGTGTGCTATTGCATTGCGTAAGTCTTTGATTGCATAGATAATATATTCTGTTATTGAGCCATCAGCATTAAGATTGGTGGGTAGTCTTAGTAGAATAGAAGTAGATAGTTTTGTATTTATATTAGAACAAGAATAAAAGGCGCCAAATTCGCCTAAAGTAAGAGATTCAAAGATTGCCCATATTGGGATTTGTCTGTCAGAGTCAAAAAAATGTTTTACTATCTGCTGTTTTTGCCCATAATCACGAAGAAGAGCATTATTAATTTTTCCTTTAAGTATCATGCGCTGGGTATATGATTTTTTGTAGTTAGAACTTCCGAGAGTAAAGGTTCGATAATTGGTTAAAGAATTATTAAAAATAATATCAACATTTTCAGACTTTGCATCATGCAAAATAGATTCAATCACATAATTTTTAAGTGCGGTTTCAATAAACATGACTTTAGAATAAAATAAAGATTTTAATTGCATATCAAATTCATTGATGGCAACTACTTGATTAAAGTTAGTAAAATCAATTTTTTGATTAGGATTTTTAATAAAACGATAACCTTTATAACCATGATAATAACCGAGGTTACGTAATTGCTGAGTTTGTTTAGTGTTTATACTTATATGATGACATTCGTATAAGTATTTTTTTAATTGTCGTATATTGTACAAAAATGCCCTCCTTTTGAAATTGTATAATATTTAGCTAAAATGTTTATGTTTTAGAAAAGTAAAAGTTTCTACAGCATCTAATAGAATATTTTCATCTCTAAACTCTGCTTCGGATTCAGAGATTGAAGTATCTATTATCTGAGTTATCTTATCTTCAGTTTGAGAATTTGTAGTTGAAATAATCTCTGACATTATAGCACCTCCTATGGTATTCAATAATTATAGCGCTATTATATACAAAACACAATCTAGTATTATTATTTATCTACATTAAAATTAAAAATCTCTTGACATAGTAGCAAAAGTATACTAATATCGTCACATACAAACAAAGTAGCAAAACAATACTAACTGTTCGTTAAGGAGGATGTCAATATGAAAACCACACATAAAAACTATGATTCCACAATCTATGAGAAACCATCAGTAGCAGTTGATTTATTAGTATTTACAATAGAAGATGATCAGTTAAAGCTAGTAATGGTTAGAAGGGAAGAAGAGCCTTTTGCAGATTGCATATCACTTCCAGGGGTGTTTGTAGGAATTGATGAAACCTTAGATGAAGCGGCAAGAAGAGGAATTAAGGAAGAGACAGGATTAGAGAATATATATTTTGAACAACTCTATACATGGGGTGCCATTGATAGAGATCCTAGAATGAGAATAATTTCTGTATCTTATATTGCCTTAGTACCTATAGAAAAGATTAATTTGATTGTGGGAGAGAGAACTACAGAAGTTAAGTTATACCCTGTAGAAGAATTGTTATGGGAAGAAACTAAGTTAGCTTTTGACCATAAAGCGATAATAAAATGTGGTAGGGAAAGAATTAAGAATAAGGCTGAATATACTAGGATAGCATTTGAACTAGTAGAGGAAGAATTTACGCTACCAAGACTACAGAAAGTATATGAGATTCTTTTAGGGAGAGAATTGTATAAGGCTAATTTTAGAAAGAAGATAAATGACATGGTAGAAGAGACAGATAAGATGACCGAAGGGAATTCGCATAGACCTAGTAGATATTATAGACTTAAAGAAAGTTAAGAAATTAAGGGGGTAGAGATTATGAAGGATTATATAAAAAATGAAGTTTCGGGTTGGAAGATATGGGAGATATTATGGATTGTATTTTCTACAATTATTATTACAGGATTATCAATGTATTGGGGTGATAACGCAAGAGGAATAATAATGGCAGCAACAGGAGTTATCTGTGTTATATTAACTGGAAAAGGAAAGATGAGCTGCTATATATTTGGACTTGTAAATACAATCTTATATGCATGGATATCTTATGAGGCAAGGTTCTTTGGAGAAGTAATGTTAAATGCTCTATATTATGTGCCAATGCAATTTGTTGGCTGGTTTATGTGGAAAAAACATATAGATGAAGAGACAAAAGAGGTTGAAAAATCTAGACTTCCAATAAAGTGGGAGATAATTCTATTATTTATTTCTATAGGTTGCATATATCTATACGGACTAGTATTGAAACGCATAGGTGGAAATCTTCCGTTCATAGATAGTATGTCAACTTGCTTAAGCGTTCTTGCTATGATATTAAGTGTAAGAAGATTAATGGAACAATGGATACTATGGATTGTTGTAGATGTAGTTACAGTATATATGTGGGCGATTGATTATATGAATGGTGGAACGGACATAGCAACCCTTTTAATGTGGTCAGTATATTTGTTAAATGCAGTTATAATGTTTGTTAAGTGGTTTAGGGAAAGTAAGAGGAGGAAGAGCTATGCAGTATAGGGTAGGAATGTATGGTGGATCCTTTGATCCATTACATGTAGGTCATATTCACGATATTATTAGGGCAGCAGCTGTATGTGAAGAGTTATATGTTATGATTAGCTGGTGTGAGGGAAGAGAGTCAACTTCTAAAGAATTGCGTTATAGATGGATATACAATAGCTGTAAGCATTTAGATAATGTAAAAATTATAATGATTGAAGATGAAGCAGTAGACAAAGATACATATAATACAGATTATTATTGGGAAAAGGGAGCAAATGATATAAAGGGAACAATAGGTAAGCCAATAGATGCAGTGTTTTGTGGAAGTGATTATATTGGAACAAATAGATTTGAGAGTTTATATTGCCCTGAAAGTGAGGTTGTATATTATGATAGAGCAGAGGTGCCTATTAGCTCTACAGATATTAGAAAATGGGCTCTTGATAATTGGGACTATATACCAGAGGTTTGCAAGCCTTATTATGTGAAAAAGGTATTAATAGTAGGTGGAGAAAGTACAGGTAAATCAACGTTAGTACAAAATCTTGCATTAGCATATAACACTAATTATTTATCAGAAGTAGGAAGAGATGTTACAGAAGTAGCAGGCTGTGAAGAGCTAATGATAGAAAGTGATTTTCATGAGATCTTATTACGTCACAAGACAAATGAATTAGAGGCGATAAAGCATAGTAATAGATTATTATTTCTAGACACAGATGCATTAACAACAAAGTTTTACTCTCATTTCCTACTAACTGAGAATGAAGAAGTTAGCAGATGTGATGCTTTAGCAGAAGCGATTACAGATATAAATAGATTTGATTTGGTTTTGTTTCTTGAACCTACAGTTGAATTCGTTCAAGATGGTACGAGAAGTGAAGTAATAGCTTCAGATAGAGAAAAATATAGTAATCAGATTAAGGATATATTAGATAAACATCAAATTAAATATCATTGTATATCTGGGGATTATTTAAATAGATTTAATGTAGCCAAAAATCTTGTTGAAAGGTATTTAGATGTAAATACTGTTTGGTAGTATACAAATAAAAGTACACATTTTTAAAATTAAGAAAAGAAAAAATGGCATATTATGTAGGCTGGAATTAATAATTACTCCAGCCTAACTTATACTAAAGATTAATCCTTGTAGTCGACGTTGTTCATTTTACTTTTTAACTTTTCTAATCTTTCTAATTCCTCTATTTCTTGGTCAATCTTTTTAATCATTTCATCAAGTTCTAGATTTGATAAGTTTGATAGAAAACTAGAATTACCTTCTTCGTAAGCAGTATTCATGAATTCGTATTTTTTGTTAAAAAGAATATCCCATTCTTTTTTTATTTGTAAAATATACGTTTTTGTTAATTCTATTTTTTCTGATGTTATTAATTTGTTTTTACTAATTATTAATTGAAGTGTTTTAATAAATTGCTCATTGTTATTCTTGAAAGAAACCCAATTATGGCCACAATTTTTCATTATAGTAGTATTGTATTTTATTAATTTATTATAAATAATTGACCAATCTTCATTGCTAAATAAAAGTAATATTAAAAATAAAGTTAATGCTTCTTTGTAATCATTAATGGTTGTTATTTCTATACTATCTATTTTATTTTTTATAGCCTCCACTCCAGAACTAGTTAAATTATTTATTGAAAGGTCTATTACATCATATTTATAATCTATACATTCATAAATAGGTGGTATGCTATTGGTCTCATTTATATAACAAATAAATGAATCAAAATACCTGCTAATGTCTTCATTTTCTAACATTGATAACATACGTAATGAACTAAATGCAGACTTTTTAATTTTACAATCATTATGTTCGCTAAAATCAAAAAGGTCTTCTTTTAAATCATTTACTTGATTATTATCTAATGTCTCAAGGACCTTTTTTCTATCAATCCATAATAAAGAATCTAATATTAACATAGAATCTAATACTAATTCAAGATTTGTAGATTTGAGATTATTAATATGATATTTATAATCGATTGAATTTTCACTTGCTAATACCTTTACGGTGCTAGTATACAATGGTATAGGAATTTTATAAGTATTTTCTAGTTGCTGTAAAAATTTAATAAATTCATTTGAATATTTGCTTGCTAATATATTTTTAATTATATTAATATCTCTGTGGCGCATACCTTTACAAAAACAAAAATTATATATATTTTTTCTGATATCCGATGTTAAAGGGGCTTCATCAGATACAATTTGTAATAATAATGACCTTAAATACTCTCTATCCTTATATGAAGAATCAGAATCATTTATTATTTTTATAATTGTATTTGATAAGCCTTCCACACTCCAACGATCTAGAAGAACAGATGATAAAAGTATAACTTCTTTCATGTATTCGTTTGTTAAATATGGTTGAAGTATATTAAAAGGTTCATCACTTCGTTGAGCGTTTGGATAGCATTTTTGAGCAATAGCATAGGCTGCAAGATATTCTTGAAATGTCAAATGCTGAAATTCATAAATAGCTTCTGTTTTTCCAGATTCCTTGTTAACTTGATATCCTTTTTGAATTAATAAAGCACTTCGTCTCTCAACTTTTTTGATAAATTCAGCATAAGAATCTGTATTAGAGATAAGACCTGCTAATTCTTTACGAGCCGATATTAGCAGTTGTATCAAATCACCTCGTGTTATAGTTTGTTTCTGTTCAATCATCATTTGATATGCAACATAAGCAAGCTGATATCTAGCTTCATCTAGGTCAATGGGGTCATGTGCATCTAACTTCCATGTTTCAAGTAATACTTGAATAGCTTCAGAATATAATGATACTCTTTTTGTAGGAAGTCGTCCGACTCTACGCTCAACTAATAGAAGTGTAGTTAACATTAATGGATTACTTGCCAGCATCTTAATGTTTTTATGTTTAGTTATATTTTCTGCTAAGTTTTCAGCAATCTTTTTAATGTCGTCGCGGTCCCCAACAGCAAGTTTATACCATTCCACGCAAAGTTTTTGTATGTCTGAGTCAGTAAAAGGTAATATTTCATAATTTATAAAAGAGTTAAACATATTTCCACTAATAGATTGAAATCCAGCAATTCTGGAAGTAATAATTATATTTGTTTGTGGATTTGAATTTATAAATGTATTTAATTGATTGCAAAAATGTATTCGTTCGCTATCATTATTTATTTCATCGAGACCATCAATTAATAATAGTGCAGTGCCATTTTGAATATGATTATGAATCAATTTTATAAAATCACTTTTAGAATTAACGTCGGTTATTAATTCAGCTCGATGAGCAATACTAGATATTATATCCAAAATTGTAGGTCGCGTTGAATAATTGATATCTCTGCATTTCACCCAAATAGGAAATAAATTTCTTTGGGGTAAATAAGTGTTTTTTTTAGTATATTTATGAGGAAAACAGTAAACTGAGGCAATCCACTTTAATAATGTAGTCTTACCGGTACCAGGTCCTGATAATATAGATATATAAAATTGTTCGCTTGATGGAATTATATTATTAAGCGATATTTCTTGTGTTGTAATATTATGCAATTTATTAAAAGGTTGACTTTCATCAATATTGCTAATAAGTTTGATTTCTTTAAAAGAAAGGGGGATAAATAATTTTTCAAGTTCAAATTTGCGTTGCCCTACGTCCATATCAACTGGAAGACCATTAAGTTGAATCTCATTACATTCAAATTGTATATATTTATGATAAAGGTCAAGGATATTGGTGTAATTGTATTTAGGCGTAAGAGGTCTTGTATTAGGAGGGAAAAAATGTTTTCCGTCTAATGCTCCGTTTTGTGGAAATGAAAATTCGCCATCTGAAATCCAAGCAACATTTTTCTTACTCCATTTATATGCCTGAATAAATCCGTGAAAGGAATTAATATCAATTTCTCCTACAAAAAAATCCATATCGATTAATTCTAGTTGTGGGTCTTGATCCATATTAGTACCACATAAATATGCCCATAAATCCTTGTCTTGTCTAAATGTTTTAATATTACTATTTAGAGCAACGTGCTTATGACCACACAAAAATAAAATTGCGTTATTTTCTTTTAAAACAATTTCAAGCGCTCGTTGTTCATCAGTGGTTAATGAATCAATATAATGGTGTGAAAGTACTATGCTAGGTTTATTTATATTAATATTCTTAGTCATTGCCTTTAATAATTGTGTGCCTAGAATTAGTTCTCCATCTTCGCCATTTTTTGAAGACATTATAGCAGAGTTTATATGAATAATATTAAAAAATTCTGTTTCGATATTGTAATGAATAGAAGGCTCATCACGATTACATATTTCTTTATACAATTTCAAAAAAGGTTTTCTTTGGCGTTGAATATACTTAAGAGTTTCAGAACTGATTTCTCCATTTGACGTTTTATATTGATTCTTTGCTTGATTAACTAATGTTGTAAGTTCGGTGTTGCGATTTACATCATGATTTCCTTGAACTAAAAATGTTGCACTCTTATCGATATTCAATGCATTCTGTAAATTACTTATAAATTTGATTGTTGATTCAGGATAATTTGTTTTTTCTGATTTACCATACCTTAAGTCACCTGTAATAAACAGATAGTCTATGTGACCAATCTCTCTAACATAACTTATCATTTTTTCTCTCATAGTTTCTACTATATAAGGATTATATCCAAAATGTAAATCGGAAATATGTAGCCAGCGTAATGATTTCATATGTATCCTCCTCGATATTATTTGGTAGTGGATTATAAACATGTGGAATTTATTAGAATATACCATATTATTGGAAAAAAAACAATAATATGTCGGAAAATGTAGATGTTAGCTTGTTTCAAATTTAAAAAGTTAACAAATAAATGTCTTATTAGAGAAATTTTAAAATTAAATATAATTCCATATATATACCAATAAAGGCTTGCTTACGTTCTTGATTTGAAATATAATTAGAAATAGCAAGCCTTTTCGCATCATGAGCAAAAAGGTAATATAAGAAGGAGGTATGTAAGAATGGCAAAAAAACCATATTACATTACAACAGCTATCGCCTATACGTCAGGCAAACCTCATATAGGAAATACTTACGAGATAGTATTAGCAGATAGCATAGCAAGATATAAGAGATTTGTGGGGTTTGATGTAAGATTTCAGACAGGAACAGATGAACACGGACAAAAG
>JAVBSS010000026.1:0-25469 GCA_031556525.1 Lachnospiraceae bacterium
TATCAGGTAAATACTTTAATGTAGTACCTTATGGTGTAAATGATGACGGTGTTATAGATTATGAAGAAGTATTAAAGATTGCAAAAGAATGTAAGCCAAAGTTAATCGTTGCAGGTGCTTCAGCTTATGCAAGAGCAATAGATTTCAAGAAGTTTAGAGAGATAGCTGACGAGGTTGGTGCTTACCTTATGGTTGATATGGCACATATCGCAGGTCTTGTTGCAGCAGGTCAACACATGAGTCCTATTCCTTATGCAGATGTTACAACAACAACAACTCATAAGACACTTAGAGGACCAAGAGGTGGTATGATTCTTTGTAACCAAGAAGCAGCAGATAAGTTTAACTTTAACAAAGCTGTATTCCCAGGTATTCAAGGTGGACCACTTATGCACGTTATAGCAGCAAAGGCTGTATGTTTCAAAGAAGCATTAACAGATGAATATAAGGCATATCAAGCACAAGTAGTTAAGAATGCAGCAGCATTATCAGCAGCACTTATAGAGCGAGGATTCAATATCGTATCTGGTGGTACAGATAATCACTTAATGTTAGTTGACTTACAAAATCTTGAGTTAACAGGTAAAGAAGTAGAGAAGTTATTAGACTCTGTAAATATTACTTGTAATAAGAATACAGTACCTAACGATCCAAAGTCACCATTTGTAACAAGTGGTATAAGACTTGGAACACCAGCAATAACAACTCGTGGTGCTAATGAAGAAGATATGGTAACAGTAGCAGAAGCAATTAAGGCAGCAGTTATTGATAAAGACGAAGCTAAGGCTAAAGAATTAGTTAAATCTATCGTAAGCAAATATCCATTATACGCATAATAATTAAGGTATACATATATAGCAGGCATAAGAAGTTGATTCATTATAACGAATTAATATCTTGTGCCTGTTTGTTTTAGGAGGAATAGTATTGATTAATTTTAATTTGAAGCCCTATGAATGGTTGAAACATATGGACAAGACTATTGCAAAATATGTTAATTTAACAAGTTTGGAATTAAGTAATGTAGCTACTTTTGACTTCATTAATAGCTATGATGGCAAACCGTATAAAAAAATTTCTTGTCATAATGTATGGAGAACGTCAATTAATTTGACTGCAGATGAGTTTCCTGTTTTTATCTGTGAAATTAAGATGCATGAATTGAAGGATAAGAATATTAAAGAGGCATTTGAAATATTGTTTGAGCCTTGTTTTGATATACCACAAGGAAGTAAATATTGTTTGTTGCGTATGGATAGTGGCGAAGCTGATATTATGTTATTGTGTGAAGAAATAGAAGTTATAGATTTATAAAAATAAAAGACCCTTGCAGTGAAGGGTCTTTCATATGTTATGAAATCTTTTTTTCTTGTTTTATCTTGGATACTACGAGTGCAGCAGAGAATATTGCAATGGCAAATAGTAATTCGATACCAACATATTTTAGATATTTACCAAGGCTATAAGTTTCACTTACTAATCCTGCTGCCATATTATTGGCTCTTACATACCAGAAGGCAGGTAGGAAGCGAGAGATACTTAATAATCCATCAGCTAGTAGCCATTGAGGTACAAATACTCCACATAGGAAACTCATTCCAAGTCCAACAACATTTCCAATCATATTAAGAATATTTACAGATGGTGCAAAGTAACTAACAAAAGTGGTTATTGAAAGCGCTACAAGTATAAATACAAATGAATTTAACATACTAATTAGACCGTAAGTGGTAAACATATCTGAACCGTAAGCAACAAGTCCTAAGATCATAAATAGTGCCCATATTCCTATTGCATATAAAGAACTTGCAAGTATAACTTGAAGGGTTCTACTAGTTGTAGTTAATGGAGAACAATCAATTCTATTACTTAGTTCTTTCACGTTCAAAGTAATGAGAATAGGAGTTAATCCAGCGATAACCAATACAACAAATATATATGGTAGATACGCAAAGAAGTAATACATAGGATTATCTTTACTATTTGCAGCACTACTAAATGATATTATATTTATATCAGCTTTTAGTGATGCAGTATCTTGTACAAGAGATAGAGCATCATTAAGTTCGTATCCACCGGTTAAATACATATTTACTGTAGATAAATATGTAGATATTTGATAATCCACAAATGTACCTCTAAAAGAATTAGGCTCTTTTATATTGTTTACAAGGTTATCGAAGTTGCCGTTTAATAAATTATTCTCAAACCCTTTAGGAATAATAAGTACATATTGAACATCTCGAGAATATAGATTATCTTGAATAGTTTCTTTGTCGTTTTCTAATTCTACAATGTTATGAAGAGTAGACATATAGTCATAAAATGCTTTGCTTGCACTACTATTATCTTCATCTATTATGCACACGTCTAAAGATGTTGTTGAGAATTCGTATGAATCATCCTTAGATGATGAGCCACTTAACAAGAAAGTTAATGCAGCAAATATTACAAAATATATTGAGAGGTTAAGCATTTTTTTGCTACCTATCTTGAAAAATGTTTTAAATACTTGCATATCTAGACCTCCTTTTTAGTAGTATTCCACCTATTATAAATATTGAAGATATTATAGCTAGTGATAATATATTATTAAAAAATCTATCGTAGGTATCATATATATTTAACGAATAGAAGCAATCCGCAATAATGGTAGCAGGATTAAGTTTATTTGCTATAGGACATATGGATTCTACTATGCTTTTCATATTAGCAACCATAAGACCGCTTAAGAAGCAAAATACCATTGTTACCGACATTAGGATACCAACCTTACTACCTGAGCTTATATTACTAATTGAGCCTACAAGGAAGCCATAACTCATACCAACGATAATGCCCATAATAGAAGTTAACAATACTAGAGGTAATTGAGAGCCTAGATTAACCTTAAGTATACAAGTAAGATAAAATATTATTGCACATAAGCAAATAAGTTGTACTGCAAAAGTTCCAGATAGTTCACCCAGTGCAGAAATAAATCTATTTATTGGTGAAGAAGCTTTTCTTGCTCCCAAAGGAGATAGGTTAGCTTGATTGCCTACAGCTACAGAAAGACCTGCTATTGATGTGTATAAGCAAAACATAGCTATTAAATTATAGAAATATTGATTATAAGGATCCATATCTCCGTTGGTATAGAATATTTCTTTGTTATAATTTATGTCATTTTCTAAAGAGGCAATAATATCAGCAAGTTTTTCAGGATGATTCATAGCAACATCAGTAATTACTTCTGATTTTATAATGTATTCATTAAGAAAAGATTCTAATATACTTTGACTAATTGATACATCAGTAACATTTGAAGAGAAAGAGAGACTTAGAGTATCGCCAGAATATATAATACCAACAATTTCATTGCCCTCTAATAGTGTAAGAGCCTCATCTTCATTGTTAGTAACAACATTAAGTAATTGGTCATCTCCTTCTTTGCTAAGTTCATCAGCAATCTGCTTAAACGCTTTTGATTCATCTGTATCATCGTATATTATAGCTACAGGAACAACTTTAAATATTTCTTGAGAATCATATAAGCTACCAAAAGCAATATAGAACATAGTGCCTAGAAGCATAGGAAATAGTAATAACCAAAACACTTCTTCTCTATTTCTAATACATGCTATAAATGAATATTTAAATGAATGAAAAAACATATTATACCTCCTTCTAATCTCTTAAGTCTTTACCAGTTATCTCGAGAAAAACATCGTTAAGACTTGGTAGTTCAGAATATACACGGCCAAAAGATATATTGTTAGATTGAAGATAATCTAATATTCTTGCCAAATTGTGCTTGCCGCCTGTACAACTGATTTTTAACTGTCTGTCATCATAAGAAACTTCATATACATGTGGAAGTGTTTTGATGTTTTCTATATGATTAGAGTCTAGGGAAAGTACTTCTATAGAAATATTCTCACTATTTTTAATCATTCTCTTTAATTCCTCTGTAGTACCAATAGCAAGATTCTTGCCCTTATCCATGATGGCAATTCTAGTACAGATTTGTTCAACTTCTTCCATGTAATGAGAAGTATATATAATAGTTGCTCCGTTTCTATTAAGCTCTTGAATACCTTCTAGTATTTTATTTCTGCTTTGTGGATCAACAGCTACAGTAGGCTCATCAAGAATTATTAATTTTGGTTTGTGAGCAATACCGCAAGCAATATTTAATCTTCTAAGTAAACCACCTGATAACTTTTTAGGATAGAACTTTGTAAAATCCTCAAGGCCTACAAATTCAATTGCTTCTTTAACATATTTTGTTCTAGTAGCTTTATCTTTAATATATAAGCCGCAGAAGTAATCGATGTTTTCAATAACAGTTAATTCTTCAATGACAGCAACATTTTGCATTACTATGCCGATATCTTTCTTTATATCATAGCTAGTAGGAGTCATTTCCTTTCCGAAAATTTCAATAGTTCCTTTGTTAAAGGTAAGTAGAGCAAGTAAACAATTGATAGTAGTTGTTTTACCTGAACCATTAGGCCCGAGTAGTCCGAATATTTCTCCTTCCTCAATTTCTAGATTAAAATGATCTAAAGCTATTAATTCTTTATATCTTTTAACAAGATTTTCAATTTTTACAACTGGTGTTCCCATATAATATCCTCCCTAAAATTAATATATAATATTGTTAAACTCATTTAAAATAAGAGTAATTAACAATAAGTTCTTTGTTATAGTGCTAGTATACGAGAAAATGTGGAAATGTATAAGTGAACAGAGTCAATAACTAATATGACAATTGTCACAACTATGAAAATACAGTGGTTGAGGTAAGTACAGATATGGTATACTTTATGAAAAGATTATTTTATTAGGAGATAGATATGGAATATGTTGCAGCTAAATCAATTATTACCAAGACGAAGCATCCGGAATATTGGTTTGGAACAGATTACAATATGAATATATATAGAGGCTGTTGCCATGATTGCATATACTGTGATAGCCGTTCAGAATGTTATGGAATAGAAGACTTTCATACAGTTAAGGCAAAGGAAAATGCTTTGGAAATTATAAGAGATGAACTGAGAAGAAAGACAAAGACAGGATTAATAGGAACAGGCGCAATGAGTGATCCCTATAATCCTTTTGAGAAGGATATGGAACTAACAAGGCATGCTCTAGAACTTATAAATGCCTATGGTTTTGGAATCTGTATTGCAACTAAGGGAGACCTTATTACAAGAGATATAGATATATTAAAAGATATAAAGGAACATTCACCAGCTGTAGCTAAGATAACAATTACCACAATGGATGATAACATAAGTAAGAAGGTTGAACCTAATGCACCAGCTTCTTCAAAAAGATGGGAAACAGTATCTAAGTTAACTGATGCAGGAATTACTACAGGGATACTTATGATGCCTATACTACCTTTTATAGAAGATAGCGAGGAGAATATATTAGGTATAGTAAGAAAAGCTCATGAAATGGGTGTTACATTTATATACCCATCAATGGGAATGACACTTCGGGGTAATCAAAGGGATTATTACTATAATAAGTTGCAAGAATTATTTCCTGATGAGAATTATGTTGATATGTATAAGAAGAGATTTGGGCAGTATTATGAGTGCAGAGCTAATAATTCATCTAAGTTATATAGCATGTTTAAGAAGGAATGTGAGAAGTATGGCATCCTATATAATATGAAGGATATTATACATAGTTATAAGAAACAATATGGATATGAGCAATTTAGCTTGTTTGAGTAGGAGAAATTAGATGTCAAGAATAATTGATAGTATAATATTATTAATAGCAAGTCTTGTAATATTATTTAGTGGCGAGAGCTTTATAGCACCAGTAATTATATTTCTATTGCTGTTTTCGGTATCAGCAATGGGATTATATTTAAGAGATGCAAATTTAATTAAATATATATTACTAATATGTATTGTTGTTTCTATATTTATTCCACAGTGTATAGTATATTTGCCAGTGGTTATATACATAGCCTTAATGAATGATATAAAATGGGAAGTTAGACTTTCAGTTGTAGCATTTATAATAAGTATATTTGTAAGTGATTATGAGATGTGGCAGTTAGTATATGTTACAGCTATTATTGCCATAAGTATATATCTTCAATATAAGAGTACTAAGATGGAAGATCTTAGTGATGAATTAATAAGACTTAGAGATACAAGTGAAGAATATAACATGATGCTCAAAGAAAAGAATAAGACATTATTAGAAAAGCAGGATTATGAAATATATTTGGCAACATTGCGAGAGAGAAATAGAATAGCAAGAGAAATACATGATAACGTAGGTCATATGTTGTCTAGATCGATTTTACAAATAGGTGCGTTGATGGCTATTAATAAAGAGGAGACAACGGGTGAACACTTGGTAAGCATTAAAGATACACTTAACCAAGCAATGAGCAGTATAAGAGAAAGTGTTCATGATTTACATGATGAATCAGTGGATCTTAAGAAAGCTATATATGATGCAGTAGGGGATATGAAAGATTATAAGATAAATATTGACTATGATGCGTCACCAGCAGTTCCAAGAAATATTAAGTATTGTTTTATTGCGACAGTAAAAGAGGCAATGAATAATATAGTGAAGCATAGTAATGGAGATTCAGTAAATATAATACTTAGAGAGCATCCAGGATTTTATCAATTACTAATAGAAGATAACGGTAAGGTTAAGAATAAAAGTTTAAAAGGCGGAATTGGTCTTGAAAATATGCGAGAAAGAGTAGAAGCCTTTGATGGTACATTTAGAATAGAGACTGCAAAAGGTTTTAAGATATTTATTTCAATAAATAAGAGTAAAGTAGAGAATGATGAGAAATAAGAAGTGAAGATATTAAAAATGATTATGTTATGAATAAGTAATATTGCTTAATAGAAGCATGGGGAGGCAGTAGTATGAAAGTGTTAGTGGTAGATGATGATAAATTGGTAGCAATATCTTTAAAGACGATATTAGAGGCTAATAATATACAGGTTGTTGATGTCGGTAATAATGGCAAGGAAGCCATTGAATTATATGAGAAAAACACACCAGATATATTGCTAATGGATATTAGAATGGACACTATGACTGGTCTTGAGGCAGCAGAACATATAATAGAGAAATATTCAGATGCTAAGATATTATTTTTGACTACTTTTTCTGATGATGAATATATAGTGAAGGCTTTAAATATTGGAGCAAAAGGTTATATATTAAAACAAGATTTTGAAGGAATTGTACCAGCCCTAAAGGCAGTAGAAGGTGGTCAAAATGTATTTGGTAGTGAAGTAATTGAGAAATTGCCGCAGTTAATACAAAATAAAGAGCATTTTAACTATGATGACTATGATATTAATGATAGGGAGCAAGATATTATTAAACTAGTAGCCGAAGGATTAAGTAATAAAGAAATATCTAATGAATTATTTTTAAGCGAAGGAACAGTTAGGAATTATATAAGTCTAATATTAGAAAAATTAAGTCTTAGAGATAGAACTCAGTTGGCTGTATTTTATTATCGAAATATTGATAATTAAAATGAATGAAAGTGTAGACATTTTAGGATAGTATGCATAGCACTATTATCTCCTTGCATATATTAAACAAGGAGGTGATGGTATGTCTGCAAAGTTAAAAGCAATGGAGGTAATTAAGTCTCTTATTGCAGCATATGTAGTAACGGGAATTGCACTAGCAATATTAGCATTTCTAGTATATAAGATGGAACTTACAGAAAGCGTTGTAAATATAGCTATTGTTGCAATATACATAA
The DNA here is from genome assembly GCA_031556525.1 of Lachnospiraceae bacterium. Lineage (GTDB taxonomy): Bacteria > Bacillota > Clostridia > Lachnospirales > Lachnospiraceae > JAVBSN01. The sequence continues at coordinate 7,769 of JAVBSS010000026.1, forward strand.
TTGCAAGTTTTTTAGGTGGGTTTATAACAGGAAAGAAAGTTAAGGAAAAGAAATTTGTATGGGGATTGTTATTAGGGGTATTATATATATTTATTATTTACCTCGTATCAACGATAATAAGTCAGGATTTTAATTTGACATCGGCTAGTAGTATTACAGCATTCTTTTTATGCGTAGGTGGAGGTCTGTTAGGTGGAATGGTAAGCTAAAAAAAACACTTTAAATGTAAGGATTTATATGGTATAATGCTTCGTGAAGTAATTAAGGAGGTAATATTATGAAACATATAAAGACATTAACAAATAAGACTTTAAAAGATACTATGAAAAAAGGCGGTTGTGGTGAATGCCAAACTTCATGCCAATCAGCTTGTAAAACATCTTGCACAGTAGGAAACCAAAGCTGCGAGAACAAATAATTATATACTTTTGTATGATTAGAGGGGACCGCCTCGAGGGAGGTAGTCCCCTTAATTATGTATACTATTATTACTTAGCGAGGTGTTTTCGAGCTTAGTAATAATGCATGCAGAGCATAGGATTAAGGAGCTAATAATGATTCACCAATATAAAAATAATGGCTACAATATTGTTATGGATATATGTAGTGGTGCTATTCATGTAGTTGATGATATTGTGTATGATATTATTGAATTATATGAGAATAATAGCAAAGAAGAGATAATAGATAAGTTGGACAAATATCCAATGGAAGAAGTAAGTAATGGTTATGATGAAGTTGAAGAACTTGCTAGTGATGGACAACTATTTACTGAAGATGTATATGAAGATTATATTATAGATTTTAAGAAGAGAAAAACAGTTGTTAAAGCATTATGTTTACATATTGCTCATGATTGTAACTTGGCTTGCAGGTATTGTTTTGCAGGTGAGGGTGAATATCATGGCGATAGATCAATGATGAGCTTAGAGGTAGGTAAGAAGGCTATAGATTTCTTGATAGCTAATTCGGGTAGTAGAAGGAACCTTGAAGTAGATTTCTTTGGTGGAGAACCATTAATGAATTTCCAAGTAGTTAAAGATATAGTTGCCTATGGAAGAAGTTTAGAAGAGGAACATGATAAGAACTTTAGATTTACATTAACAACTAACGGAGTTCTTATTGATGATGACGTTATAGAGTTTGCTAATAAAGAGATGGCAAATGTTGTATTAAGCGTTGATGGTAGACCAGAGGTTAATGATAGAATGCGACCTACACCTAACGGTAAGGGAAGCTATCAATATATAATGCCTAAGTTTGAGAAATTGGTTGAATCAAGAAATCAACAAAACTATTATGTAAGAGGTACATTTACACATAATAATCTTGATTTTTCGGAAGACGTACTTCATCTAGCAGATATGGGTTACCAACAAATATCTGTAGAACCAGTAGTATCTCTACCAGAAGAACCTTATGCAATCAAAGAAGAAGATTTACCGAAATTATTAGATGAATATGATAAGCTTGCGAAGGAAATAATTAAGAGAGAGCAGGAAGGAAGAGGATTTAATTTCTTCCACTTTATGATAGATTTAACAGGTGGTCCTTGTGTGTCTAAGCGACTTTCAGGATGTGGTTCAGGAACAGAGTATTTAGCAGTTACCCCTTGGGGAGATTTATATCCATGTCACCAGTTTGTTGGATTAGATGAATTTCTTATGGGAAATGTAGATGAAGGTGTAACTAATACTAGTAGACAAGAAGAATTCAAACTATGTAATGTATATGCAAAAGATAAATGTAAGAATTGCTTTGCTAGATTTTACTGTAGTGGAGGTTGTTCAGCTAATTCATATAAATTCCATGGCAACATACTTGATGCCTATGATATAGGTTGTGAGTTACAGAAAAAGAGAATTGAATGTGCCATAATGATTAAAGCAGCTATGGCTGATTTAGAGGAGAAGGAGAAATAAAATGAAGAAAACAAAGAGAAATGCCATTTTAATATTGCTAGTATTTATTCTTGCACTTGCAGCAGGAGCATACACAGCAATCTTTGGACTTGGAAAAACACATGCTGGTAGAGCAGGAAATATTAGTTTAGGACTTGACCTTGCAGGTGGTGTAAGTATTGTTTATGAAGTTGTTGATAAAGATGCAACATCAAAGGATATTGATGATACAGCATACAAACTTCAAAAGCGTGTAGATACTTATAGTACAGAGGGAGAAGTATATAAGGATTCAACAGGAAGACGTATAAGTGTTGAGATTCCAGGGGTTGAGAATGCCCATGAAATATTAGAGGGATTAGGAGCAGCAGGAGCATTAGAGTTCTTAGATGAAGAAGGATATGAAGCATTTGTAAATGGTGAAGAATATACACCACTTCTTACAGGTGCAGATGTTAGTGATGCTCAAGCGGGTGTAGATAACTCACAAAATGCTAGTAGTACTAGCAAATATATTGTACAGTTAGTATTTAAAGAAGAAGGTATTCAAAAGTTTTATGAAGCTACTTCTAATAACGTAGGAAAGAGAATATATATTATATATGATGGACAAGTACAAAGTGCGCCTAACGTAAAACAAGCAATTAATTCTCAATCAGCACAGATTGATGGTATGGCAAGTTACGAAGAAGCAGATGCTCTAGCAACAACAGTAAGAATCGGAGCACTTCCGTTAGAGCTTAAAACACTTCAATCGAATATAGTTGGAGCTAAGCTTGGACAAGAAGCAGTAATGTCTACTCTAAAAGCTGGTTTAATTGGATTAATAGTAGTTTGTATAATGATGATTATTGTTTATTTAATGCCAGGTGTTGTAGCAACTTTAGCATTATCAGGATATGTAATAATTATGTTACTTGTATTGAATCTATTTGATGTAACACTAACATTACCAGGTTTAGCAGGTATTGTACTTTCAATAGGTATGGCATTAGATGCAAATGTTATTATATATACTAGAATAAAAGAAGAAATAACAACTGGTAATTCAGTAGGATCAGCTATAGATACAGGTTTCCATAAAGCATTATCTGCCATAATAGATGGTAATGTAACTACTTTAATAGCATCAGGAGTACTATATCTTATGGGAACTGGTGGAGTTAAGGGATTTGCACAAACATTAGCAATAGGTATTGCGTTATCTATGTTTACTGCAATAACAGTTACTAAACATTTATTGAAAGCTTTCTATGAATTGGGCATTAAAGATGCCAAATTCTATGGTGGTGCTAAGCCTCCTAAGATTCGTAACTATGTTAAAATATCTAAGTATTGTTATGTAGCATCATTTATAGTTATTGCACTAGGAATTATATTCCTTCCAATTAATAAAAAGAATACAGGAAATATACTTAACTACAGTATAGAGTTCTTAGGTGGTTCTTCAATAAGTGCTACTTTTGATAAAGAATACACATTAGCAGAAGCAGAAGAAAGTATTAGACCAGTTATAGCTGATGCAGCAGGTGTTAGCGAAGCTGAAATACAGTTACAAAATGTACAAGGTTCAAATCAGATAGTAATTAAATTAGGTGTATTGGATGAAGCACAAAGTGAAATAGTTGAGAATGCATTAAGAAGTAACTTTACTATTGAAGAATTCTCTATTGAAAATATTAGTGGTACAATAAGTGGAGAAATGAAGAAAGATGCCATATTAGCAGTTACTATTGCAACTATATTAATGCTTATATATATAGCTATTAGATTTAAGGATGTTAAATTCGGAGCTAGTGCAGTTATAGCATTGTTACATGATGTTCTCGTTGTATTTACAGTATATTCAGTAGCAAGATTATCTGTAGGTAATACATTTATTGCATGTATGTTAACAATACTTGGATATTGTATTAATACTACAATTATTATATTTGATAGATTTAGAGAAAACATGCAGATTATGAATGTTAAGAAGGTTGGCTATGAAGCAGTTGTAAATACGAGTATTAGTCAAACATTAACAAGAACAATCTATACAACATTAACAACATTTATAATGGTATTTGCACTATTCATTATGGGTGTACCGTCTATTAAAGAATTTTCACTTGCATTGATGGTAGGTATTGTATGTGGAGCATATTCTTCAGTATGTATTACAGGACCATTATGGTTATTGTTAAAAACAAAATTAGTTAAAAAAGAAGATAAGTAAATATTATGGGGACAAAGGTATATGCCAATGTCCCCATTTCTTATTTGAGGGAATAGTATGACAGAGAGATGGATAATATATAATAAAAGCGCAGATTTTTATGGATTAGGTGACAAGTATCATATAGATCCAGTTGTTGCAAGAGTAATAAGAAATAGAGATATTTTTGAGGATGGTATGGAAGAATATCTGTATCCTGAGATTGCGAAGTTGCATGCGCCATATATGATGAAAGATATAGATAAAGCTGTAGATATATTGGATCGCGATATTCAAGAATGTAATTCTATTAGAATAATATCCGATTATGATGCAGATGGAGTTATGTCCAATTATATATTATATAAAGGACTAGTTGAGTTAGGTGCAAAAGTAGATTATGACATTCCGGATAGAATACAAGATGGATATGGAATAAACGAAAATATGATTAAGAGGGCCTTTGATGAAGGCATTAATACAATATTAACTTGTGATAACGGTATATCAGCTATTTCTCAAATTAAATATGCAAAGGATTTGGGAATGACGGTAATTGTAACAGATCACCACGACATACCATATGAGATGGATGAAGATGGAAACAAGGTGTTTCAGAAAGTTAATGCGGATGCAGTGGTCAATCCTAAGCAGGAAGAATGTGACTATCCATTTAAAGAGTTGTGTGGCGCAGGAGTTGCCTACAAATTAATGGAGGCATTATATGCGGCGAATGAACACGAACTTGGAGAGATACAAAAATATTTAGAATATGTTGCAATAGCTACGGTATGTGATGTAATGCCACTTGTTGGTGAGAATAGAGTATTTGTTAAAAATGGTCTGGAGAGATTGAATAACTGTACCAATATTGGTCTTAAAGCATTGATAGAAGCTAACGAATTATCAGATAAGAAATTAAGCACATATCATTTAGGCTTTGTAATAGGTCCATGTATAAATGCAACAGGAAGACTAAATAGTGCAAAATTAAGTCTTAAACTATTGCTTGAGACTGATGAGAAGGAAGCCATTAACCAAGCCATTAATTTAAAAGAAATAAATGATAATCGTAAAGAAATGACTGTTGAGGCAACAGAAATTGCTATAAAACAAGTAGAAGAGAGCAATATGCTTGAAGAGAAAGTATTGGTAGTATATTTGCCTGATTGTCATGAAAGTCTTGCTGGAATTATAGCAGGAAGAATAAAAGAAAAATATTATAGACCAACTCTAGTAATTACTAAGGGTGAAGATAACTTAGTTAAAGGCTCGGGACGTTCTATAGAAGAATATAATATGTATGAAGAATTAACAGAATGTAAGAAGTTACTTGTAAAGTTTGGAGGACATCCACTTGCAGCAGGATTAACATTGTTTGAAAGTAATATTGATAGCCTAAGACAGAAACTTAATCTTAATTGTAAACTGTCAGATAATGATATTTTACCAAAATTGAAAATTGATGTAGCAATGCCAGTAGATTATATTTCAGAGAAATTTATTGAACAATTATCTGTATTAGAGCCATTTGGTAAAGGGAATGAAAAACCAGTATTTGCACATAGGAACCTGAAGGTAAATTCAGCAAAAATATTTGGGGTAAACAGAAATGTAATAAAACTTATTTTAGAGAGTGATGTTGGAACTTCAATAGAAGCAGTATATTTTAATCCAGAAGAATTTACTGATAGGATTACACAGTGGTTTGGATATGAAGAATGTGATAAAATGTTACATGGTTGGTTAAATAGTGTTAGGCTTAATGTTGCATATTATCCTACTATTAATACGTATAGGGACACAACTAATATTCAACTTACATTAATTAGCTATGCAAAATATGAAGAATAGTTCATATCTTGTGGTTTTAAGACGAATGTATTATAATATAACACAATATATATTACTATAAGAAAAGTGGTGAGATTATGGCGAATAACAAAATGGAAATAGAATTATCTAAACCAAAGGATTTTACTCCACCAGAGGAATTATATAAACAATTAATTGATCATATATTAACGTATCATCCATCTACAGACATCTCCATGATAGAAAAAGCATATTCTATAGCAAATGAAGCTCATAAAGGACAGATGAGAAAGTCTGGAGAACCATATATAATGCATCCATTATGTGTGGCTATTTTGCTTGCAGAATTAGAACTTGATAAAGAGACTATCGTTGCAGGTATACTTCATGATGTAGTTGAAGATACAGTTATGACAATAGAAGAGATTTCAGAGGAGTTTTCACCAGAAATAGCTTTACTAGTAGATGGAGTTACAAAACTTACACAACTTAATCTTACACAAGATAAGATTGAGATTCAGGCAGAGAATCTAAGAAAGATGTTTCTTGCTATGGCTAAGGATATTAGAGTTATTCTTATTAAATTAGCAGATAGACTTCATAATCTTAGAACTCTACAATATCAAAGTCCCGCAAAACAGATAGAAAAATCAAAAGAGACAATGGATATATATGCACCTCTTGCCCATAGACTTGGTATTAGTAAGATTAAGACAGAGTTGGATGATTTGTCATTGATGTATTTACAACATGATGTATATACTACGTTGAAGACAGAGATTGATGATCGTTTGGCTGAACGTGAAGAGATGATATGCGATATAGTTGAGGAAGTAAAAGGCTATATAGATGAAGCTAATATAGAAGCAGAGATAGATGGAAGAGTTAAGCATTTATTCAGTATATATAAGAAGATGGTTAACCAGAATAAAACTATCGATCAAATATACGATATATTTGCAGTTAGAATCAAAGTCGAGACAGTAAGAGATTGTTATGCAGCACTTGGAATAATTCATGAAATGTACAAGCCGATACCAGGACGTTTCAAGGATTATATTGCTATGCCTAAGCAAAATATGTATCAATCACTTCATACTACACTTATTGGTAAGACAGGAAAACCATTTGAAATACAAATACGTACCAATGATATGCATAGAACAGCAGAATATGGTATTGCTGCTCACTGGAAATACAAAGAAAATGCTCAAGGTGCTACAGGAAGAGAGAAGGAAGAAGCAAAACTTAGTTGGTTAAGACAGATATTAGAGTGGCAAAGAGATACAGAAGATAATAAGGAGTTTATGTCTTTTGTAAAGACTGATCTTGATTTGTTTGCGGAGCAAGTATATTGTTTTACGCCTGCAGGTGATGTTAAGAATCTTCCAAAGGGTTCTACACCTATAGATTTTGCATACTCTATTCATACCGCAGTTGGTAACAAGATGATTGGAGCAAGAGTTAACGGACGTCAAGTGCCAATAGAATATAAGTTACAAAATGGAGATAGAATAGAAGTTGTAACTTCACAGAATTCCAAAGGACCTAGTAGGGATTGGCTTAATATTGTACAGAGTACACAAGCAAAGACTAAGATTAATCAATGGTTTAAGCAAGAGTTCAAAGAGGATAATATCAATAGAGGTAAGGAATTAGTAAATAACTATTGTAAGACAAAGGGCTATACTCTATCAGATTATACAAAATCACAATATATTGATAAAATATTGCAGAAATATAACTTTAGAGATTGGGATTCAGTGCTAGCAGCAGTAGGACATGGTGGACTCAAAGAAGGTCAAGTTATTAATAAACTAGTAGAAGAATATGACAAAGAACATAAGAAGGAAGTTACTAATGAAGAAGTATTAGAGCATCTTGGCGATGGTAATGATCATAAGAAGATAAATAAATCATCAGGTGGCATAGTAGTTAAGGGTATAGATGATGTAGCTGTACGTTTTTCAAAATGTTGTTCACCAGTACCAGGCGATGAGATAATAGGATTCGTTACAAGAGGAAGAGGAATCTCTATTCATAGAACAGATTGTATAAATGTTATGAGCATGGATGAGATGGATAGAGCTAGATTGATGGATGCTGAGTGGCAAGAGAGACCTCAAGAGAGCACAGCTGTATATTCTTCCGAAATAAAGATATATGCTACAGATAGAAGAGGAATATTATTTGATATAACTAAGATATTAACAGAAAATAATATAGATATATCAGGTGTTAATTCTAGAACAAATAAGCAAGGCAAGGCAACAATAAGCGTTTCGTTTGAGATAAAGAGTGTTGACCAGCTTAATAAAATGATTGCAAAATTAAGAAATGTTGAAAGTGTAATTGACATAGAGAGGACTAGTGCATAATGGGAATAGTAGTTGTAACAAACGTATTAGGAAACTTAGCAACTAATTGTTATACAGTAGTTAATACTGATACAAGGCAGGCTGTTATTATAGATCCAGCGGCTAACGCAGATTTTTTAATTAACATGGTTAATAATCAAAATTATATATTAGAAGGGATATTATTAACTCATGGACATATGGATCATATAGGAGCTGTTGGAGAGCTTGTAGAAGCATTTCCACAGACAAAAATATATTGTTCAGAAGATGAGGTTAATGTACTTTCGGATTCTAGAGTTAATTTATCAACTATGTTTGGAGCTAACCTTTCATATAATGCAGATGTTACATTAACAGATAACCAATCAATAGACTTAATTGGTACTAATATGCTGTGTATTAAGACACCTGGGCATACTGAAGGTGGAATGTGTTATTATATTGAAAACGAAAATATGTTGTTTTCAGGAGATACGTTATTTGAAGAAAGTGTTGGTCGTAGCGATTTCCCTACAGGAAGTGAAGTAACGTTACTAAAATCAATAAAAGAGAAATTATTTATTCTTCCGGATTCGGTAGTAGTATATCCAGGACATGGAGACCGTACTACTATTAGTAATGAGAAGAAATATAATCCATTTGTAGGTGGAATAGAATAATGATATATTTAAAACAAAGTGTAGACAATTATAATAATGATTTTAGAGCTATGCTACAAGCATTTTATAAAGATGAGAAAATAGTTACATATGAAGAAGGAACACATTTAACATTACAAGTGGATTTTAATGAGGATGGAATAGATTTTCTGCTATCAGATATAGAAGGATATTGTTCTAGAGATTATCTAGCCTGTAATTATCTAGATAAAAAAGCATCCAAGAATCCCATTAAAGCGGTGGTATATAATCTGTTATCAGTGTATACAGGTGTGACTTTGCCCTGGGGAAGTCTTACAGGAATTCGTCCTACAAAAATTGCTACAGACTTTTTAGAAAATAACGCTAGCGATGAGACTATTATAGATGAATATAAAGAAGTTTATCTTACAACAAAAAGTAAGGCTGATATATGTTTAGAAGTAGCAAAGAAAGAGATTTCGTTATATAATAATATTGATTTTGATAAGGAATACAGTATATATATAGGTATTCCATTTTGTCCGTCTACTTGTCTATATTGTTCGTTTACATCATACCCTATATTCTCATATAGAGATAAGGTAGATGATTATATAGAGGCACTTAAGAAGGAATTTTTATATGTAGCTAATGTTTATAAGCATAAAAAACTAACAACTATATATATTGGTGGTGGAACACCAAGTTCATTAGAGGCTTGCGAATTAGATAAGCTTATTACATACATATATGATATATTTGATACATCTTATGTTAGAGAGTTTACTGTTGAGGCAGGAAGACCTGATAGTATCAATATTGATAAATTACAAGTGCTTAGAAAACATAATATTAATAGAATTAGTATTAATCCACAGACTATGAATGATGAGACGTTGAAGTTAATTGGTCGCGCGCATAGTACGGAAGATACAATACGAGCTTATGAAGAAGCAAGAACATTAGGCTTTGATAATATAAATATGGATATAATTATTGGGCTTCCTAATGAAGAAATTAGAGAATTAACATATACTTTAGATAAGATATATGATATGAAACCTGATAGTTTAACAGTTCATTCATTGGCAATAAAGCGTGCGGCCAATCTTAATATACAGATGGAACAATATAGAAGTATGATTAAGGGAAGCACAAACGAAATGATTGAATTGGTAGATAGTTATGCAAGAAAGTTAGAGCTATATCCTTATTATTTATATAGACAAAAGAACATTCCGGGTAACCTTGAAAACATTGGATATTCAACTGAAGGTAAGGAATGTTTATATAATATATTGATTATGGAAGAGAAAATGGATATTATAGCTATGGGTGCAGGGGCATCAACTAAGCTAGTATACCCTTTGGAAAATAGAATTGAACGAGTTGAGAATGTTAAAAATGTGGATGATTACATATTACGTGTAGATGAAATGATAGCTAGAAAAGAAGTAAGGATGGCTTGTAAATAGGAGAGATACATATGGAGATTGAGGAATTATTATCAGAAGATAATTATTTATCAGAAGATGTTATAAATTGCATAGAGCATGGTATATATGTATCCAACTTAGCAGGTAAGTTAGCTAGAGAACTTAATTTAGATGGAGAGCTATGCCATGATATAGAGATGGCAGCATTAATTCATGATATAGGAAAGATAAAAATTGCACCGTATATATATGGACGTGATGAAAACACTATGGAAATCGAAGAGATGAGATATGTTAGAAAACATGCAAATATGGGATATGAGATTGCACGAGAGCAAGGATATTCAGATAGAGTATGCGAATTTATCTTACATCACCATGAAAATTTTGATGGTTCGGGTTATCCGGATAATCTAATGGGAAATGATATATCTATAGGTTCAAGAGTGCTTAGAGTATGTGATGTATTTGTTGCACTTGTATCTGATAGACCATATAGAAAAGCATTTGATGTCAAACAAGCAACAGAATTGATTATAGATGAGGTTAAACATTTTGATATGAAGATATTTTTAGCTTTTCAAAATGTTATTCACCAAGAGGCTATGTTATTAGAGATAGAAGAGAAGTATTTGTAATTTAGGAGGAGAAGTAATGGCAATGAAGAAAAAACCAGTTACTGGTATGAAAGATATATTACCAAGAGAGATGGAGATAAGAGATTATGTTATAGGTTTAATCAAAGAAACTTATAAAACATTTGGCTTTAGTTCAGTTGAGACACCTTGTGTAGAGAATATTGAAAATCTCAGTAGTAAACAAGGTGGGGAGAATGAGAAACTTATATTTAAAATACTAAAACGTGGAGAAAAACTTAAAATAGATGAGGCGAAAGCAGAGTCAGACTTAGTTGATGGGGGTCTTAGATATGACCTTACAGTTCCGCTATGTAGATATTATTCAAATAATGGTAATGATTTGCCAAATCCATTTAAAGCATTACAGATGGGAAATGTATGGAGAGCAGATAGACCACAAAGAGGTCGTTATCGTCAATTTATGCAATGCGATATTGATATATTAGGCGAACCAACTATACTTGCAGAGATAGAATTAATTCTTGCGACAACAACGCTTCTAGGAAAAGTTGATTTTAAGAATTTTACTATAAGAATAAATGATAGAAAGATTCTTAAAGCTATGGCAGCATATAGCGGTTTTGAGGAAAGTTCATGGGATCTAGTATTTATTATACTAGATAAGATGGACAAGATTGGTTTAGATGGAGTTAGAGAAGACCTTGTTAAAGAAGGATTTAATCAGGAATCTGTTGATAAATATCTAGAATTATTTAAGAATGTTGGAAACAATATAGAAGGTGTACAATATTTAAAGGATACATTGGAAGGATTTTTAGAGCCAAGTGTTGCCGAAGATATGGAAACAATTATTTCAAGTGTTGAAGCGGCTAAGACAGCAGAATTTAAGATAGAATTTGACCCTACCCTAGTTAGAGGAATGTCATATTATACAGGTCCTATTTTTGAAATATCAATGGATGAGTTTGGTGGTTCAGTAGGTGGCGGTGGTCGTTACGATGAGATGATTGGTAAATTTACTGGTGTTAGTACACCTGCTTGTGGATTCTCGATAGGATTTGAACGTATAGTTATGTTACTTCTTGAAAGAGATTATGCAGTACCTATGGTTAACAAGAAGACAGCGTATTTAATTGAAAAGAATATGCCTAATGATAAATTACTTGCAATTTTAGAAAAGGCAAAAGAAGAACGTTTAAATGGCACTCAAATTAATATAACAATAATGAAGAAAAACAAGAAATTCCAAAAAGAACAACTTATAAGCGAAGGCTATGAAGTGTTTGAAGAATTTTTTATAGATAAGGAGATATAGAAATATGGCAGAGTCAATGAAGGGACTAAAGAGAACTCATAGATGCACAGAGGTTTCTGTAAATAATGTTGATGAAATAGTTACAGTTATGGGCTGGGTTCAAAAAAGCAGAAATAAAGGTGGAATAATATTTGTTGATTTAAGAGATAGAAGTGGATTGCTTCAAATAATCTTTGAGGAGGCAAATGTAGGAACAGAGAACTTTGGAAAGGCTGAGAAGCTAAGAAGTGAATTTGTTGTAGCCATAACTGGTAAAGTATCAAAAAGAGCAGGCGCAGTAAATGAGAATCTTGCAACTGGTGATATAGAAATTATTGCTTCAGATATTAGAATACTTTCAGAAGCTGATACACCTCCATTTCCAATTGAGGAGAATTCTAAGACTAAAGAAGACCTTAGATTAAAATATAGATATTTGGATCTAAGAAGACCAGATCTTCAAAGTAATCTTATTATGAGAAGTAAAGTTGCTACATTAACAAGAGCATTTTTAGCAGAAGAAGGTTTTATTGAGATTGAAACACCAACACTTACTAAATCTACACCAGAAGGTGCTAGAGATTATTTAGTACCAAGTAGAGTTCATCAAGGTGAATTTTATGCACTACCTCAATCGCCACAAATATTTAAACAATTACTTATGTGTTCAGGTTATGATAGATACTTCCAGATTGCTAGATGTTATAGAGATGAAGATCTAAGAGCAGATAGACAACCAGAATTTACTCAAATAGATATGGAATTATCATTTGTTGACATTGATGATGTAATTGATGTTAATGAAAGATTAGTTGCTAAGATGTTTAAGGACGTGTTAGATGTTGACGTTCAACTTCCAATTCAAAGAATAACTTATGCTGAGGCTATGGATAGATTTGGTTCAGATAAGCCAGACCTACGTTTTGGAATGGAACTTAAGAATGTAACAGATGTAGTTAAAGATTGTGAGTTTGTAGTATTTAAAGGTGCTATTGAAAATGGTGGTAGTGTTAGAGGTATTAATGCTAATGGACAAGGTGCAATGCCACGTAAGAAAATAGATGCTTTAGTTGAGTTTGCTAAGACTTACGGAGCAAGAGGATTAGCTTATATTGCTATTAATGAAGATGGAACATACAAATCATCATTCTCAAAATTTATGAATGATGAAGAGATGGCAGTATTAGTAGAGGCTATGGAAGGTAAAGCTGGAGATTTATTATTATTTGCAGCAGATAAGAACAAAGTAGTATTTGATGTTCTTGGAGCATTAAGAGTAGAGATAGCAAATAACTTAGGATTGCTTGATAAGTCTGTATACAAATTTGCATGGATTACAGAATTCCCATTATTAGAGTGGAATGAAGACCAAGAAAGATTCCAAGCAATGCATCATCCATTTACAATGCCAATGGAAGAAGACTTACAATATATTGATACTGACCCAGGAAAAGTTCGTGCTAAAGCTTATGATATTGTACTTAACGGTACAGAGTTAGGTGGAGGTAGTGTTCGTATATACCAAAACGATATTCAAGAGAAGATGTTTGCAGCACTTGGATTTAGCATGGAAGATGCTTATGATCAATTTGGATTCTTGTTAAATGCATTTAAATATGGTGTACCACCTCATGCTGGACTTGCATTTGGACTTGATCGTTTAATAATGCTTATGGCAAAAGAAGATTCAATTCGTGATGTTATAGCTTTTCCTAAGGTAAAAGATGCATCTTGTCTAATGTCAGATGCGCCAAATATTGTTGATAATAAGCAATTAGAAGAATTAGCTTTATCAATAAATGCTATCAAAGAAGAAAAAACTGAAGAATAATTTTGAATAAAAAACTAAACATTGTAGATACTAATTCATATTTACTTGTGTTGCAATAAGCGGGCAAATAAGTTCAGATTCACTTGTAATAGACTTACAGAAAGGAAGATGAAGATGGATAGTGGACAACAAAGTTTTCAATTTAATCTTGTAGCAGCCTTTGAACAAGGATTAGTTACCCATGATAGAGAGCTTACAGAAGCTCAAAAAGAAGAATTGCTGTTTAAATGTAGAGATGCTACGTCGAGATCGGAAGTTGATGAAATAATAGACACGTATATTCCAAATAGGGATAGACCTACATTTTTCTAAAACTAAATTAACCCCTTTTACTAGATAATCTAGTGAAAGGGGTTTTCTGTATAGTGTTATTCGCATAAAGATATTGTTAAGATTTCATGTTGCCATTGACATATTAATAGATTTATGGAATTGTGTAACAATGGTCTATGTTATAAATCCAACAATTTATCAATTGCTGAATGGAGCTCTGGACGCGATCTATATGCAAGAATTAGATTTTTTTCGAAATCAGTAGGTATAAGTGGAATAGAACTATTTTCTGTATATCCGAAAGTATCAAGGATATTATCTATATCATAGAATCTACACAAATACAACAAGGTATCGGCATCTGGTTGCGTACGACCAGTTTCCCATGCATAAATAGTTTTTTCTGCATAAGATAAGTTAACACCATTTAGCATGTTAGATACATCTTTAACAGAAAAATTATTAAGTTTTCGATAGTATTTAAGTACACGTGCTATGTTATTATTTTTCACCTTATCACCTCATAAATAATCATATATTACTAAAAAATGAATGTCAACGAATAGTGGAAAAAGAGTGAAGATATTTGTTGAAATTCTATCACAACAAGAATATAATAGGAAATGTGTCAATCAAGTCTATTATTACAAGAATTGCTATAGGGGGAACTATTAATGGATGTCACTAGTAAAATAGTTAGATATATAGCAGATAGTAAAATATCGCTATATAGAGTAGAACAGGATACTGGTATATCTATTTCTAAACTTAGTGGTGATAGTAATAAAAAGCTATCGGCAGGAGAGTTTTTAGAGATATGTAGATACCTTAATATTAATCCGGTAGATATTGGTAATGATAGAATATAGAGAAAAAGCTAAGGAATGATTTATCCCTTAGCTTTTTTACTGTATAATTATTGAAATAATATAATTTTAATTGCCATGTTAATTGGAAAAATAATTATTTTGAAACTTTTTAATATAGTTAATTATCTAATGTATATAAAGCAAACCATGGAAGCTTTAAAAAGAAGGAGGTAGTCATGAAGCAGTTAGTAAAACGTGCAATGAGTGGTGACAGAGATGCATTCGCTACTCTTATAGAACTTAATACTCAAAGCATGTATAAGGTTGCTAGAGGATTCCTTAGAAGTGATGAAGATGTTGCTGATGCAATAGGAGAGACCATTCTTACATGCTTTGAAAAATTAGATACTCTTAGAGAAGCTAGATACTTTAAGACTTGGATGATTAGAGTACTAATCAACAAATGTAATTCAATACTAAAGGATAACAAAAGACAGTGTTTATTAGAAGAATTTCCAGACATAGAGAGCAAAGACTCTAATATTGAATATATGGAATTCATTGAACTCCTAGATAAACTAGATGAGAAATATAGAGCAATAATTATCTTATATTATGTAGAAGGATTCAAGATATCAGAAATAAGTGAATTGCTAGATCTTAATGAAAACACAGTTAAAACACGTCTTGTTAGAGGTAGAAAAAGTTTGCAAAAAGAGTATCAAGGAGAAGTAATAACGGTTAAGGAGGCAAAATTATATGCAAAGTAATTATTCAGATAGAGAAATAAAAAGAATATTAAATAATGACATTGAAATGCCATATTGTGTTAATGCAAGTGTATCAGAAGCACTTAATAAGATTAATACTGGCTATGAAAAGAAGGGTGACAATATGATTAGATTTAGAAAAATAAATAGTTTTAAGAGAAAAATAGCAGTAGCAGCAGCTGTATGTGTATTATGTATTGGAGCAACAGCAGGAGCGGCAGCATTATTAAAATGGAATGCTAAAGTAGCTGATAAGTTCCAAGTAGATGAACCTATGCAAGAAGAATTAGTAGAGAATGGAGTTGCAACTATATTAGATGCCAGTGATACTAGTAATGGTGTTACAATAAGTGCAGAGCAATCATTAGCAGATGATAAATTTATGTATATTTTATTCAAGGTAACAGCGCCAGAAGATATGCTATTAACTGAAGATACATTTTTTCAAAGTTTTTCTTTGTTAGCAGATGGAAAAGACCCTAATATAAGTTATTTTTCAGGACTTATACAAGGTGAAAATGGTATTATGGAAGATGGAACAGATAATGTGACTTATTGGGAAGTATGGATATTGCAAAACGAACTTGGATATCTTAATGGAAAAACTTTAGAGGCTTCTTTTACTGATTTAGGATTTGATGATAGTATTAATAAAACAGGTGTAAAAACTGCAATAGAAGGTAATTGGAAAATGTCATGGGTTATTAACGAGGCAGATGTAGTAGAGAATACAGATGTTAATGCAAGACTTGAGAGTTGCAACGCTGCAGTTACTAATGTAAGTATATCACCAATTTCAATTCGAGTAAGATATGATTATGAAAGAAATGCCATTGAAGGAATAGCTTATAGTGATGATGGAACCACTTCTACAACAACATATTATGAAGATCCAATAATGCCAACATACTTTGTTCTAGCAGATGGAAGTCGTACTGAGATACAAGCAATGGGTCCTGGCTCAACGGGATATATTGATGAAGAAACCACTAGTTATGAAATAAACCTAGGCTTAACTAAGATAGCAGATGTTAAAAACATTGTAGCAGTAGTATTTATCGATGGAGATAATGAAATAGAAGTACCAGTGAAATAGTAAAATAAATAACACCTATACATTATAGAAATAACTAATGTATAGGTGTTTTACTGTGTAATATTATTGAGATCTATTTACTGCTGATAATAATGCTTTCACAGAAGCATTTATAATATCATCATCTATGCCAGCGCCCCAGAATACTTTTTTGTCGTTCATTTCGATACCCACATAAGCACAAGCTTGTGAATTAGAACCAACTTGTAAAGCATGTTCTTCGTAGCATATTAATGAAAAATCAATATTAAAGTGTTTCATAATAGCATGTGCAACTGCATCTAATCTGCCATTTCCTTGACCGTGGTATGTTTTTTCTACGCCATCTCTATATATTGATAATTCAGTAGAGAAACCATTCTTTTGTGAGAAATGACACTCAACTAATTTGATTGGACAGCAGATATTTACATAATTCTTTTGGAATATATCAAGTATCTCAGTAGGAGATAATTCCTTATGTTCTCTATCAGATACATCTTTAACCTTATAACCGACTTCTTCTCTCATCTTAGCAGGTAAGTCAAAACCATAATTTTGCTCTAATATGAATCCTATACCACCTTTACCAGATTGGCTATTAATTCTAATAACATCAGCATCGTATTGACGACCAACATCTTCAGGGTCAATAGGTAAGTATGGAGTAGTCCAGTATGGTGAGTTGTTTTCTTGTCTCCATTTGCCACCCTTTGCAATA